>CAYPTI010000007.1:23862-26214 GCA_964413525.1 uncultured bacterium | reverse complement strand
CTCCGTCCCCGTAGGTTCCAGTACAGGACCCTCCCCAAAACCAGCAGAAAAAAGACCAGCAGAAGAGTCCCCAGGACGAGAACGATCGCCTGAATCATATCATCCCACGGGAGCCGGTTTCCCGGGAAGAACGGACTTCAGGGACTGTCCGGTGTAGGAGGTTTCCTCATCCAGTAGATCCTCCGGGGTTCCTTCGGCGACGACGGTTCCCCCGGCCTCCCCGCCCTCCGGTCCGAGGTCGATGATCCAGTCGGCGTTCTTCACCACATCCAGGTTGTGCTCGATGACGATGACGGTGTTGCCGCGGTCGACCAGCATGTGGAGGACGTTAAGGAGCTGCCGAATGTCCTCCTTGTGGAGTCCGGTGGTCGGTTCGTCCAGCAGATAGAGCGTATCGCCCGTCTGGACCTTGGACAGTTCGGAGGCCAGCTTCACCCGCTGGGCTTCGCCGCCGGACAGCGTGGTGGCCGGCTGACCGAGGGTGAGGTACCCCAGACCCACGTCGTACAGGGTCTGGAGTCGCCGTTCGATCCGGCGGTGATCGCGGAAAAAGTCCAGCGCTTCACTGACGCTCATGTCCAGCACGTCGGCGATGGTTTTCCCCCGGTAGCGGACCTTGAGGGTTTCCTCGTTGTACCGCTTGCCGTCACATTCGTCGCAGGTCACGTAGACGTCCGGTAGAAAATGCATTTCAATTTCAACTTCCCCGGCTCCCCCACAATTCTCGCACCGCCCGCCCTTGACGTTGAAGGAAAACCGGCCCTTGTCGAACCCCCTCACGTTGGCCTCCGGCAGGCTGGCGTACAGTTCCCGGATCGGGGTGAAGAACCCCGTGTAGGTGGCTGCATTGGACCGCGGGGTCCGGCCGATGGGTGATTGATCCACGTTGACCAGCTTGTCGATCTCGTCCAGACCCTCCAGCCGGTCGTGATCCAGCGGTCGTTCCTGGCTCTTGTGGAACTCCTGATGGATGCGCCGGTACAGCGTCTCGTACAGCAGGGTCGATTTTCCGGATCCGCTGACCCCGGTCAGGCAGGTGAAGACCTCGAGGGGGAACTCCACGTCGATGTCCTTCAGGTTGTGGCCGCGGGCTCCTCGAAGGGTGAGGGTTTCGTCCCAGCTGCGTCGTTCGTCGGGAATGTCAATGGTACGACCCCCCCGCATGTAGTCGGCGGTGTAGCCCTCCCCTTCGTCGAGCAGTTCGTCGTAGGTTCCCTCGAACACAACCCGACCGCCGTCCGCCCCGGCCTCCGGACCAAGATCGATCAGGTAATCCGAGGCCCGGATGGTGTCGGGATCGTGTTCCACCACCACGATCGTGTTGCCCAGGTCCCGGAGGTCCTTGAGGGTCTCCAGCAGGCGGTTGTTGTCCCGGCTGTGGAGCCCGATGGTCGGTTCGTCCAGCACGTAGGTCACCCCCACCAGCCTTGAACCGATCTGGGTGGCGAGCTGGATCCGCTGGGCTTCCCCGCCGGACAGTGACTGGGCCCGCCGGTCCAGGGAGAGATACTCCAGGCCGACGTCCTCCAGGAAGGAAAGCCGCTGATCGATCTCCCGGAGGATGGGTTCCCCGATCCGGGCGTCCATGCCGGACAGCTCGACCTGACGGAAGAACCGTCGACAGTCGTCCAGGTCCATGCGGGAGACCTCGGCGATGTTCTTGTCCTGGACGGTCACCGAGAGAGCTTCGGGACTCAACCGGGTCCCGTCACACGCCGGACAGGGGACGCTGGACATGTAGTTTTCCATCGCCTGGCGAACCCGGCGCCGCGAGGACCGTTTGTGCCGTTTCCAGACGATGGGGATGGCTCCTTCGAACTCCCCTTCGAAACTGTACGCTCCCTCCCGGGAGGAAAAGTGAAAATCCACCGGTTCGTCGCTTCCGTACAGCAGGATACGGCGATCCTGTTCGGACAGTTCACGGACGGGCACGGTCAGGTCGATTTCGTACTCGCTGGCCAGGGATTCAATTTGCGAACGAAACCAGTCGGAGGAGGAACTGCTGAAAGGCCGCAGGGCTCCCTCCGACAGCGACAGGTCCTCGTCGAAGATCAGGTCCGGGTCCACACGCTTGTCCTGACCGAGTCCCTCGCACACTTCACAGGCACCGTACGGGCTGTTGAAGGAAAAGCTTCTCGGTTCGACTTCGGTGAAGCTGTAGCCGCATTCCGAGCAGGCGAACTGTTCGGACAGGGTGACGGTCTCCCCCGAATCGTAATCCTCGATGACCACGATGCCGTCACTCTGATCCACGGCCAGTTCCACCGAATCGGTCAGCCGGCTCTTCATCTGTTCGTCGGGCTGAATCTTCAACCGATCCACCACGACCTCAACCGTGTGCTTTACGTCCCG
>CAYPTI010000007.1:1822-23762 GCA_964413525.1 uncultured bacterium | reverse complement strand
ACGGTGCCGACGGTCGACCGGGGGTTGCCGGAGCGATTTTTCTGTTCGATGGCAATGGTGGGGGAGAGACCGTCCATCCGTTCGACGTCCGGTTTTTCCATCTGTCCGAGGAACCGCCGGGCGTAGGCCGATAGCGACTCCACGAACCGCCGGCGTCCCTCGGCGTAGAGGGTGTCGAAGGCCAGGGAGGATTTGCCGGATCCGGAAAGCCCGGTCACCACGGTGAAGGACTCCCGTGGAATGTCGACGTCAATGGATTTCAGATTGTGTTCGGACGCACCACGGATTGAAATGTCACGCTGGTTCACGAGCGAATCACGCTTCCCTCAAACTTCGGGTTGGATTCCCAATCGTAATAATCCGCCGGTCTACGTTCGGGTTAGCCCTTCGAATTCAATTCAAACCGAGCCCCGAACGTCTCTGACGTGCTGTGCTCAAACGGCCTCCCCACATCCTTCTCGGTCAGCTTAACGCTGACCTCCGAGGAAATTTCGCTTGTCCACCTTTCGATTTCAACACCAATTGAATCGCATCGTTCGAACACAGGTAACGGACCGGTTTGGTCCCGGTTCACGGGAACCGCCAGTGGTTTCTGGCGGCATTTTGAATTTCCCGAAGCGAAATTCGAGAAATTCAAACCTCGGAAGGGTCCTTGACCACGAGAATGAGCCAGAAATCGGTGGCGGTTTCCGTCCGGACAACCAGGTCCAAAAGCACGACCTTTTGCCGACCAAACCATGAACTGAATCCGTCCTATATTTGACCACTATGGATGCCTGTATCCAAACTCGTAGTGTATCGAATTCCAAGGACCCCTCCCATATCGTGAGGGGATTGGGTCCCGAAATGAAGCCCTTCGCTGAATGAAAATAATGTGAGGCCACTGGTTGTACCCGAAAATCGGATTCCATCCCCGGGGAGTTCAGGCGGAATCGGGGGTCGATCAGGGGGAGTCGGTCGAAGGGTCCGGAAACGTGAGTTCAAGCGAAACGGTTTCGCCCTCCGACAGCTCGACCGAATGGGTGACGGAACCGTACTCCTCGTGCCAGGTTCGCAGGTCGTAACGGCCCGGAGGCAATTCATCCAGGGACGCCCGGCCCGTTTCGTCGGTGACGGCGGCCTGACCGTGCTCGGTCACGATCACCCAGGCTTCCATCCAGGGGTGCACGTCACAGACCAGCCGATACACCCCGGGTTGCTCGAAGGACTCGGTAAATCCCTGGCTCTCATAGGTCGAATAGTTGAACACCTGGCGACGGTCCCGGGTTGCCCGGACGTTGTGCAACCCCGGATCGTGGTCGGAGACTGCAAGCGTCTGACCGGTCTGTAGGATCACCACCCGGGGGCGATACAGGCAATTTTCCTGTTCAATTTCAACCGGTTCCCGGCGGTTCCTCCCGATTCCTTCCGGTCCGGACTCCACGGTCAAGACGACGTTCCGGAGGGTACCGTCCGTCACGAGGGTGCTTCGGTCCGGCAGGGAAGCGGTTCCGCACTCATCCTCGTGTCCGGAAACATCGACGCTTGACGGCTCCGGCGGTTCACCCTTCCAGCGGGCGGTCAAACGAATTTCCCCGTCACCGATGACCGGCTCACTTGAGGGGGGGGAGTCCGGTGACGTATCGGAGGATCCGCAGGCACTCAGAAGCACGAGAACAAGGACCATCACGCCGGCGACGATCGGGCGAAACGGAGGTCGTCCCCACCGGGGAGTTGCTTCCCCCGGGCGGGTCATTCCTCCTCGCGAATTCCGAGCCGGTAGTGGAACAGGTAGTCGCGGAGGGCCTTCAACTGCTGCTCCCGGGTATCGTACTCCCCTTCGGGTTCAAACCCGAGCCGGTCCTCGGTCAGGTCCATCTGGCTGAATCCGACCATACCGCGGTGGCGGTAGGTCTGGACCCCGTCCGGGACGAAGTCGTCCGGGGAGCCGGCCCAGTCCATGAAACCCCGGTAGCTGAATTTGTTCCCGATGTAATTGAGGTTCGGGGTCATCTGGGGGGTGTGGAACTCGTCCTCCCCCTCGGCCAGGTGACAGAGGGCACACTGCTGATCGAACAGGTACCGTCCCACCTCGACGGATTCCGCGGTCGGAACCATGTTCTGCTCGGAAATTCGGGACGGCAGCTCTCCCCAGCTTTCATACGTCAGACCCCGGCTGATCGTGGAAGCCTGCTCGTCGCTGAAGTGAAACTGCGGCATCGTCAGGTGCTGCCAGGTCCGGATCTTTTCCCGTCCGCCCGGACCGTCCGGCTCCTTCAGGAAATCAAACATCCAATCGCGGTCCAGCCGGCGGCCGACGTTGGTCAGGCTCGGGGCGGTCTGGAAATGAGCCATCTGATCGGCGCTTCGAACCCGTTCCCCGGCCACCTGAAGCTCCTCGCCGTCGTCGAGTTTTTCCTGGTAGTAATCCTGCAGGAACCCGACCATGGGGGCCTGCCCGTCCACCTGGTGACATCCCTGACAGTTAAACTCGCTCATCAACTGATGGGCTTCGTTGGCGAATTTCTGTCCGGGACCCGCCTGGTGGATCCGCTCTTCGCCGACCAGCCGTTCGTCCCGCAGGCTCATCACGAAGGTGACCAGATCCTGCAATTGCCGGTCGTTGAGGTTGGGCCGGGGCATCCGGAGGTTTTCCAGGTAATCGTTCACCTGACCTTTGTCAAACAGACCGGGTTGGCTCAACTTTTGTTCGACGAAGTGCTGTCGGGTGTGAGGAATGTCCACGAACCCGAAAGCCAGCATGTGGAGGTTTTTGGAGCCAATTCCGTCCAGATCCGGACCGATCCGGTTGTATCCCTCGTGGCCGTCGATCATGTGGCAGCTCGAACAGCCGAAATAGTCCACCGCCCGGGAGCCCACGAACCGGGCCAGACGCTTTCGTTCCTCGATCCCCTGTTCCTGAGCTTCGGCCCTCATCTCCTCAATCCGCCGCTGGGTCGTGCGGGGACCTTCCAGCCGGCCGATGAAGTCACGGGCCAGTTCCTCGACCCGCTCATCCAGCAGCGCCTCCATGTCCGAATCCCCGGAAAGCTCGGCGGGAAACTGGTCGGCCGACCAATCCGGGTGTTCCTGTTGAAGCAGCCATTCGGTGATGTCGTTGGCCTCCTGATCGGTCAACCGCATGTCGGGCATGTGGGTCTCCTCCCACAGGTCCCGGGGGTTCTGAAGCCAGTTGTACAGCCAGCGCCGGTCCACCTTGGATCCGATGTGGGAGAGGTCGGGGGCGGAGTTGCTGGTTTCAATCCCCTGGGCCTGCATCGAGTGACAGCCCGCACAGCCCGTCTCCATGAACAGCCGTCGTCCCCGCTCGGCATCGCCCCGTTCGTCCGGAGGGGGCTCAAGGTTCAGGTCCTCGGACTGGTGGTACAGGTACTCCGTGATGGAGTGAATGATCGCGGTGCTTTTCTCCCGTTCCTCCGAATCGTCGAGGTTGTACCGGTGGAAGATCTGGGGCATACGGGCGTTCTCGTTGAAGTCCGAGGGCCGTTCGATCCACCGTTTCGTCCAGGACCGATCCAGCTTGGAGCCGATGTTCTCCAGCGTGAACCCGATCTTGCGCTGATAATTCAGTCCGTCCACGCTGTGGCAGTTGTTGCAGCCGTAATTGATCCACGCCTCGTGTCCCCGGTTCACCCGGTCGGCATGGGGAACGTCCATGACGTGTTCCCGCTCGTAAAACTGCGGAATGGAAGCATCCAGGTACCGGGTCTGAAGCATCGGCCACTCCCAGAACTCCCGGGGTTCCCAGTCGTAGCGTTCCTCCCATTCCTCCCGTTCTTCCTCGCTGGAGGGAGTATGGGCGGCTCGGGTGAAGTCCAGCGCCCGGCCGTCCCCCATGTGGCAGCTCGTGCAGCCGTATTCCGAGAACGGGAAATCCCCCTGGGTGGCACCGATGACCTCAAAATTCGGATGGGTTTTGAAGACGTTTTTCATCACTTCCCGGCGTTCCTCGTTCGGGAACTGCTGGGCAAAAGCCTCCTGGGTGGAGGTCTGTTCAAACGTCCCGTCGTCGTCCAGCTGGAAGGACGGATTATCGATCCCCATGTGGCAACTCTGACAGAAGTCCTGCCGGGGCACCAGGTCGAAATTGTAATCCATGTACAGTCCGTCCACCTGGATCTGCTCGACCTCGGTCCGGGGATTGATGAAGTTGATCAGGGGAGCCTCAAGCACCAGGTTCACCCAGCTGTCCTCCACATCGCTGAGGGTGGCTCGGATGGTTTCCCGTTCCTGGGTCAGTTGCTGGAGTTCCGCTTCCAGTTCCGTGATCTCGGACCGCTGGTCCTCCAGTTCCTGGCGCAGACTTGTGGCTTCCTCTTCCATTTCCTGAAGCCGGCGGTCCTCCTGCCGCATTTCGGACCGTAGCCGCTGAAACCGCTGTTCCAGTTGATCGGGCACCTCGTAGTCCGGGTTGTTGGCCGCCCGGACCTGTTCCTGCTGGTAGCGGTACTCAACCGGGGCATACCGCCGGCTGGCGGCCGACGCCCGGTCTTCCTGACGGGGGATCTCGATCTCTTCCAGGTGCTGAAGCTCCTGTTCGAGCCGCCGGACCTCCTCGTCCTGCACGTTGATCTGCTGTTCAAGCTCGGCCCGGCGCTGCTGGAGTTCCCGCAACTGCTGCTCCCGTTCGGAGGTCCACAGTTCGCTTTCTTCCAGTCGAAGCTGGGTTTCATAAACGTCGTAAAAGGACCGCTGCCATTCTTTGTAGGGTTTCGTGTAGTCGTCCCAGGCAGCCCACACCCAGGTGGCCAGAAGCAGAACCGCCCCGATCAAAAAGACCCAGTTGACGCGGTTCATGTCGTAGTGATGATTGACAAGTCTCATTCGGGCGGTCTCCCGTTAAATGTTGAGGTAGAGCTGCTGGATTTCGACGAAGTATTTGAATTCAAACACCCAGCGCAGGTACATCTTGATGGGCAGGCCGATCATGCTGAGGCCCAGAAAGCAGAGGATTCCGTAGCGAAGGATGCCCAGTTTGAGGTACAGATCCTTCATCCAGGTCCGGGCCAGCACAAGCGGCGGGATGATGAAGTAAGCGGCCAGGAACAGGAACCCGAAGATCTCCCGGATGAATGGATCCACGGGCAGATTGAGCAGGAAGAGCGGAATTTCCAGCCCGGTTTGCGGGGGAAGGGTCCCCAGGATGTCCACCCAGATAATATCCGACAGGACAATGTTTCGCGCCGACGCCGTCTTGGCCGTGTCCCACGGTTCAAACACCCCGAAAAAGGCCCAGTTGGGGCCCCGGAGGAAGGTTCCCTGGACGATGGGACCCACCCAGAGGATGTACCACATGAACAGGAAGGTGCTGATCGCGAAGGGGCGCTGGATGAAGGTATAGTATCCGTTTCCACGCGGGTTGCGGTCCATGTAGGGAACGGCCATCAGACCGATGATGATAAAGGTCGGGATCAGGACCCCGGCGATCCACGGATCAAAAAAGACCAGCAATTCCTGCAGTCCCAGGAAGTACCAGGGTGCCTTGGCCGGGTTGGGGGAAAAGGTCGCCGCGGCCGGTTCCTCCAGAGGAGCGTTGAGGGTCAGCGCCCAGACCATGAGGACCACGGTGACGAACAGGGTAGATAGAAATTCGGTGAACACCAGGTCCGGCCAGGTCAGGACGTCCTTTTCGGCTTCAGCCTTCTCGGGGATCTCCCGGTTCTGCTCGATGTAGGCGTCGTTGACGGCTGCCTGACGGAGGGAAAACCAGCCGAAAAACACCGTCAGGGCGAGAAAACCGATGGTTGGAACGTGTTTGGCTTCGGTGACCTGAACATAGAACCAGTCATTTAACATGCTCACACCAAACAAGCCCACCAGCAGGACGCAGATCACGGCGAACACCGGGGGTTTGGTCCAGGTCCGGTAGTACTTCAGGCTGAGGATGAAGATGATTATTGAAATCGTGGTCAGGATCTCCGGCCGGCTCATCCAGTTGGCCCATTCGATCAGGGACTCAACCATGGAGATCACTCGAACGCCGGAGGAGACCTTCCCCGGGGAAGGTTCGGGACGCGATCCCTGAACCTTGCTTCGAAACCAAGCTCACATCAGGGCTCAGACCAGGGTTGCGGACGATTTCCGGCACACCCTCGAAACCATCGCACTCCGCTTTCTTGTTATAAATTGTAATTCTGTATAACAGAAAGAGTATCCCGGGGGTTTGTTGCATCATAACGGCGCGGAGATCCCTCCGTCCTTGCGGACCCGCCAGAAGTGGACCGCGATCAAAAAGCCCATGATCAGGGGAACCGCCACGCAGTGAAAGACGTAGAATCGAAGCAGGGTTGTCCGTCCCACCTGGTCCCCACCCAGCAGGGCGAAACTCACGTCGCTTTGCTGGGTCACCAGAGGAACGTCCCCGAGCTGAATCGCCGGGGCCAGGGGACCCTGGGAACCGACGAAAGGAGAGGCCGCTCCCATCTGCGATCCAACCGTGATGGCCCAGATGGCGATCTGGTCCCAGGGAAGAAGGTAGCCCGTGAAGCTCAGGAACACCGTCAGAACCAGCAGCACGACCCCGACGGCCCAGTTAAACTCCCGCGGGGGTTTGTAGGAACCGGTCATGAAGACCCGGAACATGTGCAGCCAGACGGTGATCACCATGGCATGGGCGCCCCAGCGGTGGAGTTCCCGCAGGAACCCCAGCGGAACGTGTTCCCGCAGGGCCAGGATATCGTTGTAGGCGTACTCGGTGGTCGGCCGGTAATAGAACATCAGCATGACCCCGGTGACGACCTCGAGCAGGAAAAGAAAGAAGGTTAACCCGCCCATGCACCAGGTGTATTCCAGTTTGATGCCGGATTTCTTGACCTTGGCCGGATGAAGGTGAAGGAAGGTGTTGCCCAGGATGGCCAGGACCCGGTTCTTCTGATCGCTTGGGTAGCCGTGGCGAAAGATCGAGTTCCAGACCTGCGTGTTGTACAGCCAGCTCAGGATCCCGGATCGGCGTTCTTCCTCCGGACGCTCCGGCTGCTGCTCGGGGTCGAACTCCTCTTGAGCCATCGTGTGGTTTCTCTCCTATTCCGTGTGCTGGTTCGTCATGACAGGGGAATGTAGGCGTCTTCGTGTTCCCAGCCGGGGGTCCCCTGCTGGGAGAAGATCCGGGCCTTGTTCACCACGAGGGTTCCCTGCGGGGTGAGCCGGACGGCCACCCGGTCCATCGGGCGAGGGGCCGGCCCCTCGAAGTTCACCCCGTTCTTACGGTAGCCGCTTCCGTGACAGGGACATTTATAGATTTGCTGTCCTTCGAACCAGCTGGGCGTGCAGCCCAGGTGGGTGCAGATCGCCAGGATCGAGACCAGCCGATTGTTGAGGTTAACAATCCAGACCCGGTACTGGGAGATGAAGTCCTCGCTCACCGTGCCGGACGGGTAGTCCTCCGCCCGACCGGCGACGAACTCCTCCGGCGGATTGGCCAGCACGTTGGGAAAGAAGTACCGGCCCGTGGCCGCCCCGGTCAGGGCGAACATGCTGGCGAACCCGGCCCAGCCCAGGGCCATCTTGGACAGGAACCCCCGGCGGGTGACTTCCCGGCCCGAGGTCCGGTCGGACACCAGATCGGCAATTTTGCGCTCTCCACGATACTGGCTGACGTCCTCCGGCGGCGGGGCCTTGCGGGACTCCCCGTCCCGCTCCGCCCCGTCCCCGCTCGACTCTCCGTCGGTTCCGTCCCCCGATCCTCCGCCCCCGGTTCGCTGATTTCTCAGCTGCTGGCGTGCCTGCATCTTTCGGGACTTGTACAGCTGAACCTCAGATCGTTTCTCCTCCGACTCGATCTCGTGGACGTCCTGGTCGATCAATTCCTCCAGGTCGGGATCCACCTCGAACCCCACCTCGACGAGATCCTCGTCCGAGATCTCGACCTCTTCGGGTTCGGGGGATTCTTCGGGAGCTTCCTCGGCGGGTTCCTCGGGCGCCGATTCCTCCGGCTCTTCAGCCGCCGGTTCCTCGACGTCTTCCGGTTCCTCCTCCGATGTCTCCTCCGCTTTCTGCTCAGTTTCAGCAGCGGCTTCGACCTCCTCCAGGGCTGCGTCCATGTCGACCCCGGAAAAATTCGCACCGGAAAGGGTTTCGGGAGCCGGCGAATCACCCCACCACGGAGGCCTGGCGGTGGAACGATCGGCGTCCCGGCGGGCCTTCAGCAGGCGGGCTTTGTAACGCTGAAGATCAGTCCGGGTCTCCTCATCAAGCTCCGCCAGGTCCGACGTGAGCAACTCGTCCAGTTCGGGATCCCGATCAAAACCGGGAATTTCTTCGGTCATCGTATCTCCCTCAACCAGTTAAAAAGGTGACAAACCCGAGAAAACAACCTCGTACTCCATGTTTTCTGGGCGGGGGAACACCTCCCCCGAGCAACGGTTCACGACAAAAATTTGCTCAAAACAAAATTGTACTTACCGAGCCGACGGTGTCAATTTCCGAAGGAAGAAACCACCGGATTCATGGCGCTACTCCGTGTTCTCCGCCTCGAGGCCGGCCAGGCGAACGTGAAGATATCCCACGTAGGCCATCAGCAGGGCCCAGGCCAGCCCGTAGGATGCAAGCAGGTACTCAACGTTGGTCATAGCGGGATTGCACTCGCTCCCTTCGTTGATGTTCAAAAGTGTATCGTAACCACAAAATCCTGACAAAAAGAACCCCGACCATAACCATGCTACCGTACAGCGTATAGTGCATCACGGGCGCCAGTTCGATCGCCATCGGGTGAAGCTGTTGCTCGGGTTGCCAGAGGTTGACGGAAAAATGAACGATCGGGACGTTCACGACGACCAGAAGCCCGTAAATTGCCCCGTGAATCCGTTGCTGTCGGCCATGCGGGATGCTCGCCCTCAACAGAAAAAAGGCCCCGAGCATCAACCAGAGGATTAAAAACGTGGTCAGCCGGGGTTCCCAGCGCCACCAGACACCCCAGACCGGCCGGGCCCAGAACGGTCCGGTCAACAGCACGAGGGTGGAAAACACGAACGTTACCTCGGCCACCGATTGCACCGCCCGGTCCCAGAACCGATCGTCCCGGAGGAGCGTCGCCGCGCCGGCAAACGCCAGCAGCAACACCCCCAGGTAGGTCGTGAGGGCCGACGGGACGTGGAGGTAGAAAATTTTCTGGGCCCAGGCACCGGCGGGGTCCTGGGCCGGAGGGACCCCAAACATAATCCATCCGATCCAGGTTCCCACCAGCAGCACGAGGATTCCGTCCACCGCGACCCGGAGTCGGTTCATTGGGGCACCTCCTCCCAGAGAAATTCCGATAACAGAGTCGCCGCCGCAAGCATCATCACGTCGTAGGTGATTAAAACGGTCAACCAACGGGAAGGGAAGGTTGCTTCAGATTCCAGAAGCGGGGTCATCACCGACGTGCCGGCCATCAACAGAGGAAGCAGGGGAGGGAACGCCATCACCGGCAACAACCAGCTTCCCCCGCGGTCGGTTAACGCGACACAGAGGCTCATCACCGCCGACAGCCCAACGCATCCAAGGATCAGAACCCCGATCCCGAGGAGCAGCCGGCGGTCGAAGGGAAATCGAAACAGGATGGCCGCAGGGTACACGAGAACGACCGAAGCGGCGGTCAGCAACCCGAACCCGACGACAAATTTTTCCCAGTAGAACGCCGGAGCGGAGAACGAAGCGGTCACGAGCTGAGGGACCATCCGGCGGGCGTCGGGATGGTGCTGGAGAGGGGGCAACCCGATCACGCTACCCAGCAACAACCCCAGCCACAGGGCGCTGACTCCGAGGGAAACCGGCCGGCCGTGGGCCGGCGGCAACGAAAAATGAACCAGCAGCAGAACCACGAGGCCAAAAAACACCATGGCGATCCCGTGTCGGGGGGAGAACCAGATGCGTTTGAGATCGGATCGAAGCAGAGTGATCCACACGATCAGGTCGGTTCCTCCAGGGTTCGGTGACGGTCGGCCGCCGGTTCGGCGGAGGGCGAAGCGGTCACCACGAGGGTCCCCCCGTCCTGAAGAATCCCAACCCGCCGACGGACCTCCTCCCGTCCCCCCTCATCCAGCGCCAGCATGGGTTCATCCATCAGCAGCAGGGCCGGCCGGTCCCCCCGGAGGGTCGCCAGCTGGACCCGTTTTTTCTGTCCGTGGCTGAGGTCGGTGACCCGCTTGTGATCCGGCAGGTTCCGGACAAGTGGGGACTCGCCCACTTCGTCCAGTCCAAACAGCGACGAGTACAATTGCCAGTTGTCCAGAACCGTCAACTCCGTCAGCAGGGCCGGTTGGTCCCCAATGTAGCGCAGGCGCTGACGGTGGGCGGGACGATCCCGGTCAACCGGTTCTCCGTTCCAGCGGAGGGATCCGACCCGGGGCCGATGAAATCCGGCCAGAACCCGGAGCAGAGTGCTTTTTCCCACCCCGTTGGGTCCCCGGACATGGACCCATTCGCCTCCCCGGATCGTCCCGTTCAGCCCGGTAAGGACCGGTTGGGGACCGTACCCGAACCCGAGGTTCTCAAAGCTTAATCGGTTGATGAATCGGGTTCCCGAACGGAGGACTTCCAGCGTTCCCGGGTCCGCTGATGAAACTCCTCGGGGATCAGACCCTCTTCGGCGGCTCGATCCAGCCGGGCGATCTCCTCAATCACAAAGTCGGCCTCCACCGCGTTCGACGAACGGTTGAGGTGGTAGCGAACATAGGCGTACGACCCCGCGAACACCAGGAGACTGAACAGAATGCTCAACAGCATCGGCCAGCGACCCGTGGTGGCCGGTTCCGACTGCCCCCCCGGGTGCCACGGTTCGTCGGGAGCCTGAGTCCCGGGTTCAGGAGGTCCCGGCTGCCGGGCGCTCCCCCCGGGCGGTTGCTCATTGCCCGAGCCCATTCCCGGAAGTTCCATCTCCGACAGCCCCGACAGAGTCACCGAGTATCGATCCCCCGGCTGGAGGTTCTGGCTGGTCAGCATGGTTCCCTGCCGGTCGGATTCCGTCCGGCTGAGGTTTTCGAACTCCACCTCCACCCCCTCAACGGGAGGGACCTGGACCTGAAGTTCGGCGGTCGGGTAGGTCAGGGTGCGCTCCAGGTTCTGGACGTCCTCGGCCGGGATCATGTAAAACCACTCCAGCACGGTGATCCCCGGCCCAACCTGCAGCCGGTAGGTCAGTCGATCCTCCTCAACGGTGAAGTCGGATTCGTCCCGGAACCCCTGCCCCGGCCGAACCCGTTCCGTGGACCCGAGCATCTCAAACCCAACCTCCCCGGCCGGAACCGGTCCGTCCGATTCGTTTCGCAGCAGGATCATTTCCCGAACCATCACCCGGGCGGGAAAGGGTTGCAGGATCGTGAAGTGGGTTTCCACCGAAAGATTTTCCGATCCGGTCTCCTCCCCCACGCCCACGACCACCACTTCCTGTTCGAGTTCGGAGGGAGCCACCGGCTGAAGGAAGGTCCCCTGATCCGTTGTCACCACGAGGTCGACGCTCTGGCCGGGGGAGAAGGAAATTTCCCCGAGTTGCTCCGTCTGACCCACGTCAACTGAGACGGGGTCGACGACCGTACGGGGACCCTGTTCCATGCCCATGGCGTGGACCAGCACCGATATTTCAACCGTCCGACCCTCCCAGTCCGGATCGGTGCTCTGCACCTGAACCTGCAGATTCGACGTCATGGATTCAGCCTGGGGCTGAGTTTGGGCCCACCCGGGGAAAGTCAGCCCGGGAGCCACCAGAGCCAGCCCGATCAGGGCAAAAAACAGGCTCCAAAACCATCCGTATCGCTCCGATCGATTCACGTTGATCGTCCCTTCGGTCGGGGTCCCGAGCTGTTCACCCGCTTGAACCACAACCCGACCATCGAGTTACTCCAACCTCCGGCGGGCTTCCCGGATGGCCCTCTCCAGGTCTTCCTCAGCCGGGTCGTCATCCGGAGGTCCGTCGGCCGTTTCGGCAAGCAGATCGTCCAGTTCCTCCGGCGAATACTCGTCCAGAAGCTGGGTGCCGTAGTGAGCTCGAAGCTGCCGGTACTCCTCATCATCCAGTTTCCCGGTATCGTGTTCGTATTCAAGATCCTGCAGGGCATCCAGCAACACCCGGGTTCGTCCGGCGTGCTCATCCGGAGCCCCCTCGTCCGAACCGTCAACCGTCCCCTGCCCCCGGGACCGCACCACCGGCCACAGCACAAACCCGGCCGCCCCGATCGCGAGCAACCCCTGGAGGACGTACACCACCCAGGTACCCATCATCCGCGCCCCGGACGGGGGATGAAGGCGTACAGTCCCCCAAAAACGAGGACCAGAACGCCGATCCAGATCAGGCTGACGAGCGGGTTGTGGTACACGCGCAGGGTAACGTCTCCCCCGTCGGTCCAGCCGGCCAGCACGAGGTACAGATCATCGGTCAGGGTGGACCGGATGTCCACCCGGGCGCGCGGCTCCTGGCTGGTGCTGAGGAATTCGAGCCCCGGGGACCTGCGGTCAATCCGTTCCCCACCCCGGTAGACGTCGATCAGGGCGTCCACCCGGGTTCCGTTTGATATTGTGGTTTCCTCCAGCCGGACATACTCAAGCTCGTAATCACGGATCTGCATGGTTTCACCGGCGGCCAGGGTCTGTTCCGTGTCGACCGAAAAGGCCGACGAGGCCGTGATCCCCACCGCCATCAGGATGATACCGAAGTGGACCACGTAGCCTCCGAAGCGGCGGCGGGCCCGCCAGGTTAACCTCAGGAGGGCAACCGGGATCGTTTCGCCGGTGCTGTTTCTCCGGGCCCGTACACCCCGCCAGAACTCCATGAAGACCGTGGTGGCGACGAACGCGCAGACTCCGAAGCTGGCCAGCGGCATCCAGCGGTGGATTCCGTACAGCCAGAGGATCCCAACCACCATCAGCCCGATCACGGTCGGCAGGGTGAAGTTCCGTAGCAAGTTCTTCGGGGACGCCCGGCGCCAGCTGATCATCGGCCCGATGCCGGTCAGGAGGAGCAACCCCAGGAACATGGGGACCGTCACCTGGTTGAAGAAGGACGGACCCACGGCAACCCGTTCGCCGGTCACCGCCTCGGAGATGATCGGGTAGGTGGTCCCCCAGAAAACGGCAAAACAGATCCCCACGAACAGAATGTTGTTCATCAGAAACGCAAATTCACGGGAAAAAATCGATTCCAGTTCGTGGTCCGAATCCAGGTCGTCCCAGCGCCAGAACACGAGGCCCGAGGTCAAAACCAGGAGCAACCCGAGAAACACCATGAAGGAGTTGCCGACCACCGGGTCCTGAGCAAAGGTGTGAACCGAAGTCAGCAGGCCGCTCCGGGTGAGGAACGTCCCGAAAATCGACAGGACGAAGGTGCCGCAGATCAAAAACACATTCCAGCGTTTGAGCATGTTTCGTTTTTCCTGGATCATGATCGAATGGAGAAAGGCCGTGGCCAGCAGCCAGGGCATAAAGGACGCGTTCTCGACCGGATCCCAGGCCCAGTATCCGCCCCAGCCAAGCTCCTGGTACGCCCACCAGCCTCCCAGCACAATCCCGAAGGAAAGAATGGTCCAGCAGAGGATCGTCCACAGCCGGGAATGTTTCACCCACCGGTTGTCGGTCCGGCCGCTCACCAGGGCGCCGATGGCGAAGGCGAACGGGATCGCCAGCCCGATGTATCCGAAATAGAGCGTCGGAGGGTGGATGGCCATTCCCGGATGCATCAGCAGCGGGTTCATCCCCTGAGCCTGGGCGGTGACCACCTCGGCTCCGGCTTCCGGGGCCCAGGCGGAGGAAACCAGGGATCCGTCGGAAAGCTGCCAGACCTGCTCGAAGGGATGGGTGACCCAGTAGAGCATGTAGAGAAAAAACGTCTGGATGCCGACCAGCGTAACCACGGTCACGCCGTGGTATCGGGAAAGCGGCGAATCCTCCCGGGTCTGGAGGACCACCACGACGCTGAACAGGGCCAGCACGAAGGACCAGAACAGGAGGGAGCCCGACTGCCCGGCCCACAGGGCGGTAAATTTATAGAATTCGGGCAGGTCGGGAGAGGAATTCTGGACCACGTACGCCAGGCTCATCCAGTCGTCCATGAAGCCGTACATCAGAACGACGGTGGGCAGGGCGACAAGAACGAACACCGCGATGAGGACGCGTCGGGCCACGAGGTAACCACGGGGATTTCGGAACAGCATGCTGTAGGCGCCGGCGGCCAGTCCGGTCAGGGAACACAGAAAGGCCACCAGGAGGGAAAACTGGGCAAGCGAAATCATCGGCGTAGGTCAGTCCGGGTACCGTGGAGTGGGCGACCGGCCGAAGCGAACCACTCCCCCGATCGGACGTTTCCCTCAGGAATCGTAGGAGGAAGACGCGTCGAGTTCAGATTCGTAACGGGACGGACATTTGGCCAGCAGCGTGTAGGCTTCCACAACCTTCTCATCGCTGTCGTAATACCCCTCGATGATCACTCCGGCTCCGTCCTGGAGGGCGTCCGGACGGATGCCGTCGTACTCCACCCGGACCGTTTCCTCGGTCTCATCCTCCACACGGAGACGCAAGAACGTGTCCTGAGGATCGTAGTCGATGGACCCCGGAACCGCTTTCCCGGTCACTTTGACGTGCTGTTCGTAGTCGGTTAAGTCCAGTTCGTGGAGTTCGGCCACCGTTGTGTACCGCATCCCGGTGGCCTGAATGCCGGAGATGATGAGGTACCCCATGCTTCCGACCACCAGCAACCCCACAAGAAAGAACTTCAGGCGGTTGTTCACAGCAAACCCTCCCGGCGAATCGACGAGGCCGACCCGGTTTCCTCACGGTCGGCCCTGCAAATCGAGATAGTATACCACCAATTTCCCGCTTGTAATAAGAGCGTCACCCCCGTTCCGGAGCGTTCTCCAGCAGGTCCCGATCGTCCAGCAACCGGCGGGCCTCGGATTCATCCCGGGGATCGACCCGAACGACCTGTCCGGTTCCGAGACCGCCGCCGGGAGAGGAATCGTATTGGACCTCGATCCCGTGCTGACGCAAAAACCCGACGACGATGTCACCGCGATGTCCCCGGGTCTCCCGCAGCAGGACCGGCCACTCCTCGTCTGTATCCGGATCCCGAGGATCCCGCCTCCCCGACGCTCCCCTCCGGCCCGGTTCGGACCGGCCGGAAACCGTTCTTCCGCCCGAACGGCCGTCTACGACGTCCCTGGGGTCTTCGGTTCGAGCCTGAAGGATCACCAGCCCGATCAACCCGATCAGCAACGCCACGACGAACACCAGCAGCGTCCCCCAGCCCTCAAACGCCGCCGCCCGGAAAACCTGTTCCAGCATCCACCAGCCCACCTGCCGGAGCGCTTCGACGACTGATTCCAGATCAGATCCCCCCGGAACGCTTCGGCTGCCTGGATCCGACGCGAACCCGGTCCGTACCGGTTCGAATTCGCTCTACCGGACTCGTCTCAAAATCCACCGGTACAGCGATCCGGGTAGGTTGGAAACCAGTTTCGTCGCCAGAGTCAGGGGTTTGGGAAAGTGGATCTCCGAACGTCCGTTCGCCAGACCGTCGGCGATGCGAGCGGCCGCCTGGTCGGGCTCCATTAGAAACGGCATGGGAAAATCATTCTTATCGATCAGGGGGGTGCGAACGAAGCCGGGGCAAACGACGCTAACCCGGATCCCGCGGGGCTCCAGGTCAAACTGAAGCGATTCCAACAAATATTTCTGGGCGGCCTTTGACGATCCGTAGGCTCCCGCGGTCGGCAGGGGTCCGTACGCCGAGGCGCTGCTGATCCCGGCGAGGTGCGGATCGTCGGAAGCGTCCAGCAGGGGAAGGGAGGCCTCGATCCCGTACACGTTGCCGAGGAAGTTTACCTCGTGGACCCGGCGAACGGATCCGGCGTCAAACTCCCCCGGTTCGTTGAGTTCGCTGATCCCGGCGTTCAGGACGACGCTGTCCACTCCCCCCCAGGCGTCCTTCAATTCAGCACAAACGGCCCGGGTGGCCTCGCGATCCGTAACGTCCAGGGGATGAACCCGAACCTCCGCTCCGGAACACCGTTCGGCAAGATCTCGGAGATTAGATTTCCGGCGGGCCGATACGGCCAGCCGGGCACCCCGGGAGGCCAGTTCTTCCGTCAGGGCCCGGCCGATGCCGGAGGAGGCACCGGTTATCCAGACCCGCCGATCCTGCCAGAACGGCTCTCCCATGGACGGGTTCGCCGACCAATCAGGCCGTCACGGGCGACCGGTCGGAGAGGACGGTATCCACGGCCTCTTCAATGGAGGGGGCGGTAAGTCCGTAGACGTCCAGCAGTTCGTACCCGTCCCCGGATTCGGCGTAGGTGTCGTCAATGGCGACAAATTCCGTCGGGACCGGGTGTACCTCGCTGACAGCCCGGGCCACGGCGCTTCCCAATCCGCCCCAGATCTGATGTTCTTCGGCGACCACGAGTCGGCCGGTCTTTCGGACGGAGTTCACGATGGACTCTCGGTCAAGCGGTTTCATCGAGTACGCATCAATAACGTCGGCCTCGATTCCCCGGGAGGACAGGTCGTCGGCGGCCTTCAACGCCTCGGCCACGAGGAGCCCACAGGCAACGATGGTTACGTCATCACCGCGGCGAAGCCGGTGGGAACCTCCCGGGAAGAACTCATCCTCTTCGTCGTACACGATCGGGGCGTTCGGTCTCCCCGTCCGCATGTACGCCGGCCCGTCGATGTCCATGAGCGAAGGGGTCAACTCCCGGGTTGCGTGTTCGTCGGCCGGGACGAGCACGGACACCCCGGGGGTGGCCGACATCAGCGCCAGGTCCTCGACGCTCTGCTGGGTGACTCCGTCCTCCCCCCCGCTGATGCCGCCGTGGGAGGCGACAAACTTAACGGGGAGCTCGGAGTAAGCAACCGACACTCGGATCTGATCGTACGCACGGCAGACCAGAAAACAGGCAAAGCTGCTGACAAAAGGAACCCATCCGGTGGAGGCAAACCCGGCGGCCAGGCCGACGAGGTTGGCCTCCTGAATGCCCACGTTGTGGAACCGGTCGGGGTACTCTTCCGCAAACATGTAGGTCCGGGTTGATTTGGAAAGATCCGCGTCCAGAACGATCACGTCCTCCCGTTCCCCACCCAGGTCTCGAAGGGCTTCGCCGTACGCGTTTCGTGTTGGCAGACCGATCTCGAACTCCATCAGGTCATCACCGCCTCCCGGTTGACCGCGAGCTCGTCCAGAGCCCGTTCGAGCTCCTCGTCCGTCGGAGCTCGACCGTGAAATTCGTTGTTCCCTTCCATGAAGCTCACGCCCTTTCCCTTGATGGTGTCGGCGATGATGCAGTGCGGGGACTCCCGGTCCTTCCGCGCCTCCCCGAGGACGTCCACCACGGTTTCCAGGTCGTGGCCGTCGATCCGGTCCACGTGCCAGCCGAAGGATTCCCATTTGTCCACCATGGGTTCCAGGGACAGCACGTCCTCCGTCGCTCCGTCCAGCTGATATTTGTTGTAATCGACGATCACCGTCAGGTTGGCCAGTTGATGGTTGGGGGCGAACAGGGCCGCCTCCCAGATCTGTCCTTCGTTGTTTTCCCCGTCGCTGATCAGGCAGAAAACGTGGTTGTCAAATCCGTTCAATTCGCTCCCCATTGCCATGCCCGCCGCAATGGACAACCCCTGACCGAGCGACCCGGTGGAGGCCTCAACGGCCGGCATGCGACTGACGTCGGGATGCCCCTGAAGCGGGCTACCGAGCTTCCGAAGGGTCATCAAATCTTCCCGGGGAAAGACCCCTCGATGGGCCAGCGTGGCGTACAGGGCCGGGACCCCGTGTCCCTTGCTGAGCACGAATCGATCCCGGCGGTCCCAATCGGGAGCTTCGGGGCGATAATCCATCACGTCAAAAAACAGAGCGGTAAGCAGTTCCACCATGGAGAGCGATCCGCCCGGGTGTCCGCTTCCGGCCGCGTGAAGCATGGTCAGGATATCGCGGCGGATGTTCACCGTCAGACGGTGCAGATCAGATGGGGAAGACATCGGTTTTCTCCTGTCCTTCAGGGGTAATTTTTTTGAAGCGAATTATCTAACGATTGATTCAAAAATCAAGCTGCGACCGTCACCACAACGCATCCGGCAGGGGAACGGCCGGTGCGGCCCGCGAGCCCGTGATAATTTCGCTGACCGGAACGAACTGAACCTCCTCCTCGTAGTCCGGCAGCCGATCGGCCAGCACCCGGGCCGTCTCCATCGACTGGACGTGTCCGATGCCAATGGCCTGCCCTTCCCGCCTGGCCCGGTCAATCAGCGTTTCCAGCTGAGCGGCGATGTGCTCCCGCGACTGGACGTTGTCAAGAAACACCCTGTTCACTCCCACGGGAACGTTCAGCTCCGAGGCGACCCGGGAAACGACCGAATCACGGGTCGTGTTGCTGTCCAGGAAAAACATCCCTTCTTCCGACAGAACCCGTAGCACGTGTCGCATGGACTCCGCATCCCCCGTAAAAGCCGAACCCATGTGGTTGTTCATCCCGACGGCGGAGGGATACCTGCGCAGTGACTGACGGACCCTTCGACGAATTTCCGATCCGTTCATCCCCAGAAACAGGGCGTTCTCCCCGGGATCCACCTCCGGAAAATCCCGCGGTTCCATCGGCATGTGAACGAGAAACTCAAACTCGTTTTTCCAGCGTTCGTACAGTTCATCGCTGTACGGACGGTCCGGGATGACGGCCATCGTCAGGTCCTGGGAGATGGATTCGAACGTCTCCACGGTTCCCATCTCGTATCCCAGGTCGTCGATCACGATGGCCACCCGGGGGCGATCGGGGTCCGACTCACCCAGGGGCCGATCCGGCCGGTCTGATTCCGGCTCCGGGAGGGCTTCCTCTTCTCCCGCCGGGGAACCAGGATCCTGGTCGGTGGTTGAACCGTCCCGAAACACCGGACCCAAAACGTAAATTCCCAGAGCTACCGCGAAGACAAGGCCTCCCAGGATCACAAACCCACGACTGCTCATGGTTCCCTTCGGTTCCGACCACGAACCGGGCCGTTCGGTCGATCGGGGGGACCCGCACGCCCCCTAACCCGGTTCCCGGCGATCCCACCCGGCCTCATAGCGAACGATAGGCGGTGGCAATCTCGGAACCGAGTTGCGTCCCGTCCTTCCGCTCATAAAAGGCTTCTAAATGCGGTGGTTCGTCTTCGGAAGAAATTTGTTCGGGACTCATTCCATCCATCAACCCGCGGAAGGCCTTCAGGCTTCGACGAAGCTGGGAATCCGACTGAGGATCGATCACCATGGTCCGACCCTCCTGCCGGGCCAGAACCTGGTTGTACCGCATGCGGATGTACCGTTCGTCGAGGGTGTAGCCCTCCTCCCGAAGATGCCGCACCAATTCCTCCGGCAACCGATCCCCCGACACGTCCTCCCGGTCACCGATCCAGCGACCGATGGTGTTTTCCTCGGTGAGCTGGCGAAGTTCTTCCTGGGTTTCTTCATCCGGTTCCTGACGTTCAACTTTGATCTGTGGCTCGATCCCCTCCCCGTGAATCACCCGGTTGTCCGGAGTGAAGTAACGGGCCGTGGTCAACGAGAGGGCCGAGCCGTCGTCCAGTGGAAAAACGGACTGCACCAGTCCCTTCCCGAAGGTCTGCTCTCCGACGATGGTCGCCCGGTCGTGAGCCTGCAGAGCCCCGGCCACAATTTCCGATCCGCTTGCCGATCCACCGTCCACGAGAACCATCATCTCGTAATCGTTGTCCACCGAACTGGAGGAAGCCGGGAACCCCTGGTTCTGGCGGGAGGTTCGTCCCTGGGTCCGAACGATGTTTCCCTCGTCGATCCAGAGGTCCGCCACCTGGGAGGCCGCGCTCAACAGGCCTCCCGGATTCCCCCGCAGATCCAGCAGGAGCGCTTCCAGTCCCTGTTCCCGGAGGGATTCCAGCTCGTCCCGTACCTCCTGCGCAGTCTGCTCCCCGAAGTTGGTGATCCTGATGACTCCGATTCCCCGTTCCGAATCGACCATCTCCGAATACACCGTCTGGATGGGGATCTCATCCCGGGTCAATTCAACCTGGAATTCACCTTCTCCCCGCTGGATCGTCAGCTCGACCTGGGAGCCTTTCTCGCCGCGAAGCCGGTCGACGGCGTCCTGGATGTTCTCCAGTTCCGAGGCCGGCTCCCCGTCGATTTCCGTAATCCGATCCCGGGGCATCAGGCCGGCCTCAAAGGCGGGTGTCCCCTCGATCGGCGCCACCACGGTAAGTTCCTCCTCCTCAAAACTGATGAAGATCCCGAGGCCGCCGAACTCCTGACTCGTCTCCGTCTTGAGGTCCTCGTATTCGTCCTCCCGGATCAACCGCGTGTACGGATCCTCAAGGGCCGAGAACATGCCCTCCGCGGCGTCGTACAGGACCGCTTCGGCCGAGGGATCCTCAATTTCCGTCCGGGAAAGCAGGGTTCGCAGACGCTGTTCGAGGGACGACGCACGAAGGTCGTTCCACTCCGGGTCCTCCGGGATTTCGGCGTCAATGTTTACGGTCTCGGTATCTCCACCCGCGGCCAGAACCCCCTCACGGAGTCCCTCATGGAGCATCTTCTTGAGATCGACTCCGTCGGGATCGTAATAAAGATCTCGGGTGTAATTCACCGCCGAATCGATGGCCTGGGCTTCCAGAGAACTCTGGAAGGAGAAAATGGAAGACGACGCGGGGAGAGAAAACGCCAGAAAAATGAGGAAGGAAAGGACAACAAGTGTTGGAAGGTGAGGTCGTTCCCGGAATCTGGTCATGATCAACATACCCCTGACGGATTGAATGAAGCTAGTTTATCACAGGCCGGGTTTCCAGCCCAGCGGGGCTCAGGTTCCTCGGTCCAACAGTTGTTTGAGTTCGGGCAACCGTTTGATCACCGGGACCGATTCCTCGAGCTCGACCTGATGGTAACTCCAGGGGAACTCCGGCTTCCGATACACGCAGGGAACCCCGAGGTCCAGGGCCGGACGGATTTCCGACCGCAGGGAATCCCCCACGAGGAGGACCTGTTCGGGCAAGTATGGCTGAACGACGCGGGCCAGCGTCTCCGTGTCCTTGGCCGGAACGATGTGAAGTTCCTGAAAATGCTCGGCCAGGTTGTGCTCCCGGATTTTGGGCCGCTGAACGGTCGGATCCCCCATCGTGTACAGGACCAGATCATACCGGCGGGAGAGGTCAACCAGCAGATCGTTCATCCCGTCCAGCGGATCGGGAATGGTTTCGTACACCGACCGCCCGATTTCTTCGGCGACCCGCAGGTCATCGGGCCGTGGATCCTCCCCGCACCCCCGGCAATAGTATTTCCAGGTCTCGGCCAGGGAACGGGGGAATCTCTCCTTGGAAAAACCCTGCTGAGCCAGCGATTCCTGATCGATGATCTCCTGACGGGTGATGACCTCCTTGGAATCGCTCACCTGCGGGAATTGCTCCCGCACCCGATCGGCAAATCGACGCAAAGCGCGTCGATAGAGGACCCCGGTTTGAAGGAGGGTATCATCCATGTCAAAAACTATTCGTTGAAGCCCGGTAGCCACCGTTTCCACGAAGGTGTCTCCTTCCATCCAACCAGACTGATTTCATGTTGCTCCGCCAGGCGACGGCACGCCGGCCGTTCAACCCAGACGGTTGAACCGGCCTCCAGGAACAACGCCGAGGCCTCGATGTCGACGAGTTTCCGGAGCGTTTCTTCCCCCGTCACCGGGACCTCAAACCGCAGGTCCTGCTCGGACCGGGCCCGTTTCACCATCACGCAACCGGGACCGGCCAGGGAGCCCGCCCGGTCGATGCACTCAAAGGTGCCTTCCAGCGCCTCGAGGGCAACGACCGTTCGGCGGCATCCGAGAACGGTCTGACCGACCTCGCGATCGGCCAGCCAGCCGGCCACGGGAGCCAGTACCTCCCGGGTCCGGCGGCTTTCCTCGGAGGGTTCCGGGCCGGCCAGATGCTTCCGGGGAGTTAACCAGTCGGGAAACAGCTCGTCGATCCCCAGCAGGGTCAATCCCCGGAGTCG
>CAYPTI010000007.1:0-1722 GCA_964413525.1 uncultured bacterium | reverse complement strand
ACCGCCCGCCGGGGCAAATCCCCCTCCCCGGCGATCAGGCCGAGCGGTTCATTCACTTCTGGATGCCGCGATCCGAGGCTTCCACGAATTCGACCAGCCGCCGGACCGAGTCGTTCTCGGGCATCTCCCGGCGAATCTTCTGCAACGCCTGAGAGGTGTTCAATCCTTCCCGGAACAGGTACCGGAAGGCTTCCTTCAACCGACTCCGGGCCTCCCGGTCGAACCCGTTCCTCCGCAACCCGATGGCGTTCAGATCGTAGACTTCGGCGGGGTTTCCCGCCACCCGGATGTAGGGGACCACGTCCTGGTTAATCCGGGAAAGCCCCCCGATCATGGCGTAGGCACCCACCCGCACGTGCTGATGGAACGCGGTCAGTCCGCCGACGTTCACCCGTTCCTCGATGGTGACGTGGCCGGCCAGCGCGACGCTGTTGGTCAGGGTGACTTCGTCTTCGAGCAAACAATCGTGAGCCACGTGGGAATATGCCATCAGCATGTTGTTGTTTCCGATCCGCGTATCCTTTCCGGCTTCTTCCATGGCCCGGTTGATCGTCACGTATTCTCGCAGGACGTTGTCGTCACCGATCCAGACCCCGGTGTCCTCGTGTTCGATCACGCGGGACTGGGGTCGGGTTCCGATGATCACCCCGTCGCTGATCGTGTTGTTTTCACCGATTCGTACCCTCCCTTCGGTCACGACGTGCCCCCCCAGGGAGGTCCCCGAACCAATGGTCGTCTCCCCGGACACGATGCTGTAGGGACCGACTCGGACGTCCGAGGCCAGATCGGCCCCCTCCTCGATCACGGCGGTCGGATGGATGTCAGTCAGGGTCGGTCACCGTTTTCCACGAGCATGAATTTGAACAATCCTTCGGTCGCCAGCGTCCCGTTGGCGTAGGCGTAACCGTCCATCATGCCGGATCGGGACCCGATGCGCCGGCCCTTCACCTCAAGGACAAGTCGATCGCCCGGCCGGACGGGGTTCCGGAACTTCACATCGTCCACCCCCATAAAATACGTGTTCTTTCCGTCGTTCTCCGGCCGGTCCAGGATGCAGGCTCCGCCAAGCTGAGCGATGGCCTCCAGCATCAGGACCCCGGGCATGATGGGATCGTCCGGAAAATGACCCTGGAAAAATTCCTCGTTCATGGTGACGTTTTTGAGCGCCGAGGCGGTCTGGTTCTCGTGATCGATATGAAGAATTTTGTCCAGCAGAAGAAACGGGTACCGATGCGGGAGGATGCCCCGGATCCGATCGGCGGGAATCACTCCTCCCGTTCTCCGTCCCTCCCGGACCTTGCGATCCGGTAGCTTCTTCGTTTTCTCCCGCAAATGGTCGACGATTCGATGATTCAGCGAGTGACCGCTTCGATGGGCGACCACCCGGCCGACCACGAATTCACCCGCCAGCGCCAGATCCCCCAGCAGATCCAGGGTCTTGTGGCGGGCCGGTTCTCGCTCCATCCGAAGGGACTGATCCTCGTGCAGTCCGCCGTCGTTGAAGACCAGCGTGTTCTCAAGTCCGGCTCCCCGGGCCAGACCCTGTTCGCGGAGGGTTTCGGCCTCGTCCTCGAAGCCGAACGTCCGGGCGGCGGCCAGGTCCTCCGGGAACCGCTCGGGATCAGGTTCCCAGCGATAAACCTGATCGTCAATCGACCGGTCAGGGTAGGTGATGGACACGTCGAAGGAGGGTTCGCTGGCCGGGTACACCGACAGCAACGA
>CAYPTI010000006.1:2403-28121 GCA_964413525.1 uncultured bacterium | reverse complement strand
CAGCGGGCGGAGTGCGTGTTCGTGGTCCAGCGGTCGGACGTCGAGGGAGTCTGCATCCAGGAACCAAGCCATGAGTCCTGGATTCGGGCCCTGGAGGAGGCAGCGGAGGCGGGGGTCGGCCTGCAGGCCTTTCGCTGCCGGGTAACCCGCCAGAGCATCGAGATTGATCGATCCATTCCCGTACGGCTCTCCCGGGTCCCCGCCGGGGAACCCGAATCGTGAAGTCCCCCTCGACCCTCGCGGCTGCCCTGTTTGGACTGACCGGAGTGGTTCTGGCGGCGCTTGAATCCCACGTTCTGGCCGGGATGGTCGAACCGGGACGGCTCCCCGGACTGCGCTGGGCGATACTCCTTCAGCTGGTTCATGCCGTCGCACTGCTGGCCGTGGGTGATTCCGGATCCAGGCCCTGGACGAATCTGGTGATCGGAACCTGGATCGCCGGGGTGGTGCTGTTTTCGGGATCCGTTTACCTCCTGGTGCTGATCGGGTGGAGCTGGTTGGGGCCGGTGACCCCGATCGGGGGATTGTTGCTGCTCCTTGGCTGGGGGGTCCTCTTCCTCTCCTGTCTGTTCGAGTGAGTTCTTCGAAAACCTTCCTCCGTTGACCTCCTGAGATCCTCTCCCGGCTCGGGAACGTCATTTCTCGGTCGGTCATGCCGTTCGTCCCATCCGGGCGGGGATCGTTCCGGTCTCCCCCTTCCGACGACGGTTCCTCCGCTCCGACCGTTCCGCTTGCTCGGAGGTTCGTTTCCGCCTCCCCGGGGATCCTTCCCTTCGAACTTTGGTTCCGGGGACGAGGTTGAAAATTTGGGTGGGGGTTGGTGGAACCCCCCTGCTTCCATAGGATTTGACCGCCCGAATCCGACACCGGTTGGACTCGACGCCAGGGAGGACCCAGGGATGTTTTCCTTTTTTGCCCCCGAAGAGGAGGAAACCCGGTTTCTGATCCGGGAGCACGCCCAGCTGGTCCAGCAGGCGCTGGAAGTGTTTAAGGATCTGGTGTTCGCCTATTTGAACGAGGAAGAAGCCTACGAAGATTTTGCCTATGAAGTTCAGGATCTGGAACACGAGGCCGATGAGATCCGCCGCGAGGTCGAGCGGTCCCTGTACCGGGGGGCGTTCTTTCCGATGTTGCGGGAGGACTACATCAAGCTCGTCGAATACATGGATGTGGTGGCGAACCGTACCCAGGAAAGTTCAAACATGATTGTTCTCGAACGTCCCCGTGTGACCTCAAGCGTGGTTGAGGATGTGAAGGAACTTACCCGGGAAGTCGCCACCACGTACCGTCCCATGCCCCGGCTGATCGAAAGCCTCGACCGGGGGGATCGGGAGGCCGGGTTGGAGTTCATCCACCAGATCCGCTCGGGCGAACGGTCCGTGGACGACGTTGAGTGGCAGGTGATCCGGCAAACGTTTCGGGACGAGAAGTTGACGCTGGCCCAGAAGATTCACCTCCGGGATCTGGTAACCCGGATTGCCTCCATTTCGGACCAGATGGAGCGAGTGGCCGACCGGGGGAACATCATTCTGACGAAACGGAACCTCTAGCGAGGGGCGGACAACTGGCTTGTTCCAGACCCTGATCAGCCTGGCGAAAGCCCTCTCGGGCGGTTATCTCGGATGGGGAATCGGTGCCAACGACGCCGGCAACATTTTCGGGCCGCACGTGGGCTCCAACCTGCTTCGGTTTCGGACGTGCATCTGGATTTTCGCCGCGTTTGTTCTGCTGGGAGCCGTTACCCCGAGCGGCCAGAGCATGGTCACGGAGATCGGGGAGGTGATGCCCCGGGCGGATCGGATCGAGGAACTGGCCAGCTGGGAGATGATCAACCTGGCCGTGCTGGTGGCCCTGGCCGCGGCCCTGGCGCTGAACATCGCTTCGTGGTTGGGGATGCCTGTTTCGACCTCCCAGGGAGCCATCGGATCCTTTTTTGGTCTGTCGCTGGGGCTCGGTGTTCAGCACGCGGACCTCGTCGGGATTCCTCCCTGGGACGTGATGGGGCGGATGGTTGGAAGCTGGGTGATCAGTCCGTTTCTCGCCGCGATCGTGGGGTTCCTCATCCAGGAGCTTGGGAGCCGGCTGGTCAACCGTCTGGTAACCAATGAGCGGAATTTTAACCGCATGGTGAGGGGGTTACTCCTGGTGGCGGGCGCCTACGGTTCGTACGTTCTTGGCGCCACCCACGCGGGGATCGTGGTGGCTCCCTTTTTCGTGGCGGGAATCTTCGAGCCCTGGCTGGGGCTTCCGGCTTCCTTCTGGGCGGCGGGATTCGGAGGGGTAACCATCGCCGTTGGTGGCCTCACCTACTCGAAAAACGTCATCCGGAGCGTTGGCACGCAGATCACCACCCTCGACCCGTTTTCAGCCTTCAGCACGGTGGTGGCCATGTCGATCTGCCTGGATTTTTTTAAGTACGCGCTGGGCGTTCCCGTATCCTCATCCCAGGCGGTGGTTGGAGCGGTGGCCGGAGTCGGCTTAACGAAAGGAACCCAGGCGGTATCCTTCTCCACCCTCCGGAACATCGTCTTGGGCTGGGTGGCGACCATCACCTTCCCCGCTCTGGTCACGGGCTTCATCTACTGGACCGCGGTACAACTCTTCGGTTGAAGGGAACAAATTCATGGTCGGACTTCATTTGCTTGCGGGCCTGGTGTTGATTCTGGCGACGGTGGGGTGTTCCATCCATGCGATGACATCCTCCCCCAGTTCAGGGAAGGAGGAACGGAACGAGCGCCTGGCCCTGTACGGGTTTGTGATCGGATTGCCCTGGGCGGCGGTCCTGTTCACGGGATTCTTTCAACTCGGATCCATGATGGACCTGTCCGAGACCGCCGTCGCGAAGTTCGCGGTGACCCTGATCGGCGGAATCGGTGGGATGGCTGCCCTGATGTTCAGGGCGTCCGGACTCCTCACTCGGTCCTTGCTGGCCGGGATTCTCCTCGGGGCAGCGGTGCTGTTCAGTCTGTCCGGATACTGGGGATTCCTTTCGTGAAGTTGGACCATCCTCTTGGCCGGTTGCTCACCTCCGTGCACTGTCCCTCCGTTCAGCGGGTTCTGGCGGTGGCCAACCGGGTGGATGTCAGGGTGCTGAGGGACGAGATCGATCTGGAGAGCAAGCCGGACGATTTTCTCCGACAGAGCCCCACTGGGACCGTGCCGCTGTTTCGGTTCGATGGAAAGGTCCTGTACGAATCGTCCGTGATTGCCGGGTGGATGGCCGAGGTTGCCGGCTGGGAGGACGGCTGGCCCGACGAACCGTACCGGGCCTGGCGTCACCGGTTGGCGATTCGGCAGTGGGATGAGGTTATCGTGCAGGCCTTCCGAATCGGGCTTGAAGACGACCGTTCCATGGTTGAACGAAGAGAGGCTGTTCTCGGGGAACTGGATTGGATCGAGGAATTGATCCGCACTCACCGCCCTTCCACCGATTCCATGCTGGGGTTGAGCCTTGGTCCGTACTGGCAGCGGTTTCGCTGGTTGGAGGACGAACTACGGTTTTCCGACTGGTTTCAGGGCTACGACGTTCTGGTGTCCTGGTTGGATGAACTGCTGGACCATCCGTCGGTAAAACAATCCGCCCCCGATCGGTTCCTCACCGTTCGGGCCTTCAAGCGAGGTCGAATCAGCCGGTCCAACCTCGGGGAGTAGGGGTGACCGTGCAGGCTCGGGCCTGACCGTGGAGGCGTCCGGAGGACTTTGCCGGCCGGTGTTTGACTGGAACCGGTCGGTGAGTGACGGAAAAACCGTCGGATCAGAGGTCGATCCTCTTCTCAAGGTGGCTTCGGGCCCGGTCCACGACCGTTTCGTCCTCCCCGCGAAGCACGACGGTGACCGTTCCGTTGAGCTTCGGATACGAACCCACCTCCAGGGAATCAAATTCATCCTGGAGGCTCGCGAGAGCCGGAGCCAGATCGGCCTCCCGGGCGGTAAATTCAAGGGATTCCCGGTGCAGGGGGGTGCCCCCGAACCGTTCCGCGACCCGATCGAACAGCAACCGGAGAAGATGGGGGATGCCGGGGAACACGGTGGTGTTTTCCACAGTGAACGCCAGGGCGGGGACGTCCCGAAGGATGTGGACCTCGCTTCCCCGGGGCAGGTTGGCCATGGATTGTCGTGGGTTGTTGAAGTCTTCGCCGTAATAGTCCCGTAGTGCCCTGGCGGCCCCCTCATGGAGCTGAAGCGGACGGTTGAAGGCATGGGCGGTGGCCTGCCGGGTGAGGTCATCGTGGGTGGGACCGATGCCCCCGGTGACCAGCATCGCGTCGAGGTGGCGGTGAAGCCGAAGCTGGGTGATGATGTCCCCGGGCCGATCCCCGACGACGCCACGAAAAACCACCCGGACGTTGCGTTCGAGAAGCCGGTTATGGAGGAAATCGCCGTTGGTTTCGTCCGTCTCACCGTTGAGCAACTCGTTGCCGACGGTGAGAATTCCCGCCGTGCCCATCCAATCATCCTTTCCCTGCCGGTCGCCTCATCCGTACCAAGGATAGCGAACCGCCTCCCCACGTGACAGGTTCTCGACCGGGGTGTATGTCCCGGGGGGAGACGGTTTACAATGGTTCCTTCAAGCGGGGCAGAAAGGAACAGATCCGTGGCTGGATTGCCGTCGGGGTGAACCGTTCTGAAACGCACTCAAATGACCATGATCGGACCCGGGATGAGCCCGCTCATCAAATGGCTCCTGATCGCCACCGGGATCGTGTTTCTGTTTCAACTGCTGTATTTTGGTGGAGCGGGACAATACGGGTTGCTGCGAGTACTCAATTTTGAACAGGGAGAATTTGAACTCCTCTGGTTCGGGGAATTGTTCGCCCTCGTGCCCGCCATGGTTCTTGAGGGATACGTGTGGCAGCTCGTCACCTACATGTTCGTCCACGGCGGGTTCTGGCACTTTTTCTTCAACATGTTTGTGCTCTGGATGTTCGGGGTTTCCCTGGAACGGGTGTGGGGAGCCGACGGGTTTCTTCAGTTTTACCTCATCTGCGGCATCGTTGCCGGACTCAGCATGGTGATTTTCGCCTGGGGGACGCGGATTCCGGTGGTCGGCGCCTCCGGGGCCATCTACGGAATTCTCGGAGCGTACGCCATCAACTGGCCCGATCGACTGCTGTACATCTGGGGGATTTTTCCGATCAAAGTGAAGTACCTGGTGTTTTTTCTGGGGCTGTTTGACCTGACACTTAATTTTTTCGCCGAGACTCCGATCGCCCACGAAGCCCACCTGGCCGGGCTGGCCGCGGGACTCCTGTACGCCTGGAAGGGTAACCCCTCCCGTTCGATCCTGACCTGGCTGGATGAGAAACGTCGTCAGCGGGAGGTGGAGTCCAAGCGTCGGGAATGGGAACAGCGGCAGGAACGGATGGATCAGATGACCCGGGAGGCCGATCAAATTCTTGATCGGTTGAATGATTTGAGCTGGGAGGAACTGACGGAGGAAGAGAAGCAAAAAATCGAAGACATCAGCCAGGAGCTGACCGATCTGGATGGGGAGGGTCCCTCCGATCGGTAGCGTTCGTCCGGGGGGATTCCGGTACGACTGAGCCGAGTCTGTTCGGGGAAGCTCAGGAGGCTTTGAAGGAGGTCACGTCCTTCGGGGCCACCGACGGGGGGATCGGAAGACGCTGGAGGTTGAACCACCAGTCGCCGAGTTCAAAATTTTCCTCCAGGGTCCCGTGAAAATCGGAGCCGCCGGTCACGATCAGATCGTGTTCTTCGGCCATGGAGAGGTAATGCTGGGCGGTTTCGGCATCGAACTGAGAATGGTAGCACTCGATCCCGTCCAGTCCCGCGTCCAGCAGAGGTTCGAGCAGATCGTCCCGGCCGGAATAGTAGGGATGAGCCCAGACGGCGATGCCGCCGGCGGCGTGGATCAGGTCGATTAACTGTTCCGGTCCCGGACCTTCCCGGGGGACGTAAGCGGGTTTGTCGTCTCCGATGAGTCGGAGGAAGGCTTCGTCGATGGACCCTACGTAACCGTTTTCCTTCATGACCTGGGCGATGTGAACCCGGCTGACGGATTGACCGGTGGAGCGTTCCAGCACCCGATCGAACTCGATCGGATACCCCATCACGGTAAGCTGCCGGCAGATTTCCTCCGTCCGGAGGACCCGATTGTCCCGGATTTGTTGAAGGATGCCGAGCAGACTCGGGTGGGTGATGTCGATCCCGTACCCGAGGATGTGGATGGGATCGTGTTCGTCCGGGGACTCCTCCAGGGTGGCCTCAAGCTCGAGGCCGTCGACGAACATGCACCCGAGTTCCCGGGCGCGCTGCCGGGCGGCCGGCACCCCGGCCACGGTGTCGTGGTCGGTGATCGAAACGATCTGGAGCCCCTTCTCCACGGCCATTTCCACGACCTTGACGGCGGCGAACCGGCCGTCGCTCTGGGTGGAATGGAGGTGAAGGTCGGCGCGTAAGGGCGAGGAAACGTGAATGTGGGATGGACCGTTAGAATTCATAACAAAGGCAACCGGGAGAGAACGGAACCACGCCCGGGGTCATGGCTAAAACGCCCCGGGGCGCCGGGGAGGGGCCGATCCTCCGGGGGCTCCACCCGTCCCGGGTCCCGGCAGTTCTCCCGCCGCGATCAGGCGGCGTTCAAAGGCCCAGCGGTACCGGCGAGCCCGGTCGGGATCCCGACTGATTTCCTTCAATTCCTCCCGAAATTCCTCCGGCGAAAGCCCGGTCCCCGACAGGATTTGTTCGGCTTGTTCCGGTTGCAGGTAAATGTCGGCCCCGATTTCACCGTAGTCCTCCGCCAGATAATTCTCCGGAGAATGGGCGGAGCAGGCGGTCAGGAAAACGATGCCCACCAGACAGACAAGGACGCCCAGTCGGGTACTCATAGCCCCGGCTCCCCGGGAGGACCCGGTCCCGGTCCGTTCGGTCCCGGCCCGGGGCCGGGCGGGGGCGGTCCCGGACCCGGTTGTTCGCCGTTCGGGTCCGGTTGTTCTCGATCGTCCCCCAGAATTGCGTCTCTTAAGTCCGGGGAAACGTAGCCGGGTTCAAGGGGAGCCGGAATCGACGGAAATCGATCGTCGATTGGGAAACCCCGGGCAACCAGCTCGTCCCGGAGTTTCCAGGCTCGGTCCAGGCGGGTTTCCACATCCGTGAACGAAACCTCACGGATACGGTCCGGGTATTCTTCCAGCACGGAACGATCCTCCGCCATCAACCGGGGAACGGTCCGCAGGAACGTCGAGTAGGTGTACAGCGGAACGTCCGCTTCGATCAGAGCCTCCACCACGGGTACCGTAAGCCCCGAGGGAACCCCGGCTTCCACCGTCCGGTCCATGGCGATGGGCGCCTGGACCGTGTTCTTCCAGTCGGGCTCGGATTCCTGAGCCAGTAGGGGAGGGGAAACAAGCCCCATGCCGAACAAAAGGACCAGGATGAAACTCATAGATTGGAGGTTGAATCGATTCACAATTATCACCCAGGAACCGAAGTCATCCTGCTGTCACGGTGATTCACACTGTCTCCTCGAAACCCGACATAATAACAAGAACTGGTCCGTTGTCGGAGGGGTGGACGGGGTACATTGTGGAAAAATCCTCAAAATCAGGATTCGGTTTTAGTGATTTGTTCCATTTGTGTTATCATGTCCTTCTTCTCGGGTTTTTTACCATCCAATTGAAACCTGAACGAAGGAGTTGTTGACCGTTGAACCGAAGCTTGATCGTCTGTTTGGCCATTGTGGCGGGAACGGTCGGAATGATGGTGGGATTGGAATGGATGGCTCAACCCGACTCCAACTCCGGCAGGGTTGAACCGGGGAATCACCTCCATGCCGGGAGCCATGCCTCGGAGGAAGGACACTCGGGAGTTCACGACCCGGAACCGGTGGAGGTTGGTCCGCCGGTTCCCGAGGTACGTCTGGAGGTCCGGAAGGATTCGGAAGGCGAGGGCTGGAGAATCCACGTCCACACCGACCGATTTGCCTTTGAATCCGACTCCGACCCCGATCCGGAGGTTCCCTACGTGGGCCACGCTCACCTCTACGTGAACGGGGAGATGAAGGCGATGTTTTATCGCCCGGAGTATTCCCTCAGGGACCTTCCGGAAGGAACCAATGAACTGAAGGTGACGTTAAGCAATCGAAATCACGCGGATCTGATGTACCGGGGAACCCCGATCGGTGATACGATTACTGTGACCGTCGAAGCGTCCGAGCGTTCCGGTACGAACTGAATTCAAGGAGAATTCACCGTGAAGTCTTTCTGGATGAGAATGTTCCTGGTTGGACTGGTGACTCTGGGACTGGTGGCCGGGATCACGGCCTGCGGGGAGTCCGAGGAGGGGACCGTTGACGTTGAGTACGAGACCGAAACGGTCGGAGAACCCGACGAACCCGGGTCCCTGATCGGGACCTCGATCGAAGGGTTTCCCGACGAGGGACTGATGAACCACCGGGGAGACCAGTTTTCGTTTGAGGATCTGCCCGAGAAACCGCTTGTGATCAGTTTCTTCTACACCCGTTGCCCCATGGACCAGATGTGTCCCCGGTTAACCCGCCACATGGTGCAGCTCCAGGAGCGGGTGAACCGGGGGGACAGTCGTCCGGTGCAGTTTCTGCACGTTACGTTCGATCCGGAATTCGACCGCCCGGATGTCCTGCGAAACTACGGCCGGGACTACGGGGTGAATTTCGACAACTTTTCCCTTATTACCGGAGAGTTCGAGGCGGTCGAGCGGTTGCTCGATCGGTTCAAGATCCATGTGATCCGGGGGGAGGACACGGTGAAGTCCCACACCATGCGGACCTACATCGTGGACGGCGATGGGGTCGTCCAGGAGATGTACCGGGGAAGTGACTGGTCGGTCCAGGAGGTTCAGTCCACGCTGGGTCAGATTCTATCGTAAGGTCCACGGTAAGGAGGAATTCAGGCGATGAACAACACGATGGAACAGCAAGAATCGAAGGGGGAAGGACGAGAAGGACGAAGGGCTCGGCTTCAGCAGGTGGCCGAGCGTGTGAGGCTGAACTTTTATTTGCTCGTGGTGATCCTGCTCATTCAGCCCATCCTGGCCGGTTGCCTGATCTTCATCATCGCCGTGCATTAGATCGATTGTCCCGCCGGTCCGGGTCCTTCACGAGGCAAGGGTTTCTCCAGAAGATTTCGCTCTCCACGGGAACGATCGAGTCCTTTTGGTATACCAACGGTTGAACGATGAAACTCGCTCCGGCTACAGGCTGTCGAGATCGGGGAGCAGTTCCTCGCGGACATCGTTCAGGTGTTTGGTGGTCCGTCTGACTTCCTCCACCAGCGATGGGTCAATGTCGACCAGCAGTTTTCCCGGATCAGCATCCAGCGTGTTCAGTTCATTTCCCCGGGGATCAACGGCCGTGGTGGCGCCGAAGTGGGTTTTGCCTCCGTCGGAACCGGCCCGGTTGACGCCGATCACGTAGAGGGAATTGGCAACCGCGATCCCGGTCAGCTCCTTCAACCAGACCCGGTCCCGATTCTCCTCCCCGAAACTGCAGGTTGGGACCAGCATGGCTTCCGCTCCCCGAAGCGCCGCGACCCGGGCGATTTCGGGAAAGTGGCGGTCGTAACAGAGCATGATTCCGAACTTGATCCCGGCCACGTCGAACACCGGTACCCCGAGGTTGCCCGGGGCGAAATAGTACCGTTCGTTGTACCCCGGGCGCTGGAACGGGTGAAGTTTGCGATATTTCCCCACCTGGGTTCCCCGACGATCGATCACGAAGGCCGTGTTGTAGTACCGACCGCCGGCCATCCCTTTCTCGAACAGGGGGGCGACAACGGCTGTCTCGGATTCGGCTGCCGTCCGTTTCACGATTCGCAGGACCGGATCGTTTTCCTCCAGGGCTAGATTGAAATCATCGGGATCCTGATCCGAGGGGAAGTAGGACGTGGAGAAATACTCCGGCAGGACGACCAGATCGGCTCCGGAACCGATCTGGTCGACGGATTGCATGGCTCGCTCAACGTTTTCTTCCAGCGTCGCGTTCGGTTCGGCACGTAACTGAATGGCGGCAAGGCGGGAGGTCATGGTTCGTCCTTGATGACAAAGACCCGGGCCGGGGCGCCGTCACCGTTGGCCAGCCTGATGGGGATCACGTGGGTGGTAAAGGTGTCCGGCAATTCATCGCAGTTTATGACGTTCTCAACGATAACTTTGTCGTTTTCGAGCAGGGTGTAGTGGTTCCGGTATCCCCGGTCACCGGGATCGATGGAGGTGTCGGTGATCAATCCACGGCCCTTTTGCTCGACGATGTACTCCGCGATGGAGTCGGCGTAGTAAGGGTTGTCCCCGTAAAAGCGGGTCGTGTTGATGTGTTCGTCCGACCAGCCGGTGTGGATGAACAGGAATTCGTCTTCCCCGAGGGGTTCGGGCAGTCGGGCTGTCACCTCATCGAGGGTTATTTCACGGTCCGGTTCGGCCACGTCCCGAACGTCGGCCCGGAGGGTGGGACGAATCAATTCCTCAAGAGGGATGTCCCCAATTCGTCGACCCTCCGGGTCGAAATGGTACGGGGCATCCATATGCGTTCCCGCGTGCGTGGACGTGGTAATGTAGTCGCTCTCGTATCCCGACTCCTCATGTCGGACACACCGACCCTGACGGAACGTCGGCAGGTTCGGGGGAACGCTTACGTCGTCGTCCATGGGGACGGACAAATCGATGATTTCCATGCTCACAACTTCGCCACCTCAGGAATCAGGATGACCGTGTGACGTCGCTCGGACCGCACTCGGGACAGGAGACCGGCTCATTCCTTCGCGAGGGATCGGATCCGGTCCATGTGTAAGTTCCCGTCGGAGAGGATGGTTTCTCCGTCCAGTGTGACGGTGGGTTTCCGGACGACTCCGTCGAGGTGAATGTCGCTCTGGACGGATCCCCCCAGGCTCCGGTTGTCCCCCACGGCAAAATGGACGGTTCCCCGTTTTTTCTTGTCTTCGGCCAGGTTTCCGATCAGCCGGGCGTCCTTGTTGGTGCCGATAGCGAATTCAGCCAGGTTCCCGGCGTTTTCGTCCGCGCTGTCGATGATCGTCCGCAACCGTTCGGCTTCGGCGTCTCCCCGCACGTCGGTGACGAAGCCGTCTTCCATGACAAGCGTAATCGGGGTTTTGATCAGGCCGATGTTGTCCATGCAGTGATCGATGACGATGGTTCCCTGAGCGGTTCCCTCGGCCGGGGAAGTCGGGGCCTCGCCGGGGGGCAGGGCGGAAAACCCGTATTCGTGGAAAAATCCGTCGAGGGAAAAGGCGGATCGACCCGACAGATCGAAGGTTACGTCGGTTCCGGGCTCGCTGGTGACGCGGGCGTCGTTGGCCCGGTCCATGACGTCCCGGACCAGTCCGGTCAGTTCACGAAGCTCTCCGTAGTCGGTGTTCATCCCGCCTTCGATCAGCATGTCCTCCGTGACCCCCCGCAGGACGACCACACGGGTTCCGGCCTCCGAGGCGTCCAGCCTCGCCTGAGTGTGGGTGATCGCATGGGTGGTGGCGGTAAACACGACGTCGGCGGTTTTCATGGCGTCGGCCACGGTTGCGGGAGGTTCGTTTCCGTGCGCCTTGAGCCGGGGCATGATTGTCAGGATGCCGGTGGCCCCGGTGGATCGCACGGCGTTGGTCAGGGCTCGCCCCACGCTGGTTTTTTCCGGGTCACTCACCACCAGCACGTCTTCACCGGGTTCGACCCCGGCCAGTTCCTCGACAATCCGTCTCGACACGTTGCTCAGTTCAAAGTCAATCATTCGTACCAACCTCGATTATCGCGAAGGATCGGATGCTGTCCCGTCAGGTTCGCTCGACGAGTTCAATCTGCAGACCGGCGGTTTGATTTTCCTCCAGGAAGATAATGGTTGAGTTCCCGATGCCGGGGAGCGGTTCGTCGGTACGAAACGAATAACCCGCTTCGGACAAGGAATGAATGGCATCGTTTAGGTCGGGAACCCGGTAGGCGATGTGTTGATAGCCGGGTCCGTGCTGCCGGAGGTACTGCTTGATGTTTCCCGGTCCGAGGGGTTCCAGAAGTTCAATCAGGACCCCGTCGACGTCGAGGAACAACGCCCGGACGTTGTACTCCTCGGAAACCTCGTCGAGCACCGTTTTTGCACTCGTGTGATCGTAAAACTCACCGGCGTTCTCCACGCTCCAGACGGCCACGCCCACGTGATCGATCTGCTGGAAACGGATCGGAAGATCGGGCATCGAGTTCGATTACTCCAGGTTTTTGTACGCTTCGCGGACGGTGCTGAACTCCAGCAATGCCTTCTCCTGAGCGCCGTCCACCTCCACCACCGCCCCGTTCACGAAACTTGCTTTTTCCGAGGCCATGAACGTCACGACGTTGGCGACTTCCTCCGGGGTGCAGATGCGACCGAGCGGAATGCTGTTTTCCGCCACCGACATCGCTTCGTCGAAGGTAAGGTCCTGTTCCTCCGCCATGATTTCGACCAGGTAATCCCACCGTTCCGTGGCAACGGGTCCGGGATTGACCGCGTTCACCCGGACCCCGTCGCGTCCGTACTGTTTGGCCAGGGCGAGGGTCATGTTGACGTCCCCTGCGTTGGCGGCCCCCGGCGTCAGTTCGCCCGGGCTCGCCTTGGTGCCGTCGTTTCCGATCAGGTTCACGATCACGCCCTCACTCTCCACGAGGTGGGGCATGGCCTCCGTGGAGCACCGGACGTGACCCATCAATTTCAGGTTCAGCGCCTGATACCAGTCCTCCTCCGTCAGGTTTTCGAGTTCCCCGCCGGGCGCGCTGCCGGCGTTGTTAACCAGGATGTCGAGTCCCTCCAGCCGATCGACCGCCTCGTCGATGAACGCGGCCGCGTCCTCTCGCTCGGTCAGGTCGGCCGTAATGGCCTCGCACCGAACGTCGTGTTGTTGTTCGATCTCCCCGGCGACATCGTCCAGCAGGTCCCGGCCCCGGGCACAGATGGCGAGGTTTGCCCCTTCCGCGGCCAGACCGTGGGCGATTGCTTTCCCAATCCCCTTGCTTCCTCCGGTGACCGCGGCCGATTTTCCCTGTATTCCCAGGTCCATGTTCTGAAACCCCTTTCGATTGAAATGGAACGACTTGGTGAAGTTCAGAATCACTATAACCGGTAATCCTGCCCCTGTTCCAGCGTTCCCTCCAAGGATCCACCTCCTGTTCTACGGGACGGCTCGCGGGCAAAAACGATCGGCTCCGATTCGGACAATCCTCGTCCGGCCAACGGGCCGGGGAACGAGTTTGCGAAGTTGCTCCGGACATGATGGGATTCAGGACGAGGGCCTTCGAGTTGGTCACGTTCGTCTTTGTGTGTAAATTCGGTCTCCGATCCGGTTTGATTTCGCCGTCCCGGAACGAACCCTGGGTCACCAGTTGTCACGAACGGTCCGAATAAACGCGGGATAACGTTTCCTATTCGGAAGGCGAAATCACCTCGGGGACGAACGTGGTGCCCTGACACCGGTCAGCCTCCAGCTTACCGAGAATGATGGGAGGAGGCCGGTTTTACACACGAATCGGGACAAGCTCCTGCTAATTCGATTGAATATTCTGTTGATTGGGTTTTGATTGTTGGTTGGAATTGATCATTGCGAATGTGCGCATGGGAGGTCTGCAATCCGGGCTGTGCCGGATACCGCTGGAAGCAATACGGAAAGGATGAATCATGATGCCGGGTGGAGTTGAACGGTTCGAGACGACCGTACCGGAGTTACTGGACGCGTATCAATCCGGGGAAACGACGGTACGGGAGGCGGTCGACCGGTACCTTCGGAGGATTGAGGTCTACGACCGAAACGGTCCGGAAATCAATTCGGTCGTAACGACGAACCCGAATGCGGAACAGGAGGCTGAACGGCTCGACCGGAGCCTGCAAGAAACCGGACGGTTGAGCGGGCCGCTTCACGGGGTACCGGTGGTCATCAAGGACCAGGCGGAGACAAAGGGAATTCGAACCACGTTTGGTTCGGAGGCCTTTGCTGATTACGTCCCGGATCGGGATGCCGAGGTGGTCAGGCGGCTGAAGGACGCCGGCGCCCTGATTCTGGCCAAGACCAACATGCCCGACTGGGCGACCTCCTGGTACGGATGTTCATCCGCTGCCGGACGGACCAAAAATCCGTACGATCTCGATCGGGACCCGGGGGGATCGAGCAGCGGCACGGGGGCGGCCGTGGCGGCCAATTTCGGGCTGGTAGGCATCGGGGAGGACACCGGCGGATCGGTTCGAGTCCCCTCGGCGTTCAACAACCTGTTTGGCATCCGGGTTACGCCGGGTCGGATCAGCCGGACGGGGCTGTCGCCGCTGGTTCCCCTGCAGGACACCGCCGGCCCGATGTGTCGTACGGTGGGGGATCTCGCGTTGGTTCTGGACGTCCTGGTGGGGTATGACCCGGAGGATCCCATGACGGCCATCAACGAACGGAATCCGGCCGAGGACCGATTCTCCACCCAGATCGGGATGGACGGACTCCGGGGGAAACGAATCGGGGTGCTCCGGTCGTGCTTCGGGGACGACGGGGATCCCGAGTTTGCTCCGGTCAACCGGGCCGTGGAACGGTCGTTGAAGACGCTGGAAGCCCGGGGGGCCGATCTGGTGGATCCGGTTTCCATTCCAAACCTCGAGTCCCACCTGGAGGACTCCTCCCTGTACCTCATCCAGTCCCGAGATGTTCTTAACCAGTTTATCGCCGGCCGTGACGTGCCGGTTGGCTCGTTTGATGAGATCATGGAAACGGGTCAGTACTGGTCCGGGAACGAACTTCTGGAACCGATCTTCGACGGACCGGAGAACCCCGACGAGCACCCGGATTATTTTCGAGCCATTGAGGCCCGGCAGCGGTTTCGGCGGGACCTCATGGACGTGTTCGCCCGGAACAACCTCGACGCCATCGCCTGCCCGGACGTTCAGATCATTCCTCCGACCTGGAAGGACGTCGAGGCGGAAAAATGGGGCACGTTTTCCTTCCCGACCAACACGTTGATCGCCTCCCAGTCCGGGTTCTGTGCCCTCTCCATGCCGGCGGGGCTGGGCGAGGGCGTTCCCGTGGGGCTGGAACTGATCGGCAAACCCATGCACGAGGCGTCGCTGATCGCCATGGCTCACGCCTACGAGCAAGCGGCCCAACCCCGGAGGATTCCCGAGTCCACTCCCCGGTTGTAAGGAAGACAGGGTGTTCCCGGGTTGGTCGATCCGGCCCACTCCCGAGGGGGTATCCGTCGTTCCCTCCGAGGATGGCCAAGCATTTTTTTGTGCCGCCTCCGATACTGCTTGCAGGATTTCCTTCCCTCCTGATATAAATGGAATCATGGTACGAACAATCAGGGACGAAAAATCTCATCAGGGAGGCGGTTGAGATGGTACGGACGATTCGTGGCGGGAAGGCATTGGAGATCGCTGCAATCGCTGGATTGGTTTGTTTGTTGCTGGCCGTATCCGCGTTCGTGCCGGCGGACGCGGCGGAGGAACCCCTCAAGGTCGGGTTTGTCTACGTGGGTCCGGTGGGGGATTTCGGATGGACCTACACCCATGATCAGGGTCGGTTGCATTTGAAGGAGCAACTCGGGGATCGGGTCGAAACGACGTACGTCGAAGCGGTCCCGGAAGGGCCCGATTCCAGGTCGGTGTTTACCCAGCTTGCCCGATCGGACCACGATCTCATCTTCGGGACCGCGTTCGGATACATGGATTTTATGCTTGAAGCGGCGGATATGTTTCCCGACAAGGCGTTTATGCATGCGTCCGGTCATAAAATGGGTCCGAACATGGGAAATTATTTCATCCGGGTGTATCAGGGCGATTACCTGGCCGGAGTCATCGCGGGACACGAGACCGAATCCGACGTGATCGGATACGTCGCTCCGCACCCGATCCCCCAGATGGCCCGTCTGATCAGTGCGTATGCCCTGGGGGCGAGGTCGGTGAATCCCGACGTGGAAGTTCGGGTCGTGTGGACGAACACCTGGTACGATCCGGGGACCGAGCGGGAGGCAGCGATTAGTCTGATCGACCTGGGAGCCGATGTCATCGGTCATCACCAGGATTCTCCCGCCGTGCCCCAGGCGGCTCAGGAACGAGGGGTCCTGTCGTTCGGAAAGGCCGCGGACATGCACGATCATGCTCCCGAGGCCGTCCTGGCGTCCACGGTTTACAACTGGGGTCCGTTTTACGTTCAGCAGGCCGAGCAGGTCCTTGACGGAACCTGGGAACCGACCTCCTGGTGGGGAGGCATGGAAGAAGGTGCCGTGGACTTCGTCCATCTCTCCGATAAGATTGATTCCGAAGCGAGGCAGGATGTCGAACGGATTATGGAGCAGATGAACGACGGGGAGTTCAAGGTGTTTGAGGGACCCATCCGCGACAACACGGGCGAACGGAGGGTTCCCGAGGGGGAGGTTTATGACGGAGATGACCTCTGGTTCATGGACTGGTACGTAGAAGGAGTGGCGGGTGAATTTCCCGGCGAGTAAGTTCGTCGCCCCGGGATTCCTCCCGATACGCTCATCCCACGCCACCAGCGGCTTCGGGGAGACCGGTGGGACCGTGCCGGCTGAATTTCCGGAGGGGATCCCAACCTGAACGAAAAGGATGGTTGAGTGGTGAAACCGGCCCGGTTTGACTATCATGCTCCGGATTCCTTGGAGGAGGCCCTGAACCTGCTGGACGAATACGGTTCCGACGCCTCCATCCTGGCCGGGGGCCAGAGCCTGATGCCGCTGATGAACATGCGGTTTATTGAGAAGCAAGCCATCATCGACATCAACGGGCTGTCGGAACTCGACTACATTCGATCCGGAGAGGAACAGCTCAGGATCGGGGCCCGGGTCCGCCAGTTTCAGGTGGAAGGGTCCCCCGAGGTCGAACGGTTGGCCCCCCTGATGCACCAGTCCATGCCGCTGGTGGGCCACGAGGCCATTCGTTCCCGCGGAACCATCGCCGGCAGCCTGGCCCACGCCGACCCGTCCGCCGAGTTGCCGGCCGTCTGGGTCACCTTGGGCGGGAGTCTGACACTTTCCTCCGTGGATGGCGACCGTTCGGTTCCCGCGGACGATTTTTTCATCACCTACCTGACGACCGACGTCGAACCCAACGAAATGGTCACCGAGGTCCAGCTCCCCGTCCGGTCGGAACGAACCGGGTACGCCATCGAGGAGTTCACCCGTCGGCACGGTGATTTTGCCATCGTCTTAACCGCCGCTGAAGTGGCGGTTGAACCGGACGGAGCGGTCGCTGAGGCGACCCTCTCCGTAGGGGGCGTGGAAGGGTCTCCCGTTAAGATGCCCGAGGTGACCGACGGGTTAATCGGTTCAACCCCGACCGAGGAGAACCTTCAGTCCGCCTGCGAGGAAATTTCCGAGCTGGTCAATCCGGAATCCGACATCCACGCCAGTGCCGAGTACCGGCAGGACCTCAGCGTGACCCTCAGCAAACGGGCCCTGAACCGGGCATACGAACGGGCCTGTGAATCCCTGACCACCCCTTAACTTCGGAGGCAGTTTGATGAGTCAAACCGTCGAGGATCAGGCGTCAACCACGGTCAACCTCACCATCAACGGGGAAGAACACACGGTGGAGGTCGAACCGCGACTCCTGCTGTCGGACCTGTTGCGGGATAAGCTGGGACTCACCGGAACCCACCTCGGTTGTGAGCACGGGGTCTGCGGGGCCTGCACCATCCTGGTCGACGACCGACCGGTTCGTTCCTGTCTGATGCTGGGGATTCAGGCCGACGGAGCCGAGATCGAGACGGTCGAGGGCCTGACGGAATCGGAGGACGGAGACGAACTGCATCCGCTCCAGGAATCCTTCTGGGAGGAACATGCCCTGCAGTGCGGGTTTTGCACCCCGGGTCTCCTGATGACGGGGGTTCATTTTTTACGGGAGAATCCGAACCCGACCCGGGACGAGATTCGGGAGGCGATCTCCGGGAACCTCTGTCGTTGTACGGGGTACCAGAACATCGTCAACGCGGTGGAACAGGCGGCCAGTACGCTGGGTGTCGCGGCCGGTCAGGGGTAACCGGAACCGATGTCGATCGGCAGCGGGGTCAAGCGGGTGGAAGACCGCTCGTTGCTCACCGGAAAGGGGACCTACATTGCCGACCTTCACCGCCCCGGCGAGGTGGAAGCCCACGTCGTGCGAAGCATCCATGCCCACGCCGAAATCGTCGATATCGACACCGCCGGTGCGGAGGAACTCCCCGAGGTTCACATGGTCCTGACCGCGGCTGATTTGCCCGATGATCTCGATCCCATCCCGATGCGTCTGGGAGAGGACAGCGATCTCGGCGAGGAGCATGAACTCGGGCCGGTCCTCCAGTATCCGCTGGCTCGGGACCGGGTCCGATACGTCGGCGAACCGGTGGCGTTAATCGTGGCGGAAAACCGGTACGCGGCCGAAGACGCCGAAGACCTCCTGGCGATCGAGTACGACCCGCTCCCCCCCGTTCCCGACGTGCAAACCGCATTGGACCCCGATACGCCATCCCTTCACCCGTCCTCCGGAGACAACGAGATCTGTCTGCTGGAGGTCACGAAGGGGTCCGTGGAGGACGAACTGGCTTCGGCTCCCAACGTTCTCGAAGAAGATTTTTCCATCCAGCGTCACACCGGTATTCCCCTCGAAACCCGGGGCCTTCTGGCGGAGTATCCGGACCGGGGACGGTTGACGGTGTACGGCGTGACCAAGGTGATTCACTTCAACCGGCGGGTGCTCTCCCATCTGCTGGGTATGGACGAAGATCGGATTCACATGGTTGAAACCGACGTGGGAGGAGGGTTCGGGGTCCGGGGAGAATTTTACCCGGAGGATTATCTGATTCCCTACGCGGCGCTTCAGCTCGAACGGCCGGTTCGATGGGTCGAGGACCGGATCGAACACTTCACCTCCACCAATCACTCCCGCGAACAGACGCACCGGGTTCGGGCGGGATTCGACGACCGCGGGCGAATCCTCGCCCTCGATGATGAGATTTTTGTGGACTCCGGAGCCTACCTGCGGACGCATGGGGTTCTGGTCTCCCAGCTTACCCAAACCATGCTTCCCGGTCCGTACGACCTTGAGAATCTTCGGATCCGGACCCACGTGGTCGCCACCAACAAGACGGGGACCGGGACCTACCGGTCGCCGGGACGATTTGAGGCAAATTTTGTTCGGGAACGACTGGTGAACACCATCGCCCGGACACTGGACCTCGATCCGATGGAGGTCCGGTTTCGTAACCTGATCCAGCCCGAACAGATGCCCTATTCCCTCGGGTACGAGTCGATGGGCGAGACCCTGGAGTACGATGTCGGGGATTATCCACTGCTGTTGAAGAAGGCCCGGAAGGCGGTGGAGCAACCGGTCCGGGATCGACCGGACGAGGGGTTGGATGAAGACGGTCTGCTCCGCGGGTCCGGTTGGGGGATGTTTGTGGAGAAGACCGGTCACGGTCCCTGGGAATTTGCCAAACTTGAGGTGACCGAGGACGGTCGGGTGGTCTGCAAGACCGGCCTGGCTGATGTCGGACAGGGGATGGAGACCATGCTTGCGCAGGTCTGCGGGGATCAGCTCGGCATTTCCTACGAACGGATCCGAATCGTCCACGGTGACACGGACGAGGTAAAAAAAGGCGGCGGATCCTACTCCGACCGGGGAACCGTGGTGGGAGGAAGCGCGGCCTGGGAAGCGGCGGCGAAACTGAAGGACGTCCTGCTTCAGGGCGCCTCGGAAGCGTTGAACCAGCCGGTCGAATCGATCCGGCTCCAAAACGATGCCGTCTACAGCGACCCGGATGGGGAGGGACAGCTCTCCTTTCGGGAATTGGTGGAAGCATGCAACCGCCAGAACCGTTCACTGACCGTGGAGCATACGTTCCAGGTGTCTCATATGACCTATCCGTACGGAGCTCAATACGCCGAGGTGTCGGTCGATCCGGAGACGGGACAGGTCCGGCTGGATAAGACCTATACCGCGTATGACGTCGGGCGAGCGGTTAACCCGACCCTGATCGAGGGGCAGATTCACGGCGGCATCGCCCAGGCCATCGGGGGGACGATGTACGAGGAACTCAGCTACGACGGTCAGGGACAGCTGGTTTCGGCGTCCTTCATGGATTATCTGCTTCCGGGCGTGATGGAAATGCCAACCACGATGGAGATCGACATCTTCGAGGACGCGCCCACGCCGCTTAATCCGCTCGGGGTCAAGGGGGCCGGAGAAGCCGGTACCGCGGCCGTGGCCCCGGCCGTGACCAACGCCATCCTGGACGCGCTGGACGGATCGAGTGACGAATTCAACCACCTGCCGATCAAACCCGAGACCGTACGGAACCTTGCCAGACATTCCGGAGCGAGTGGAGCTGACGTCCCATGAACAACCAATACATCGGTCAGGCCAAGCCGCGAAAAAACGATCGTCGGTTAATTACCGGTCAGGGTAGCTACATCGCCGACGTCGAGGAGCCGGGTACCCTGCACGCGGCCTTCCTTCGCAGCCCTCACGCTCATGCACGGGTGGAGGATGTGGATTATTCGGACGCCCTGAAACTGGAGGGAGTCGAGGCCGTCTTTGGTCCGCAGGACGCCCGGGACCTGCCGGAACTTCCTCACGTGTTCAAGCACCCGGCGTTGCACGCCGTGACGGAGAAACCCCTGGGCCCGATGGTTCACTTCGCGGGCGAGGCGGTGGCCATGGTGCTGGGTGACTCCCGGTACACCGCGGAAGACGCCCTGGAGGCCATTGACGTCAAATACGAGCCGCTTCCGGCCGTGGGCAGGGTTCAGGATGCCATGGAGGACGACGCCCCCGTGGTCCACGAAGACATGGATTCCAACCTGGCGGCGGAGCTCAACCAGTCCTACGGAGACGCCGAATCCGCCCTGGAGGAGGCCGATGTTCGGGTCAGCCATCGGTTTAACATCGCCCGGGCGGCCTGCTTGCCGATCGAGAACCGTGGGTTGATGGCTCACTGGAACGACGACGGGGTCGAGGACATGCTGGAGGTGACCTCGGCCACCCAGGGACAGCACGAGGTTCGGGAACTGCTGTCGGAAACCCTGGACCTTCCCGAACAGAGCATCCGGGTGAGAGCTCCCGACGTGGGGGGAGCGTTCGGAGCCAAGGCTCCCTTCTACCCCGAGGACCTGCTCGTCTCCTGGGCCACGATCCGGACGGGACGGCCGGTGAAGTGGGTCGAAGATCGGATGGAACACATGAAGTGTTCGATTCACGAACGGGAGCAGTACCACGAAGCGGAACTCGGGATAACCTCGGAGGGTAAAATTGTCGCCGTCACCGACCGGTTCGTGGCGGGGACCGGAGCCTACATCATGTGGGGAATCATCGTTCCCATCCTCACGTCGACCATGATTCCCGGGGCGTACAAGGTGCCGAACTACAACTGCGACGTCCGGGTTTTTTACACGAACGCCACTCCACACGCGCCCATGCGTGGAGCCGGGCGGCCGGCGGGGAACATGGTGACGAATCGATTACTGGACCGGGCCGCCCGGGAATTGGACATGGATCCGCTTGAGCTTCGGAAACGGAACCTCATTCAGCCGGACGAATTTCCCTACCAGACGGGGTTGCCGTCCCGGTCGGGCGGGTACCAGACCTACGACAGCGGGAATTATCCCGAATTGGTGAAGAAAATGCGGAGCAACGGAGATTACGAGGGCTGGCGAAACAAACAACAGCAGGATGAGGACTCGGGGAAACGGATCGGCATCGGCACCGCCGTGGCCATCGAGAACACCGGGTTCGGCAACTTTGAAGGAGCGACCCTGCGGGCGGAATTGTCCGGGGAGGTGACGGTGTCGTCCGGGGCGGCCACTCAGGGACAGGGACACGAAACCACCCTGGCGCAGGTGGCGGCGGAGGAACTCAACATGGATCCCGACCGGATCAACGTGCGGGAGGGGGATACCGATGAGATCGCCTTCGGGACGGGGACCTTCGCGAGCCGGATCGCCACCGTGGCCGGAAGTGCCGTCCACAAGGCGGCGGCTTCCCTGAAAGAAAAAGCCCTGGCCTTTGCGGGAGAAATCCTGGAGGAGGATCCCTCCGACCTGGTGCTGTCCGACGGGGTGATCCGCCACCGGTCCGACGGCGAGGTTCGGATTGACCTATCCGAGGTCGCTCACGAGGCTCGGGGGGTGTTCCCCGGATCGACGTATGAATTTTCCTCGACCCCCGGGCTGGAAGTGACCGAGTACTTCACGCCCAAGGCGGCCGCGATCTCCTCGATGGCCGACATGGCCGTGGTCGAGGTGGACGTGGAAACCGGCGAGGTTAGCCTGCTTGACTACACGTCGGTGCACGACTGTGGAACGATTTTGAATGAGCTGATCGTGGACGGTCAGGTCATCGGGGGAATCGGGTTCGGGATCGGGAACTCGCTGTACGAGGAGATCGTGTACGACGAGCAGGGACAGTTGCTCAGCGGTTCCCTCATGGACTACCTCATTCCGACCGCCTCCGAGGTGCCCGACATCAACCTCGACCACATCGAAACACCCAGTCCCCATAATCCCCTCGGGGTCAAGGGGGTGGGCGAGAGCGGGGTTATCCCGGTTCCCACGGCGATTCAATCGGCCGTGGAGGACGCCCTGTCCGAGTGGGACGTTCCGGTGGAGGACATCCCGATCAAGCCGGGCCCCCTGCGGGAACGGATTCACGAGGCCGGGGTTTCTCCGGGGAAGGAACCCGGGTCCTGACCGACGTTCGAGTCGCCCTGTTGCAATTCCGGTCCGACCCGGGACGGGTCCGGGCGAATCGGGACCGGTCGCTGGAATCCCTCTCCCGCGCGGTAGAACAGGACGCCGATCTGGCCGTGCTGCCGGAGTTGTGTCAATCGGGGTATGACCTCTCGCCGAACCAGGCTCGTGAGGTGGCCGAACCGGCGGACGGACCGACGGTTCAGCGCTGGGCCAGGGTGGCACGGGGGGAACAAATGTACATCGTCGGGGGAATCTGTGAACGGGACGGGGACGAAATTTACAATTCGGGAGTGATGGTCGGGCCGGAAGGACACGTAGGAACGTATCGAAAAGTGCACCTGTACGATGAAGAAAAAGATCGCTTCGAACCGGGGGATCGGGACCTGCCGGTCTTCGAGACCGATCTTGGTACGCTGGCCATGCTTATCTGCTACGATCTGCGGTTCCCGGAGGCGGTCCGGACGCTGGCCCTGAAGGAGGCCCAGCTGATCTGTGTACCAACGGCCTGGATCACGCCCACCGGAAAACAGCTCGATGAGACCGGGTTGTGCATCCAGGCTCACTGCGCCATGGCGCTGTCGAGCATCAACCGGATTTACATGGCCTGTGCGGATCTGATCGGCCCCTGTGGAGCCACACGGTTCCTGGGGGGGAGCTTGTTGACCGGCCCGGACGGCTGGCCCGTGGTGGGTCCGGCCCCCGTGGACGAACCGGAGGTCCTGATCGCGGACGTGGATCTAACGGAAGCCAGCAGCAAGGAACACAGTCCGCGAAACAACCTGCTCAACGACCGCCGGACCGACCTGTACGGGACGTACCCTATTGAAAGCGAGGGAGCATGATGGAACTGGAAGTTCGTAGACTTGACGACGATTCCGTTCCCATAGACGTCGGTGACGGCTGCCGGGGACGGGCGGTGATCTGGCCCGGGATGGGTGCCAGGCACCGCAGCATGCATTACCTGGAGATTCCTGCCGGCGAATCGTCCCGGTCCTTCGTTCACGAGGAATCCGAAGCGGTGTACCTGGTGAAGCAGGGTCGGGGCCGGTTCGTGGACCTCGACACGGGCGAATCCCATCCGGTGAAGGCCGACCGCATGGTCTACCTGGAGGCCGGCACCCGGTATCGAATGGAAGCCGACGACTCGATGGTCTGCATCGGGGGACCCTGTCCTCCGGACGACACCCTTTACGACTAGACCCGGATGAAATTCGGCCTATCGGTTTGATCGAATTTTGTTCTGGTAAACTCAATCTCCGAAAGGACGAGCAACCATGCGATACGTTGATCTGAGCCATCCCTTCAACATGCATTCGCCGGGGTGGATCGATTACCCCAACCCGAAGATCTCCTATTTTCAACGGCATGCTTCGGACGGAATCGTCAGTCAGTACCTGGAGAGTCCCCTTCATATCTCTACCCATCTGGACGCAGAGATGCACGGCATTTCCGGCGGGGGAGACATTGCCAGCATTCCCTTGGACCGGTTGATCCACGAAGGCGTCGTGGTGGACCTGCGGGACGAAGTAGACGATTTTTCCCTGATCGAACCCGAAATGGTCACCGAACAAATGGAGGTCAAGAAGGGCGACATCCTGCTGTTGAACACCGGCTGGCACCATTATTACAACGGTCGGGAAGAGGAGGACGAGATCCGCTACTTCTGCAAACACCCCGGCGCGAGTCCCCGGTTCGCCGAGTGGATGGTGGATATGGAGCTTCGCTGGCTCGGCGTGGACTGCGGGTCGGCCGACCATCCCATGAACACGTCGATCCGGGAGAAGAAACCGAAAATCGCGCGGGAATTCAAGGAACGGACCGGCCAGGACCCCGAGGACCTGTTTGATCCCGAGGAGCAGTTCATCATGCACCACCTCCCGTTTGAAAACGGGATCGTGCACGTGGAAAACCTGGGCGGCGACCTGGACGAGGTGGCCAACACCCGCTGCAAAATCGGGTGCTTTCCCTTTCGATTCGAAGGCGGCGAGGCCGCGTTCTGCCGGGTGGTTGCGTTTCTGGAGGACTAACGAAAGGAGGCGACAGGAAGATGGGCATTCAGGTGTTTGACATCGAGGAGGACTGCGTGCGACTTCCCCTGATCTCGGACGACGCCCGGTTCGTGATCGGACCTCACTCGGGCAGCGACCGGGCGACCCTCAACTACGTGATCCTCAAACCGGGGGAGGAGAATCAGCCCCACGACCATCCCTACTCGGAGGACACGATCTTCTGCCTGCAGGGGGAGGGTGAAGCGGTGGACGTGACCAACGAGGTGACCAAATCCGTGGAGGCCAACTGCGTGATCCACGTACCGCCGGGGGTGGAGCACACGGTTCGGTCGACCGGGGACGAACCCATGGTGAGCATCGGGGGACCGTGCCCGCCCCACAGGGAAATGCTGGAGGAGTTCGGCATCACGGAGCAGGATGCTTCATGAGGGTGGACCCCGTTCGTGGCCGAACCTGATCGCTGGTCCGGGGCGGACCTGTCCCGTCCGGTTGAGGGGGTTACCAGCCGACGGATCGATCAGGGCGACGTAACCTACGTCCGGTACCGGTTCGACCCCGGAGCGTCCTTTCCCCTCCACCGGCACCCCGGTTCCCAGACGGTGGTTGTGCTTCGGGGAGAATGTCGGTTTCGAAGCGGGGGCGAGACGTTCGACCTGACCTCGGACGATCTCGTGTTTACCCCCTCCATGGAACCCCACGGGATCGACGCCGGGAAGGAGGGCGTGGAGTTGATCAACGTGATCACCCCCCGCCGCACGGAGGACAACACCGAATACCTGGAGGAACCCTGATCTCGATTCGGTTCGATCCGGACCCAGAAGAACAAAAGACCCCCGGTCCCGATGAACGGGACCGAGGGTCCTGATATCGTTCCGGCCTGCTCAGCGTCTCTCGCCGTTAGACTCCGGCCTTCTCGTCACCAACCGTAAGTTCTCCGGATGGATTCCAGAAGGAACGGGAGTGCGATTCAATCGTCTGATCCGACGGAGCGGGGGACATCAGGCTGACCACCACGAAGACGATGTAATGGATCAG
>CAYPTI010000006.1:0-2303 GCA_964413525.1 uncultured bacterium | reverse complement strand
TCACGGTACTCGCTGGCGTCCGGCTCGATGAACTCCTTGTAAACGTCCCGGCTGACCATGGAACTGAAGGTCAACAGCACCGAGTCGGCGGTGGACATGATGGCCGCGGTGGCGCCCGCCATCAGAATCCCGAAGACCACCGGGTTCGTGAGGGCCTCCACCATGAGGGGAATCACGTAATCAGGGTTCTCGGGGGCTTCCAGGACCCCCACCGACCAGGCCCCCAGCATCACCGCGGTGAAGTAGGCGGGGATGGACACCAGGGGGTAGATGTAGCCGGAATCCACCATGGTTTTGGCGTCAAAGGCCGAGAAGTACCGCTGGATGGCGTGAGGGTAAGCGGTCACGCCGAACATGAAGGCCACGGCGGCCGTGATCACCGTCAGCGGGGTCCAGATGCCGAGGGGACCGACCAGTTCAAACAAATCCGGTGTGGCCCCGAGAGCATCTTCGGCAATCCCCGTTGAGTCGAGCCCGAAGAGAACGTAGAGGAAGATGCCCACCAGGGTCAGGAAGAGGACTCCGGCCTGGATGGAGTCCGACCAGACCACGCCGCGGTAGCCCGCGATGTGGATGTAGACGAGCATAAATCCCGCCATGTACAGGACGGCCTGCCAGTAGGGAATTCCGAGGAGGGTGTCCAGTGCGACTCCTCCCCCCCTCAGTTGACCGACGATCATGGCGGTTCCGAAGATTCCGGTCACGACCAGGTAGACCACCGCGGCCGCGGGGCTTTCGTACCGTTCACGGATGTACTCCGAGGGGGTCACGATGTCCTTGAGTTCACCAATGACGTACAGCGTGACGCCGACGGTGCCAAACACCAGTGGATAGAGGATCGCGGCAATTCCCAGAAAGGAAAAGACGCCGATCCCGGTGCCGCTGGCCGTCGCGCCGATGCCGAACACGGTGAAGGCACTGAGCACAGTGGCCACGAGGGACAATCCCAGGACAACCGCTCCAACTTTTCGATCAGCGATGTAAAAGTCGACGGGCGTTTTCTGAGTGAAATAGGCGGCCACGATGCCGATTAGAAGGATAAACGCCAGATAGGCGACAAAAATCGCTTGGGCAGTCGTTAGCATGGTTAGGTTCCTCCGCCTCCTTCCTGATCTTGCAGCAGAATCCAGTTAGCCTTCCAGGCGATAAATCCCAGGACGACAATCACGATCAGTTGAATCCATACCCAGCCTGGCAGTCCGCCCACCAGGCCGGTGTAGTCCGGAATGACGTACATGTGGAGGAAGGCGACGAGAAACAGCAGCACGATGAGACCGATGAACTTGTACTTCTCAGCGGACGGAAGAGGCGAGGAACGTCCGGACGATTCTACGTTTTCTGCGGGTTCCATAGTCATGCCCCCTTGATCGGAAGGTTGTCCGGCACCGGTTGATTTCGTGGGGTACGTTTTGGTTCAGGGAAAAGGGACTGCTGAAAAGGTGGGAGGACTGACATTCCGCCGGGTCCGAAAGCTTGAACGTGCATTCCGGATGCTACGAATGGGCGAACGGCTGAGTTCACTTCGTTTTCACGTCCTTTCCCTTCGACTCCGTGCGTTGGTTCCTTGGATGGATCGATGGAAAACGCGCTCGGATATCACCTCGCTGGGACAGAACGTTGATGAGCAGTAGAGTTATGAATGCCTCCCCCCGGAAACCGTAAGGCAACGAACTTTCCCGAAGCCACGACCAACCTAATACACTGCTCTTCGAGCTGTCAAGCAGTAATTTTGGGTATAGAATGATCGTTACTTCTTATGGTTTGGGCTTCAACGTCCCCTTTCCTCGCGGGGACCCTTTCCGAAATCAAGGACGGAACGAGGCGGCTCAAGGTACGGAGTACGGGTCCTCACCTTCAGGGTCCGGTTCGGAAACCCGAGGGATTGCCTGTAGGCTTTTGCTTTCCCGTTCGAGACTTAGTACCATACGAGGTCTCATATTAGAATGATTTGGGTGATTTTGCTGTGGCTCATTCCCCTCCGATTGTTGTAACGGATTGTAACGAGAAGGGGTAAACGGGAAAATTTTGTCACAAACAGAGGGTGAAATAGGGGGGATTCTTCCACCCTATTTTATTCATTTATTGTGTAGCTTAGAAGCAAGGGTTCGGCCCAGATTCTTCCATAGTGTTGAAGGATCCAGTACGAAGGACTGCTTCTGGGACAGATATTCAAAAAAATTCTTGACATCAATCAAACTGTACCGTACAGTTTGATATGAAAGGAGTTGATTGGTTTGATGTCCCCCATAAATAAGGACTCAGGTGATCCGTCCAAACAACGCCAAATCCGCCAGGCAGCCCAG
>CAYPTI010000005.1:21110-34225 GCA_964413525.1 uncultured bacterium | reverse complement strand
GTGCTCGACGTGGACTTCTGAGACAGACGCCGTCGGCGGCATACTTCTCAGATCGGCACGTATTCGACGACCACTTCTTCGAGCCGGTTCCGGTTGAGCGGGAGTGTCTTTATCGACCCGGGAGTAATCCTGACGTTGTCCCGTTTCCTTCGGTCCCAATAAAGGGCACCGCATGGCACGAAATCGGATTTTTGGGGATCCATTCCGGTTTGTAGTACATCGGCTGAACGGGCTTCATACCGGGAAAGAAATGGTGGGAGCTGCAGGGATCGAACCTGCGACCTCCACCGTGTGAAGGTGGCGCTCTTCCACTGAGCTAAGCTCCCGGACCAACCCCGGTTTAGGGTGTTTGGGGTGCCGGTGATCGAAAGACGTTGAAGGAAATGATCGGCGAAATCATTTGAAGCGAGCCGACGGCAAACCGAACGCTACAGGAACCAGTACCAGTAAATGCCGCCCAGCAACACGGGTCCCATGATGACCGCCACCACGATCAACATCACCAGCACGATCTCACCGGTCGTGTAGTGCCGTCCGTCTTCGGTTTCCATACGCGATCGCCTCCGTGCTCCGTAAGTGTAAATTGATTTCGTGCAGGAACAAATACGCCCCCCTGCCAGCCGGCGATGGTACCGGCGGCAGCAAACCATGACCAGCGGGTTGCGGGTTCCGGTTGTCGTTCCCTTCTGGTTCGGTACACTATGGGCCGATCAACATTCCTCGGGAGGCATTCAACCGATGACCATCCTGTTCCGCGTCGCGTCCATCCTGCTCATGATCCTTGGCATCGCCGGGTTCGTCTACGGGATCGCCGAAAGTTCCTGGATCGGCCTGGGAATCTTCGGGGTGCTCTCGTCCTTCGCCACGTTCTTCTTCATCCTCTCCCACCCCGCCCACGACGCCCACTAACCGACCGTTCTTCTTACCCCGCTGAATCCGCTTAACCGTCTCTAATCCCGGGTCTGTCTTCGTCAGTGTCCGGATCTCCATTCGTCCCGATCGATCCAGATAAGCCGGAACTGAACAATTTCAGCTATCGGGCGAACTCATCCCAGAAGTCAACGTCCGACTGTCCGTTAAAGAGGGGGAACGTGTTTCGGAACGACGGACGACGATTGGTCAAACCCATTCAGGTATTCGCAATTGCGAATACCTGAATGGGTAAGAAAGGGTGGCGTTTCTCCTTGAAATCCGGACGCTGAGTGGGAAGTTGGAGGTCGGGGACGGACCGGTGGAGGGGACTTTCGAGGCGACAGACGTCGACTTGACAGGCAGTCTCGAACCGTCCAGGCCTGCAGGGTGGAGGAAGGCCCTCCAAACACCGATTCGTCAGAATTTCATTGAGGGGATGGTTGAGGGGGGTTATCCGGGGGTCCCGGTGGCGGGTTCTCCCGCGGTGACCTCCCGGTCTTCCATCCAACCACTGAACATCTCCGTCACCGAGCGAGCGATCGGCTGAAGCTTGGTGAATTCCTCCAGCACCCGGGGAACCACGGTGATGGGATCGGAGGGCAGTTCCTTTCGCTGCCAGATGTCCGGATCGTCCTCCGGCCCCGGTTCCCATCCGATCAGGGGCCGCATTCGGGGAGCGATTTCTTCGTCCAGGTCCGCCAGAAATTCCTCCCGGTCGGGAAACTGCCTCCCCACGTCGAAGTCAAGGATCAGCGGTTGCTGTTCGGGATCCTCACCCTGACCGAAGGAGTGAAACCAGATCATAGGTTCCCCCTCCGCCTCCCACCGTTCGTTGTGGAGCCAGATGTTGTCCTCGTCCTGCCGGTGGATCCACTCGTCTGAGTACCAGTTCTGGCGGGGGATCTGGTCCTGTATCGACGCGTAGATGTCGGTGTAATCCATGACCACGGAGAATCAGTCCCTCACGGTAGGGTTGACGGTTATCGGACCCCGGCCCGCCGAAGGGGCTGGACCGCTTCGGCGATGACCCGGAGCTTGCCGGCGGCTTCCTCGGGGGTTCGGGTTTTCAGACCGCAATCCGGATCCACCCAGACCTGGTCCTGGGGAATGACGTTCAGGGCGGATTCAAGCCGGTCCCGAACCACCCCGGTCTCCTCGATCCGGTGGTCGTGAACGTCCACCGAGCCGAAGGAAAGGTCCTTCGTGAACGGGTCCTCGTCGAACACGTCCAGCAGATCGAGCTGGCTGTTGGACAGCTCGAGGTCGATGTTGTCAACCGCCAGATCCAGCATTTCGGGGTAGATGTTTCCGAAGTTACCGTAACACATGTGAGTGATGAAGTAGGCGTCCAAGTCGTGGGTCACCCGCTCCATGACGTCGATCAGCAGCGGGATCTCCTCCGCCCGAACGGAGGCAGCCGGTTCGTCCACCTGCACAATGTTGCACCCGGCATCGATCAGGGCTTTGACTTCCTGTCGCAGGGCGTCGGCCAGGGCCCGGGCGGTGGCGGCGCGATCCTCGTAGTGTTCGTTAAAACTCCAGTCCATCATCGTGTACGGGCCGGTCAGGATCCCCTTCACGGGCCGGTCGGTCTGATCTTGAGCGAACCGCCACCAGTCCACCGTGATCGGACCGGTCCAGTTGACTTCTCCGGTAACGATGGGTTTGCGGTAATAGCGGTTACCGTAGGAACGAACCAGCCCTCCGATTTCAAACCCGGTCAGGTTTTCGGCAAAGTAGGTCGCCATGTCTCCCCGGTACTGCTCCCCGTCGACCAGGACGTCCAGCCCGATCTCCTCCTGGGTTTCGATCCACTCCCGGGTGGTCTCCCGGGCGAGGTCGTCCAGTTCTTCCCCGGTCAGATCGCCCTCCCGGTGTTCCCGGCGGGCTTCCTTCAACCGATCCGGTTTGGGAAGGCTCCCGACGGAGGTAAGGGGCAAATCCGGCAGGTCAATGCCAAGCTCGTCTAAGGTTTCGCGGCTCATGTTCTGACTCCTTCCCGAACGCCCTCGGCCACGGAGGCAAGGTGCCTCAGCTTTCGAAGGGCCCGGTCTCGTGGTAGGTATTCGATGCTGCAGGACGACGTCAGGTAATGGTCCCGATCGGGCAGTGACTCCAGCAGTTCCTCGACCCGTCGAACCAGCTCGTCCTCGGGAGCAATTTTAGTGTTTCGACCGTCCAGCAACCCCAGCCCGATGCCCTTGTCCGATCCGTGCCGAACCAGCCGGTCCTCCAGTCCGTCGCTGTACGTAACGTCAAACGTCAGCACGTCGACGGCGGACTGCTGCAATTCGTCCAGCAGGGGTTCCGCATCCCCGAAGTAGGTAGCCAGGCGGGTCTCCGCTTCGGTTCCTTCAATCATTCCGTCAATCAGATCCAGGGTCCAGCCGGCTCCGTCCGAATGCTGAAGCAGGGACGGCTCCTCGATCTGAATGTAGCGGGCGCCGGCGTTGTCGAGGTCCCGCACTTCGTCCCGAAGCACGGTCGCGTAATCCTCCGCCAGCTCCCGGATCGACCCGTACGGACCGTCGTCCAGGATGCTGTGGTGAGCCAGCGTGCAGGGTCCGGTCAGGACCGCCTTGACCGGCCGGTCACTCACCCCGGAGGCGTGTTCGAAATCCCTCACCGTCAGGGGGGTTTCCCTATGAACGCGTCCGGTCACCCGGGCCTCCCGGACCAGGTAGTTGGTGTCGAAGAACCGGACGAGACCGCCAACCTCGGTTCCGCTCAGTTTTCCGGCCAGGTGGGAGACGTGATCGTACCACCGGATCATTCCGTCCGTGACGATGTCCAGCCCGGCGTCGATCTGTTCTCCGATCACTTCCTCCACGTACTCGTCCTCGAATTCGTGAAGTTCGTCCTCGTCAATGTCCCCGCGATCAAACCGGTGGTAGGCTCGGCGCAGCCGCAGATAGTGTTCCGACTCCCCGACACGGGGGTACATGCTGTGGTTTTCGGTCAACAAGTTCATCAAACAACCTCCTGATCAAAGTCGACGTGCGTGTTGAACCGCCCGATCACACCCGGGAAACCGGACGGAAACGGCGGCGGACAGGTTAGTTTAAACGATGTTGAACCTGGCGGAGAGCGTCCTTCGCGTCCTGGAACTCGGGCATTTCGTCCAGCGCCCGCTGGAAATGCTGCCGGGCGGAATCGAAATCCCCCCGGAGCCAGGCGATTCGTCCCAGGTTGAAATGCGGATAACAATAGCTTTCATACCGGTCGGCGTCCAGCGCCCGCTCGAACCAACTGCGGGCCTCCTTGAGCTCTCCACGCTGCAGGAGATAGGCGCCGATGTCGTTGTATGGGTTGCCGAACTCCGGGTCGACGCTGATCGCCTGCCGGCAGAGCTGAATCGCCCGATCCAGGTTGCCCTTGTTGCTCCAGGCCCAGCCGAGGAAGGTCAATCCCTCGGCACTGAGTTCCTCCTCCAGGGAAGCTTCGTAGCATTCGATCGCCTCGTCCAGATCACCCTCCATCTGGTGCCGGTAGGCCTGCATGAACAGCTCCCGAGCGCGGGGATTGTCGATGGCCATCTCGTCCAGGAAACTCATCCATGATCACCCATCCGGAGGGGTTTGAACCCGTTTAGTTTATCAACCGGAGACCGTTTCTCACAGCAGGTATTTTGTTCGTTTACAGGCGATGGGGGGGTTGCTACACTGCCGGGTCAATCGGGTTGAAGCTCGCTTTGAGTTCGTCGGATAATCGTCTCCTCACGGACAGCAGAGTCCGGCGCCGGAGTCGCTTTTCCGCCGCCGGAACCAGCGAAACCTCCCCGCAGGAGGAACCAGCGACCATGCTTTCGCGCATCTTTCTGTTTTACAAACGTCACATCGGAAGCTGGTGGTGGATCATCCACCGGCTCACCGGGCTGGCGCTGGTCGTCTACCTGATCCTGCACCTGTGGGAACTTCACACCCTGGCCTACGCCAATCCGGACCCGTTCAACCACAAGATGCTTGTCTTCCAATCCATCCCGTTCAAATTCCTTGAGTGGATGCTGGTCGGGGTGGTTCTCCTGCACGCCCTGAACGGCATCCGGATCATGATCGTCGACTTCTTCGGTGGCGCCCGCTACGACGCACACCTTTCCCTGCTCATGTTCGTGGCCTTCCTGGTCCTGTTCGGTGTCGCCGGCTACCCCATGTTTCTGATGCACCTGCTTTGATGAGGGGAGACGGTCCACGGCATGCCTGAGTCCAAGCGCTCCAAAACAACCGGCAGCACCACCTGGGTGATGCAGCGGGTCACCGGGGTCGCCCTGATCCTGCTCCTCCTGGCTCACTTCTGGGTCCATCACTTCTTCATCGCGAACTTTTACGGTGAGATGAACGTCCTTGACCTGCCGATAGAAAATCCGTCCGTCACCCAGCAGCTTCAGCGATGGAACCCGATGTGGGGGACCATGGACCGGACCTACATCGGCCCGGTTCAACCGGACCTCGAAGACGAATATCCGGATCTTTTCCTCCATGATCGGGTGGTGGAGGGTCCCACTGACGTCACCGTGATCGATGGGCCCACGCGGACCGCGTTGCTTCGGGGACACCACGACGATCGGTCTACTCTCCAGGAACGGATTCCCTGGGATCTTGCCGGCGCCGAACTCCGTCACTTCACCGTCCGGCCGGATCAGTTCTCAACCAAAACCATGATTAACTACAACGACGTCCAGCAACGGGTGGCCAGCATCTGGTGGAAGGCCTACAACCTGCTGTTTTTGGTGCTGGGTCTCTATCACGGCTTCATCGGGGTCTGGGACGTTATCCTTGATTACAAAATGGGGTCCCTGACCCGCCTCACCCTGTGGGGATTGCTCTGGACCTTCGCGATTATCCTGTTCATCGTCGGGATCCTGATCATCCTGCCGATGGGCCTGTAGTCCAACCTACGGAGGAAGACCATGCCCAGACGTATTCATAATCATGATATCGTAATTGTCGGCTCGGGTGGAGCCGGATTGCAGGCCGCCCTCACCGCCACCCTGGAAAGCGACGCCGACGTCGCCGTGGTGACCAAGCTCTTCCCCACCCGCAGCCACACCTGCGCCGCCCAGGGCGGGATCGGTGCCTCGCTCTCCAACGAGGAAGAGGACAGCTGGGAGTGGCACATGTACGACACGGTCAAGGGGAGCGACTACCTGGGGGACCAGGACGCCATCGAACTGATGTGCAAGAAAGCGCCCGAAGCGGTGATCGAGCTCGAACACCTCGGGGTTCCGTTCTCCCGCACCGAGGAGGGGCTGATCGCCCAGCGCCGGTTCGGCGGCCACACCTCGAACTTCGGCGAGGAACCGGTCAAGCGGTCCTGTTACGCGGCCGACCGCACCGGTCACATGATCCTGCACACCCTGTACGACCAGTGCATCAAAAACGACATCACCTTCTACACGGAATTCCACGTGGTGGACCTGATCACGGAGGGGGACCGCACCCACGGGGTGGTGGCGTACAATCTGGCCGACGGAACCGTTCACGGCTTCGAAGCCCGAGCCACCATGTTCGCCACCGGCGGATTCGGCCAGGTGTACCGGGTGACCTCCAACGCCCTCACCAGCACCGGCGACGGCTACAGCATGGCCCTGAATGCGGGGGTTCCCCTGGAGGACATGGAGTTCGTTCAGTTCCACCCCACCGGTCTGTTCAAACTTGGCATCCTGATGTCGGAGGCCGCCCGCGGGGAGGGCGGAATCCTCCGCAACAGCGAGGGGGAACGGTTCATGGAACGCTACGCCCCCTCCGTCAAGGATCTGGCTCCCCGGGACATGGTTTCCCAGGCCATCTACACCGAAGTCAAGGAGGGCCGCGGGGTGGAGGGCGAGGACTACGTTCACCTCGACCTCACCCACCTGGGCGAAGAGGTCCTGCGGGGCAAGCTTCCGGACATCGCCCACTTCGCCGAGACCTACATCGGGGTCAACCCCGAGGAGGAACCCATTCCGGTCCAGCCCACCTGCCATTACTCGATGGGGGGCATCCCGACGGACAAGGGAGGTCGGGTGGTGAAGGACGATCAATCAACCTGGCAGGAAGGGTTTTTCGCCGCCGGCGAGGCCGCCTGCGTGTCGATCCACGGGGCCAACCGTCTGGGAACCAACGCCCTGGTCGAACTGGTCGTGATGGGCCGGGAAACGGGGCTCTCCATGGCCGAGTACGTCCCCGAAGCTTCGGATACCGAACTGGATCCCGAGCACCTCTCCCGGTGGGAGGACCGGCTCGACGACCTGCGAACCCGGGACGGGAGCGAATCGGTCGGGGACCTGCGCGGCGAACTCCAGGATGAAATGATGGACAACGTCGGGGTCTATAGGACGGACGAGAAAATGTCGGCCGCGCTTGATACCATTCATGAACTGCAGGAACGGTACAAAGACGTATCGATCGACGACAGCGGTCAGACCTTCAACTACGACGTGATGGACGCGGTGGAACTGGGTCACCTGCTCAACGTGGCCGAAGCCGTGACGGTCGGGGCCCGGGCCCGCACCGAGAGTCGCGGAGCTCATTCCCGGCCCGATCACGAGGAACGGGACGACGAGAACTGGCTCAAACATACGCTGGCCTTTCGGGAGGGCGACGAGATCGTCCTCCGGTACAAGTCGGTTAACGTCACCCGGTTCGAACCGAAGGAGCGAACCTATTAACCAACCCCCCGGAGCAAGACGATTTGTTCCGGCGGTGAAAACACCCAAATTGAACGGCTTTCCGGCCGGCCGATCGCTTGAACCCGCGCCGGCTGAACGCGATCCTTTTACGATCCCTTCCGGGAGGAACGGTTTTCATGCCTGAATCCAAGGACATTCTGTTTCGAATTCATCGGAAGGATCCCGACAACGGCAACGAACCCTACTGGGACGAGTACACGGTGGAATGTTCCCCCAAGGACCGGGTTCTGGACGGGCTGGAAACGATTCGAGCCGAACAGGACGGAACCCTGGCCTACCGGAAGAGCTGTGCCCACGGGGTCTGCGGATCGGACGCCATGGTGATCAACGGCCAGAACCGGCTGGCCTGCCAGACCCTGCTCAACGACCTCGGGTTTCCGGACGAGGTCTCCCTCCGTCCCCTTCCGGCGATGGACACCATCAAGGACCTGGTCGTGGACATGGAGTCCTTCGAACAGAAGAATCGTTCGATCAAACCCTTCATGATCAACGAGGGCCGGATGCCGGAACGGGAACGCAAGCAGGACCCGGAACAGCAACAGCTGATCGAGGAGTCCACCACCTGCATCCAGTGCGGCGCCTGCACGTCCTCCTGTCCGTCCAGCTGGAACAACCCCGACTACGTCGGCCCGGCCGCCATGGTCAAAGCCTTCCGGTATACGTTTGACAGCCGGGACGAGGGAGCCGACGAACGGCTCGACGCCCTGGACGTAAACGACGGCATCTGGCGCTGTCACACCATCTTCAACTGCGTGGAGGCCTGTCCCAAGGACATCAACATCACCTGGCACATCAGCGAACTGAAGAAAGCGGTGACGGACCGAGAACTGTAGTGAAGCCGAGGACTGCCTTGCCGGCTCACCCCGTTTGCTCCGACACTTCCCCGTACAGTCCTTCCCACGTCTCCTCCGGCGGTTCCCCGACCGGAACGCTTCGCATCCCGAGATCCTCGGCCGGTCGCAGATCGGTTCGCCGGCTGTCCCCCACCATCAGCGCTCGATCCGGCCTGGCCTGAAGCCTCTCCAGAGCCGACCGGAAGATTCGAGGATCCGGTTTATCGACCCCCAGTTCGCTGGAAATAATCAGTTCATCAAACAACGGCTCCAGCCCGAGGGCTTCCACGAGGACCCGGCAGCGAACGTCCCAGTTGCTGACCAGTCCCGTCCGAATCCCCCGGTCCCTGAAGTCTTCCAGAACCGCCGGCGCCGGCTGAATCACCCGCCAGCGGGCGGGAGAACGGAACCGTTCGAACAGACGATCGGTCAAGTCCCGGCGCCGGGCCGGAGGAGACGAAGGAAAAACCATCGACACGATTCCAAACCAGAAATTGAGCCCGTGAACCTCGGTCGTACCGTATCGGGTTCGACCGGAAACGGCGGGGACGGAGCGGAAGGCCCGGTGAAATCGTTGCCGGATTGCTTCACGAGAAGGAAGGTTGTCCAACATGTCAGCGGCGGTTTCCCGGTACTGTTCGGCGACGGACGGCTCGGGAAGGATCAGGGTGCCGCCGAGATCGACGAGGACGGCCTCGAGGTCCTTGAGGTCGGGGAAGGAGTTCAACGGAAGCCCTCGCAGGTCTTCACAGGGGTCTCCCGAGAATCATGCGAAATCGACCTCCGAACGGCGTTAATTCCACCGGCCCGAGATCGACAGTCCGATTGTTTATACCAGAAACAGCCGGCGGTCGAGGCCCTCCAGATCCAGCAAATCGTAAAAAAGCTTCACGTCGGTGGTGAGGGACTGAACCCGAGTTTCTCCGAGCTGCTGGATCAGGGGAAGCTGACGTTCCTGAAAGAACCCGAGGTATTGCTTGAATTCGTCCCGTCCGGTCTCGATCTGAACCAGGGTGTGTTTCTCCAGACAGAGAAGCGTCCACATCTGGATTTCCGCCGGGGCCGGGCGGTCCCGGTAGAATTGCTGGTGGATGGACTGGATCAGATCGATCCAGTGATCCCGCTGGGAGAGCTCCAGCGTCATCCGTTTCTCGTCCAGTTCCTCCACGAGCTGCTTTGGGGCCTGAAGCCACTCGAACAACCCGGCCGATCCCCCGGAATGGAACCGGACAAGGGTCCGGTAGTTCTGAAACTGGCGCTGCCCTTCTAGCTGGAAGTACCCCGAAAGCACCCGCTTCTCCTCGGGCGAAAGGGGTTGTTCCCGGAGGTTTCCCCGATCGACGGTTAAGTCGCTCATGGGGTCGTTACGCGACCTCCCGCACCAGACCGGGAACCTCGCTGGGGTAATCCGCCACCGGGATCCCGACCTCGTTAAAGGCTTCGATCTTGGCTTCCGCGGTGCCCTGTTCGCCACTGATGATCGCTCCGGCGTGTCCCATTCGTTTCCCTTCGGGGGCCGAGCGACCCGCCATAAAGGCCACCACGGGGGTCTTCATCTTCTCGGCGAAGTACTCCGCGGCCTCCTGTTCGGCGGACCCGCCGATCTCGCCCACGAGGACGACCGCGTCGGTCTCCGGATCTTCTTCGTACAGGGGAAGCAGGGACCGGAACGGAGACCCGATGATCGGATCGCCGCCGACCCCGACACAGGTGGATTGACCCACGCCGGCCCCCGTCAGTTCATTAACAATCTCGTAGGTCAGGGTCCCGCTCCTTGAAATCACCCCGACGGTACCCTCCTCGTGGATCCGGCCCGGCATGATCCCGATTTTCGCTTTCCCGGGTGAAATAACGCCCGGACAGTTCGGCCCGATCAACCGGACTCCCGTCTCACCCAGGACCTGTCGGACCTGAATCATGTCGTTGACGGGGATCCCCTCCGTAATGCAGATAACGGTTTCAATGCCCCCCTCGGCCGCTTCCTGAATGGCGTCGGCGGCAAAGGGGGGTGGAACGTAAATGATGCTGCTTTCGGCTCCGGTCTCCTCGACGGCCTGTTTCACGGTATTGAACACCGGCACGCCGTGAACCTCCTCCCCGGCCTTGCCGGGGGTCACTCCTCCGACGATCCGGGTACCGTAGTCCAGCATCCGTTCGCTGTGAAAATCGCCCTCCCGTCCGGTAATTCCCTGTACGATAACGCGAGTGTTCTCGTCGAGCAGGATTGACATGATCGGTACGCTCCCGGAATGAGATGATCAAATGAAGCCCATCAGTATAGCCCACATTCCTGCCTGACGAAACGAACGAACCCTCGTGTACGCCCCGCAGTCGGCTCGATTCACGCTCTCAACCCCTGTCCCGAACACGGTCCTCCGGACTCATCGACTTCGGGGAAACAGACTTCGCTGTTCGTGTTCTCCCCTCCGGTTCAACGGACATCCCTCACAGGCCCCCTCGCGGCAGCCACGCTTGTACAGAAAAACCCCACCCTGCTGCTGGAGGACGCTGGTCAAGGGGAGGTCCGGGTGGCCGAATTGTTCCCGCAGCCGTCGCAGGCGGCGGTTCTCCATCGTGGCCGGGTAGGAGCGCAGTGAATTCAACGTGCCCTGTTCAACCAACCCCGTCGAGGACAGGTAGGGCAACAGGACGTTCACCGCGACGGCATCCGCCCACCCCTGCCCCAGCGACCGGGGAACGGTAGTCTTGGGGTCGTCCGTCAGGGTGTAATGGTGCCGCCAGTAGGAGGTGTCGGGCGGCCGGCCGTGGTCCTCCACCCACCGGATCCAGCGGGAGCGAAACGTACCCGTCCGTATCCAATCCGCCACGTCCGTTCGGACGAAGGAACCCCAGGTCTCCGCCGGCAGCCGTCGGGTCAGGTACCCGAAGGAAATCCACCGGCGGATCGGAAAGGCCTGCGGGCGCACTCCGGACCGTTTCCAGCTTGTTCTGTCCACCGCAAACCGACACCAGGCGGGAAATTGTTCCTTCCATAGACTCCGCCATTCATCCTCTTCGGGATGGGGGGCTTGCTCTTCGGATCTCCCAAGCCAGCCTCCAAGGCCCAGCAAACCGGCCTCCATTTCCCTGGGTCGTGCGGACCGGATCCGGGCCTGAAAGTCCTCCGGCCGGAGGCGCCGGGCCAGACGATCAAACGCGGTGTGATTCCGCGTATATCCGAGGGAACCGCACAGTTCTCGAAACAGCGTCCCCGGTCCGCCCTCCCGAAACCGAGCGGTTCGATAACCGAACCAGGCGGCGCCGGCCTGCTCCAGACCGGCCCCGAGCGAATCGGAATCAACCTCCGGTTGATAACAGGGACGCTTTACCGAGCGGTACCGGCGGTTCAGGGATCGATCCCGGGAAAAATCGTCCGGTCGCAACTGCTCGATCCGGTCGATTGGAAGCACCAGGGTGGGAACCCAGCAACCATCCGCCCGCCGAACCTGAGATGACTCCCCGTGAGCGGCGGCCACCTGGAGGATCGTGCCGTTGTACGACTCATCACGATGGTGTCCGTGGTGATACCAGTCCGCCGATTGTCGATGGATTTCCACGTCCCCCCGTCTGCACACCCCGTCCAGTTCCACCCCGGCTCCCCGAACGTCGGGTCCCTCCGGGTTGCCGATCCTTCCCTTGTCATAAATCGAGAGAGTCCGGCCGTCGAGGGTGGTTAAACCGTCCAAGTTGGGAACGAGATAGGACCAGAGAAGGCTCAGTTCCTTCTCGGTAAGGGCGGAGCTGGGACGGTTCAACAGCGTGGCAAGAACGTTCAGAGGAGGCTCCATCGCAGAGCACCCCTTTCGTCAGGGTGGTCCGAGCCTCCTCCTTCCAATAATTTGTTACCACAAGATACAGTACTTTTCTGCCCGATTCAAGCAGTTCGTCTCGCCTCACCGGTTAATAGGACTGCCGGTCAGGAATGACCCCCCGTATGCCTCCGGTCGGATCCGCCACATCGCCCTCGTACCGGGGAATGACGTGGCAGTGCACGTGCTCGATGGTCTGGCCGGCCACCGGCCCGACGTTGAAACCAATGTTGAGCCCATCGGGACGGTGTTTTTCCCGGACAATTTCACACAGATCACGCAGGGCGGGAACCAACGAGAGCCCAAACCGGTCGAACAGTTCGTCGACGGAGGTCAAATGCTTCCGGGGAACCAGAAGGGCATGGCCTTCATTGACGGGAAACTCGTCGTAAAACCCGACCAGAGCGGGCTGATCGAGAAGCAGATCCTCGGAAGCGGAGGAACGCTGACAGAAGGGACATTCTTCAACCGCGTTCTCGGTCGAGCTACCGATGTTTGTGGTTCTCCGGCATCCTGCAGAATGGAGAACAACGCCTGAAACTTTGGTTCACAGTCCCGGGAGAACCTGCTTCGATTTCGTTGCGGTCGAACGGGGGACTACCACCGGTTCCGTCTGTCCCTCCCGAAGCACCGTGATCAACTCGGCCTCATCCTCCGGTTCTTCCTCCAATTCCGTCAGGAACCGACCGATCGGGTCCCGGGCGTGCGCATCGCTTGAGGCCACGGAAACCGCGTCCCACCGGTCGGCCAGCCGCCGGGCCCGTTCAACCTTTTGCTCCGTATGCATGTTCCCGCTGGCGATCTCCACCCCGTCCAACTGTAGTCCTTCGTTCCGTTCATCATACCGATCAAAATACCGGTACGGGTGAGCGGCGATCGCGAATCCTCCCCACC
>CAYPTI010000005.1:0-21010 GCA_964413525.1 uncultured bacterium | reverse complement strand
TCATACCGATCAAAATACCGGTACGGGTGAGCGGCGATCGCGAATCCTCCCCACCCCCGCACGGCCTCCACGAAGTCCTCCGGCTTGCGAGGAATCTCCCGCTGAGGTCGGGGTTCGGGGAGGTACAACAACACGTGGTGGAGACTCCCGACGTCGAGTTCCGTCCCGTTAAAGATCGTCAGCTCCGGGTACGAATTCCTCAACTCGATCAGATCCTCCTCCGGCCAGAACCGTCCGTGTTCCGTCAGGACGACCCCGTCGATCCCGTTCTCGACGGCGCAGTCCAGCAACTGTTGAGGCGTGAGGGACGAACAGAGGGAGTAAGCCGAGGTGTGGGTATGTCCGTCAAGCAAAAACGTCAACCGGATCAACCGTCCGAACGTGATTTGCCGCGGATAGATCCAGGGTTCCGGTTCACGGTTTCAGAGGTTCCCACGGATTTGCCGTCTTCTGCGCCGAGGAGCCGGGGAGCACAAACCGGCACCAAACGAGCCGCTACCGGATGGTCGATGCCGTCAGCGGTCCTCGAGGGAAACGACCTGTTTGTCCCGCGGACCGACGTACTTGGCCCGGGGTCGGATCAGGGTGTTGGCCGCGTACTGTTCCATCACGTGTCCGATCCAGCCGACCACCCGGCTGGAGGCAAAGATCGTCGTGTAGAGGTCAATCGGAATCCCAAGCTGGTAGTAGGTGCTGGCGGAATAGAAGTCCACGTTGCTGTTGATCCCCTTCTCTCCCACCAGATAATCCTCGATGGCCCGGCTGTAATCAAACCATTTCCGGGTGTCGTTTTGTTCCCCGAGCTGCTCGGAATACTCCCGTAAGTGGGTGGCACGGGGATCTTCCGTCCGGTATACCCGGTGGCCGAACCCCATGACTTTCTCCCCGGCGTCCAGTTTTTCCTTCACGTAATCCACCGGATCGATCTCGCGCTCGTCAATTTCGAGCAACATTTTCATGACTTCCGAGTTGGCGCCCCCGTGGAGGGGACCTTTGAGCGTACCGATGGCCGTGGTGATGGCGCTGTGGAGGTCCGACAGGGTGCTGGCGGTTACCCGGGCCGAAAAGGTGGAGGCGTTAAACCCGTGATCGGCGTGGAGGATCAGGCAGGTATCGAAAATCTCCTCGTCCTTGTCGGTGGGCCGTTCGCCGTTCAGCATGTAGAGGAAGTTGGCGGCGTGGCTCAGATCAGGATCCGGATCGACCGGATCCTTCCCGTTTCGGAGCCGATCGTAGGCGGCGATGATGGTGATGAACTTCGACGTGATCCGGCGGGCTTTTCGGCGGTTGATCTTGGGATCGTCGGGCGGAGCTTCCGACTCGGGATCGTGGGCGGCAAGCGCCGATACGATCGTTCGCAGCGCCGCCATCGGGTGAAGGTCCGATTCGGCCAGGTCGGCGGTCAGTCCCAGGATCTGATCATCAACCGCACGGTGTTCCGCCAGTTCGCCCCTCACCCGGTCGAGCTGCTCCTCGTTGGGTAATTCACCAAACCAGAACAGAGGTAGAAGTTCCTCGAACGTAATGTTCCGGGCGAGATCGTGGATGTTGTACCCCCGGTAGATCAGGACCCCTTCCTCCCCGTCGATAAAGCTCATTTCGGATTCCGCCGCTACGACACCTTTCAGGCCTTCGGAGACCATGGTGGTTCCTCCCGATAATTTAATGGGTCAACCCAGACGTTTGATGGTTGGGTGAACGGATTCTGGTTATGCAAACCTCCTGAGCACGGTAGCCATTCCAACCCTCGACCGGTTCCCGTTCAGCGGACGGCGGACTTCGCCAGGTCCACGGCCCGTTCGGCGGCCGCCTCCATGGCGTCAAACGATTCGATCTCAATGTCCGATTCGTCCAGCAACCGGCGGCCCTTCTCCTCGTTGGTTCCGGTGAGCCGGACCACGAGGGGCAGCTCGATCCCGGCCTCCTCCACCCCCTGGATCAACCCCCTGGCAACGTCATCACAGCGGGTGATCCCGCCGAAGACGTTAATAAAAATGGACCGGGTGTTCTCGTTTTCGACCACGATCTCAAGAGCCGTACTGACCTTGTCGGGACTCGAACTCCCGCCAATGTCCAGGAAGTTCGCCGGTTTGCCGCCGGAGCGATCCACCACGTCCAGGGTCGTCATCACCAGCCCGGCGCCGTTGCCGATGATCCCGACCTCGCCGTCCAGACGGACGAAGTGAAGGTCGGCCTCACGAGCCTTGGAATCCATGGGATCCTCTTCCCGCGGATCGCGCAATTGTTCGATCTCCGGCTGCCTGTACAGGGCGCTTTCGTCGAAGTCCATCTTCGCATCCAGGGCGGTCACGGACCCGTCGGCGTGGGTCACCAGCGGATTGATCTCGGCGACCCGGGCATCGGTATCCTTGTACAGCTCCACCAGCCGGTGTGAAAAGGAAGCGATCGAGGCACCGTGTTCGGGACGGGGGGCAATCGCGTAGGCCAGCCGGCGGAGCTGATAGGGGCGGAACCCGAGCGAGGGATGAGCCCATTCCTTGTGGATGGCTTCCGGCTGTTCTTCGGCCAGGGTCTCGATGTCGACCCCGCCCTCAGCACACCCCATCAAACAACTGGTCTGCCGGTCGCGGTCAAACACCACCCCGAGGTACAGCTCCCGTTCGTACTCCACCTGATCGGCCACAAGGACCTGATGGACGGGATGACCTTTGATTTCCATTCCCAGGATCGTTTCGGCATGGTCCCGGGCCTCCCGGGCCGAGTCAGCCAGCTTCACCCCGCCGGCCTTGCCCCGTCCGCCGGTGTGAACCTGAGCCTTGACGACCACGCTGCCTCCAAGGTCGGCCGCGATGGACTGAGCCTCCTCGGGGGTGGACGCCACAATCTCGTCGGGAACGGAAATCCCGGCCCCGTCAAACAGTTCCTTGGCCTGATATTCGTGAATTCTCACACCGAATCAACCGCCTCCAGAGCGATTTCAATCTGCTCGGCATAAAAGTCGGCGCTCTTCTTTAACTCCGCGTATTCGTCCTCGGTCAGGTCAAGTTCCAGGATGTCCTGAACGCCTCCCTGGCCGAGTTTCACGGGCAACCCGATGTAGATGTCGTTGAGTCCGTACACCCCGTCGGCGTAGGTGCTGCAGGGAAGGATACGCTTCTGATCCTTGAGGATGGATTCGGCCATCTGAACCGACGCGGCTCCGGGAGCGTAAAACGCGCTTCCGTCTCCGAGCAGTTCAACGATCTCCCCTCCGCCGCCCCGGGTTCGCTCGACCAGCCGGTCGATGGTCTGCTGATCCATCAGGTCGTCGATGGAAATCCCGGACACGGTGGTGTACCGGGAAAGCGGAACCATGGAGTCCCCGTGGCCGCCAAGCACCATGGCGTTGATGTCCTGGGCGCTTACGTCCAGTTCATCGGCGATGAAGTAACTGAACCGGGCGGAATCAAGGATCCCGGCCTGTCCGATCACTCGTTCGGGGGGAAACCCCGTGATTTCCCGCATCAGGTAGGTCATGACGTCCAGCGGGTTGGTCACCATGATGATGACCGAGTCGGGGGCCTTCTCCCTGATTTCCAGACCGATCTGTTCGATGATCTCGGCGTTCTTCTGCAGCAGATCCTCCCGGGTCATACCGGGTTTCCTCGGCAGACCCGCCGTGACGACAAACAGGTCGGCCCCCTCGATCGCGTCGTATTCGTTGCTGCCCGACAGGTTGGTGTCAAACTTCTGGATCGACCGGGCTTCGTTCATGTCGAGGGACTTTCCCTGCGGCATCCCCTCCTTGATGTCGACCATGACGACGTCGCCGAGTTCCTTGATCGCCGCGTAGTTGGCGGCGGTCGCCCCGACGTTGCCGGCTCCGATAAAACCTAACTTGGGCATGGACTGAACCTCCACGTGAATTTGGATCGAATTCGCTGATCGCTCTGGTTATCCAGGGGTTACCCGGCTCTGCGGGGAACGACCGTCTTGGCCTCCCTAAACCAGTTATTCGAGGTTTTCAATGATGTGATCCCCGTACTCGCTGCACTTCACCTTGGTGGCCCCGTCCATCTGGCGGGCCAGGTCGTAGGTAACGGTTTTTTGCTGGAAGGTTTTTCGGATGGCCTGCTTGATGTTGTCGGCCGCTTCTCCCCAGCCCATGTAGTCCAGCATCTCGCAGGCGGACAGGATCTGAGCGCTGGGGTTGACCTTGTCCTTGCCGGCGTGCTTGGGAGCCGAACCGTGGGTCGGTTCAAACAACCCCATGGCGTCGCCGAGGTTGGCTCCCGGACAGATGCCCAGCCCCCCGATCATGCCGCCGGCCGCGTCGCTGATGTAATCACCGTTGAGGTTCGGCAGAGCCAGCACGTCGTAGTCGGAGGTCCGGGTCAGGATCTGCTGAAGCATGTTGTCCGCGATCCGATCCTTGACCACGATGGACTCCTCGGGCTGGTTGCCGTCGTGCCGTTCCCAGAGCTGCTGTTCGGTGATGATGTGGCTTCCGTACTCCTCCCGGGCAACCTCGTAACCCCACTCCCGGAAGGCCCCCTCGGTAAACTTCATGATGTTTCCCTTGTGGACCAGGGTGACCGAGTCCCGGCCCTTCTCGATTGCGTAGTCGATCGCCTTGCGAACCAGTCGTTTGGTTCCGAATTCGGTGATCGGCTTCAACCCCAGGCCGATGGCTCCCTCGTGCATGATTCCTTCCTTCCCCATCTCCTGCTCGACAAACTCACGGACCTGCTGAACTTCGGGGGTGCCGGCTTCCCACTCAATTCCGGCGTAGACGTCCTCCGTGTTCTCCCGAAAAATGACCATGTCGACCCGTTCCGGGTCCCGGACCGGGCTCGGAAGGCCCTCGATGTAGTAGACCGGGCGCACACAGGCGTACAGGTCGAGCTCCTTCCGGAAGGCCACGTTCAGGCTGCGAAATCCGGCGCCGACCGGGGTGGTGAGAGGACCCTTGATGGCCACCCGGAATTCCTCGATGGCGTCCAGGGTTTCCTGGGGGAAGACGGTCCCGTATCGTTCCTCGGCGAGTTCCCCCGCGTAGACTTCCATCCAGGCGATTGATTTCCGGCCGCCGAAGGTTTTCTCCACCGCCGAGCTGACCACCTTCCGCATGACCGGCGTGATGTCCTGGCCGGTGCCGTCACCGGTTACGTACGGAATGACCGGGGTGTCGGGAACGTTCAACGTTCCGTCCTCAACCGCTATTTGTTCGCCGTCCGCTGGGACCTCAATGTTGTCGTAAGAACTCATTCGATTGCCTCCCGGGGCGGTCGCTCAAGCATGAGATCAAATCTGTGTAAGGAAAGACAGAAAAGTATATCCCGAGGGTGGCCAGCGTCAACCAAAAGGGACCAAAAGGGGCTCTATTTTTCGGTCAATCCGGGGCGGAATCTCCGGGGTTCAGGCCCCGGTCCAACCGGTGGCACACGTAATGCAAACAGGCGAGGTGAGCCTGCTGAATATGAGGAGTTTCGGTGGCGGGAACGGTGATGACGGTGCAGGTCAGATCGCTCAGGTCCCGCGGATCGGAGCCGGTCAGGCCGAAGGAGGAGCAATTCATCGTCCGGGCCCGACGGAGTCCCCGGAGAACGTTGGAGGAGGTCCCGGAGGTCGTGATGCCGAGAACGACGTCCCCTTCCCGTGCCTGAGCACGGAGCTGTCGGGAGAAGACCTCCTCAAAGGACCAGTCGTTGGCGGTGGCGGTCACCGTGCTTGGGTTGGCGTTCAGGCTGAGGGCCGGACGATGGATGGCCCGGTCCCGGAATCGAGCCACCAGCTCGGCCGTGAAGTGGAGGCTGTCCGCGGCGCTTCCCCCGTTCCCGAAACTGATCACGCGCCCACCCCGCTCCCACGTTCGTCGGATGGCGTCCACCAACTCGTCGAGTCCGGCGGGACGGTCCTTGGCAAGCGCTCGATAGACCTGGCTGGCCCGACGGAAATACTCAGTCAACGAATGCTTCCCTCCGGTTGACAGTCGGCGTTCCGGCCCGCTTCATTCCCGGTCACTTTGATCGGGTGCATCGAGGTTGTCGAGGATCCCGTTGACGAAGGAGGCGGTTGAGTCGTGGCCGTACTGCTTGGCCAGTTCCACCGCCTCGTTGATGACGATGGCCTTGTTGATCGAGGTGTGAAAAATTTCGTAGGCCCCCATTCTCAAAAGCACACGTTCGATCGGGTGGACCCGATCGATTCGCCAATCGGTCAGGTGCTCGGACAGGGCTTCATCGAGGTCGGACTGATGTTGTTGAACCCCCTCAACAATTTCCTCCTGGAAGTCGCTCATCCGTTCGGGGGTGTAGGACCCCCCCACTTCCCGGGCGTAGAGGACTTTTAGCAGCTCCTGCCGCTGGCCCCGGCGGGAGACCGACGGGTCGGTTGAACTCATCGTTTACGGGGCCACCGGAGACGATCGGTCTTCACCCGTCGAGGGCTTGAAACGCCGAAACCATCTGGAGCATGGCCAGGGCCGCTTCCCTTCCCTTGTTGCCGGCCTTGGCCCCGGATCGATCCCGGGCCTGCTCGACCGTATCGGTGGTGAGTACCCCGAAGGTGACCGGAATATCGGCCTCGTCCGCGAGGGTTCCGACGCCCCGGGTCACCCGGGAGGAGATGTAATCGAAGTGAGGAGTGTCCCCCCGAATGACCACGCCGAGACAGATCAGTCCGTCGTGATCCCGGCGTTCGTACACCCGGCGGGCCAGCGCGGGCAGTTCGAACGCACCGGGAGCACGGTACACGGTCACGTCCTCCTCCGCCGTCCCGCAGCGCCGAAGGGTTTCGACAGCCCCCCGTTGAAGTTCGCGGGTAAAGCGATCGTTCACGTCCGAAACAACAATTCCGACCGATAACCCGGAACCGTCGTAAGCACCGTCGAGCCCGTCAACCATGATTACCTGTTCTCCTGTCAAATCCAGGTTCGCCCCGCAACGGAACGATCGCCTGAGAATTCATTCGCCCGAGTCAACCCGGTTGAGCACGTGACCCAGCTTTTCCTTCTTCGTCTCCATGTAGGATTCAGTCTCCGGGGTGGAATGGACCTCGATGGGAACCTGGTCCGTGATCGACAGTCCGTACCCCTCCAGTCCGACGATCTTCTTGGGGTTGTTGGTCAGCAGTCGAATCGTGCTCAACCCCAGGTCCTCCAGAATCTGAGCCCCGATCCCGTACTCCCGCATGTCCGATTCAAATCCCAGGGCTTCGTTTGCCTCCACCGTGTCCATTCCGTCGTCCTGAAGTTCGTAGGCCTTGATCTTGTTGGCGAGCCCGAGGCCCCGGCCCTCCTGACTCAGGTAGAGCAGAACCCCCTGCTCTTCCTGCGCGATCAACTGCATCGAACGGTACAGTTGATCCTGACAATCACACCGCAGGCTCCCGAACACATCGCCGGTCAGACACTGGGAATGAACCCGGACCAGCACGTCCTGTTTGCCGTCGACCTCACCTCGGACCAGGGCCAGGTGATCCCGGTCATGGACGGTATTTCTGTAGGCAAAGGCTCGAAACGGCCCGTACCGGGTCGGAAGGGTGGCCTCGGCTTCCCGTTCGATCAACCGATCGGTTCGACGCCGGTAACGGATCAAATCCTCGATCGTCACCAGCGGCAGGCCGTGGGCATCGGCAAACTCCCGCAGTTCGTCCCGTCGGGCCATGGTTCCGTCTTCACTCATGATTTCACAAATCACGCCGGCGGACCGGTGGCCGGCCAGGCGGGCCAGATCAACGGCCGCTTCCGTATGGCCGGCCCGTTTGAGGACTCCCCCCCGGCGGGCCTGCAGCGGGAACACGTGACCGGGACGGGATAGATCCTCCGGTTGGGAATCCGGATCGACAGCCGTCTGGATGGTGTGGGCCCGGTCGTGAGCGCTGATGCCGGTGGAAATCCCCTCGCTGGCATCAATCGAGACCGTGAATCCGGTTTCCATCGGAGATTGGTTGTTCTCAACCATGGAGGAAAGCTGCAACCGTTCGAGATCCTCCGACTGCATGGGAAGACAGATTAATCCTCGACCGTGCTTGGTCATAAAATTAATATCGTCGGCGTCCACCTCGGTCGCGGGCATCACGAGGTCACCCTCGTTTTCCCGGGACGTGTCGTCCACGACCACCACCATCTCCCCCCGGGCGAGAACCTCGATGGCATCGGGAATGGACTCAAACTCAGCTTCGTCTCCCATCCTAATCACCTCACCCGGCCAAAGCCGACGTCCATGGGATCCACGAACCCGCGGGAACCACCCGGTTCCGGAGGCTCAACTCCCTTGCCCCACCCCGGGACAGGAACACGGTTTCGACCGTTCACAGGTCTTCAAACAGGGTACGATCCGTCTCAAGCTCGTCGGAATGTAAGGAAAAATTGTACAGGTACCGGGCGAGAACATCAACTTCCAGATTGAGTTCATCCCCCGGGTTCCGCTCCGACAGGCTGGTCACGTCAAGGGTATGGGGCACGATTCGAACCGTGAATTGAGTCCCTTCAACCCGGTTGACCGTTAGACTCATGCCGTCCAGGGTCACCGATCCTTTCGGGGCCAGAAACGGCCGCAGGTCCCGGTTGAATACCACCGTCAGGCGGTGGTATTCCCCGCGGGACCGGAAGGAATCGATACGCACGGTGTCATCCACATGTCCGGTTACGAAATGCCCCCCGATGGGTTCCCCCGCTTCCAGGGACGGTTCAAGGTTGACCGTCCGCCCGACTCGCCAGTTTTCCAGGGTGGTTCGATCCAGGGTTTCTCCGCTGGCGTCCACTTCGAACCCATCAGGGGTTCGTTCGCTGACGGTCAAACAGATACCGTCCACGCTGATGCTGGCTCCGGGCCGTCGCTGCTCCCGGGGGAGGACTTCTCCCGAATCGATCGCCAGCCGAACGCCCTCTCCGGGCTGACCACGACGGGACCGAACCGTGCCGGTCCCTTCAACTATGCCCGTGAACATCGTTCAGCGCACCACCTCGGGAAAGCGATCGTACCGCCGGGGAAGGTCCTCCAGGCCGGTTCCCTCGAACGGACGGAGCAGAGCCCGGTGAACGTACACGTCGTCGCCGAACCGACGATGCTGAAGGAGCAACCCCTCCGGGGCCTGCCGTACCTTCTCAACCGGGCTCTGGCGGTGCAAGCTCTCCCGCCCCGGCCCCATCATCCGACCGCTGTAATACAGGTGCCACTCGGGAACCATCCCCGCCTCCAGCAGGCTCCCGATCAGCCGGCCTCCCCCCTCGATCAGAATCCGGTTCATGCCCCGTTCAACCAGTTCCGGAAGCGCCTCGGACCAGTCGATCCCCCCCTTTTTCAGGGGAACCGGCACCGGCTCCACCGCGGATTGACGGATCCAGTCCGGCAGCGGGCTCCTCGCCTGGTTGGGTAGCATGATCAGGGTTTCGTCAGCCCGCTCGGTAAACAGGGTGGCTTCCGGGGGAAGATTTTCCGGATGGCGACAGACCACGACCGCCCGGGGTTGAAGCGAAGACCCGGTTACCCGGTCGGTCAGGGTCGGGTCGTCCGACCGGACGGTCTCCGCTCCCACCATGATCCCGTCGGAGCGGGCCCGAAGCCGATGGGCGTGGCGCCGGCTTTGTTCCCCCGTGATCCATTGGCTGGCCCCGGACGTCGTGGCTATTCGTCCGTTGACGGTGAGCGCCAGCTTGGCCTCCAGGTAAGGAATCCCCGTGGCGAGACGATAAAAATAGGCCCGATTCAGCCAGCCGTAGGCCCCGGTGCGGACTCCCACCGTCACCCGAACCCCTTCCTCCCGAAGCCGTCGAATTCCCTCCCCATTCACCTCCGGGTGCGGATCGCGGCGGGACAGGATGAGGTTGTTAACCCCCACTTCCAGCAGCCGATCCACGCAGGGAGGTGTCTTGCCCGTATGAACGCAGGGTTCCAGGGTGCACGCCATCATCGCCTCCGGAGGGACCCGATCCCGGCCCGCCAGCAGGTCCCGTTCGGCGTGAGCTCCCCCGAAGGACCGGTGGGAACCCCGACCGATGAGATGTCCCCGGTGAAGAAGGACAGCTCCGACAAGCGGGTTTGTCCGGGTTCGACCCAACCCTCGCCGGGCTTCCTTCAGGGCCAGATCCATCGCCGCCCGGGGGCTGCGCTGAAACTGCACGCTCACTCCGCCGACACGGCCGTACCCTGAACGCCGAGCAGACTGTCGATGTAAACCTCCACGTTAAACGGGACCAGGTCGTCCAGTTCCTCCCCCGTTCCAACCAGTTTCACCGGCAACTCCAGCTCGTCGGCGATCGACAGAACGACCCCTCCCCGGGCGGTGCTGTCCATCTTGGTCAGAACCATCCCCGTCAGGGGAAGTTCCCTGGCGAACCTCCAGGCCTGCTGGAGTCCGTTCTGTCCCGTCGTGGCGTCCATCACGAGAAGATTCTCGTGGGGAGCTCCGGGCTGCAGGTTCCCCGCCACGTCGATCATTTTTCGAAGCTGTTCCATCAGGTCGTCCCGGGTGTGGAGCCGACCCGCGGTGTCAACCAACACACCGTCCACCGCCCGGGCCTCCGCCGCCTCCATCGCGTCGTACACCACGGCGGCGGGATCGCCTCCCCGTTCGTGGCTGATAACCTCGATCCCCAGCCGCTCGCCCCAGCGGTGCAGCTGCTCCACGGCGGCCGCACGATAGGTATCCCCGGCGGCGAACAGGAGGTCCCGTTCCGGCCCAAGCCGGTGCGCAAGTTTGGCCAGGGAGGTGGTCTTCCCGCTGCCGTTCACCCCGAGAAAAAAGTACACCGCCGGGGGTTCCTCGGGCTGATTGAGCTCCAGAGATCCGGCCCGTTCAAACCGTTCCCGGATGTCCCGGCGGAGCTGATCCAGACTGTCTTCAAGATCGGGATCCTCTCTCAGCGGCTCCAGAAGGCCTTCGGTGGTCGAGAGGGAGACGTCGCTCTGAAGGAGCGCCGCCTCCAGCTCGTCGATCGTTTCGGCATCGATCCCGGTTCCCGGCCAGACGGATTTTACCTTCTTCCGGAAGGAGGACATGGCGGATCGGAGCCGGCCGGGCTCGTTCTCGTCCTCGGTTCCCTCTTCGGATGATTCGCTGGTGGACCATGGATTCCACACGGTGGTTCCACGCCTCCTTGATTGAGTGACTATTCGTTTCCCGTGAATGTCCATTATCCTAACAGCCACCTCAGGCGAGGCGAAAAGGCTGCCTGATTCCACGAAAGGACCGACCTCCATGAGCCGGAGTCCGAACGAATTGCTGGACCTCGTCCACCGGATGGATCATCTGGAACCCCTATACGCCCAGACGAGGAAATGGATCCGAAATCACATTCCCGGAGACCGGTTGGTTTTTTACCAGCCCGATCCCCTGGAGGATCTGGCTTTCGAACGGGTTGATCGGGCCACGGCTCATGTTCTGAGGGGGGAGGCCAACCCGTCCAGCGACCATATCGTGGAGGATCTCCGGGGGAATCAGTCCGGTATCATCGACCTGAGCAACGACCTCGTTCACCTTGAAGACGAAGAACGGTGGTTTGGCGCCATCGAGACGTCCGGTTCGATCAAGGAGGAGCAACGAACCCACCTCCGTTCCCTGACCCGGATCCTGAACCTCGGGGCCCGATTTCACCTCCACAAGAACCGATCGGACTTCAGCGAGTGGCTGCTGAACCTTCACCGGAGCCTCATCGGTCCGGAGGATTTCGAGGATCTGCTGAACCACATGTTCGACGGGCTTGCCGAGGAACTGGGGTCGCAAGAAATCGGTTACTACGCCGAACGGGGCGGGGATTTCGAACTGATCGGTTCTCAGGGCTTCACCGGGGATCAGTACCAGAATCGACGGGTCCTGGTCCGGGAGGATCTGCTCCAGGAGGGCCTCGGGGAGGAACCCTACATCCAGGTCGAGTCCGAGGAAGGAACCGGGCTTCTGTTGCCGCTTGAAACCGGGGAGGAATTGGTCGGTTTGCTGGGGTTGTTTGACCCGTCCTGGGGTGATGAGCCGGGCAACCATATGCTCTCGCGGCTGGAAGCGGTCAAAACCGTCACCGCCCTGGTCATCCATTCCTTTCGGCTTCAGAACCTCCCCGAAGAATCGGTCATTCACGATCAGCTCACCGGACTCAAAACCCCCTCCTACTTCCGCCGGCGTCTGGGAGAGGAGATCGAGCGGGTCCGCCGCTACGGTCCCGCCTGCAGCCTCATGGTGCTGGACATCGACCGATTCTCGGACCTGAACGAAGAATTTGGGTTCAGTGCGGGGGACAACACCCTTCGGGAGCTGGGGCGTCTCCTTCAGAACAACGTTCGAAGCACGGACCTGGCCTGCCGGTTCGAAAACGATCAGTTCGCCGTTTTGTTCCCGAACACCTCCGTCGAGGAGGCTCTTGTGGCCGCCAAACGTCTCCAGGTCCTGGCCGCCGAACCGTTCTTTACGTTCCGAGGTGAACCCATCGGGGTCCGGTTCAGCGCCGGGTTGTCCGCCTTCCCGGGGGACGCCGAATCGGTGGACGGGCTATTCAAACAGTCCAAGCTCGCTCTGTACGAAGCGAAACAGACCGGCAAAGATCAGGTGGTCACCGCCCGGAATGTAGAAACCTGACCCGTCCCCCGTCCGTCGGTCCGCTCAGGCGACGATGTCCTCCCCGCCGTCGGCCCGGATGATGTTGCCGGTGACGAAGTGGGACTCGGGACGAACCAGAAGCCGGATCAGATCGGCCACGTCCTCGGGCGTGGTCAGCCGGCCGGAAGGGTTCCGTCGCCTGGCCTCCTCGATCATCCATTCCGAGGCCGGAATTTTCCGCAGGCTCGGGGTGTCGGTCACCCCGGCCTGAATGCAGTTTACCGTGATGTCGTGTTCGGCCACTTCCACGGCCAGCTGTCGCATGTGGGACTCCAGGGCCGCCTTGGCCGCCGAGACAGCCCCGTAGTAGGGCCAGGCGGAGTCCGAACCTCCCGAGGTCATGGCGTATATCCGGCCCCCCTCCGACATTAATCCGGCCTCCAGCAGCTCCTGGGTCCAGTAGACCAGCGTGTGGGCCATGACGTTCAGGGTCATGTCCATCTGTTTTTCGGTGATCGTGTCCTCGTCCTCCGACACGTATTTTTTTAACGTACCGAAGGCCAGCGAATGCATCATCACCCAGAGGGGGCTTTCCTCGCCGGTCTGTTCGTTTAACCAGGAGAACACCTCGTCCCGGGTGGATTCGCTGGCGGCGTTCTGATTAAAAAATTTCACCTCGGCTCCGCTCGATCGCAGGTCGTCGATCAGGTCTTCGATCCGGTCCATCTCGGACTTCCGATCAAAATGAACGCCGGCGATGTTGTAGCCGTCCTCCGCCAGCGCCCGGGCGGTTGCCTCGCCGAACCCGCTGGAACTGCCAAGGATTAGTGCCCAGGGATTTTCGCTGCTCATGGTTGCGTTCCTCCCGTGATGCCGGGCCATGATCGGTCATGGCGACAGGGTTGGTTTGAGTCGGCGTGCGGTTCATTTTCCCTAAAATCCATCAATTTGTAAGGTTCTCATGCCGCCGGGGGAACCAGGATAACTTCCCACGGCGTCCCTCCCGGAATTCCGGGCGAGAGGATCGCCCCTCAGGAAGACTGAAAGGTTATCTCCGAACAATGCTGCTTAATAAACTCCAGCGAATCCTCTGCCGGAACCGCGTATCGAAGCCCCATCTCGCTGAGGGAGGTCCTCAGCAACCGGTCGGGGGCCTCCGCCATCAGGATGTCCTCGACGCCGTTGTTCTTCAGCACGTTCAACGCCAGCGCGTCCCGCCCCTGGTCGTGCTTGATGGCCGGGTTGGTGATGAATTTTTCGCTGATGAGGTCCCCCTCCTCGTCCAGCAGAATCATCCCCAGGTACCGTCCCTTCCCCGGCCGGGAAGCCAGCCGGTCCAGCTCCGTTCTGAGGACCATGCCGATCTGCCGGACGTCCTGGCGTCGCTGGTACAGCACCCGCCAGTCGTCGACGGAGCGCAGGTCCTCAATCCGTTTCTCGGCTTCCCGTTTGAGGTCCGACACCTCCTCGTCGGTCAACTCTTCCTCGATCTCCCCCTGAAGAACCAGTCGTCCCGGCATGGTTTCTCTCCTTGCTGGAAAGGTAAGGATGATTCAACCGTTCGATGAAGAACCGTTCCAGAGTCAACGGAGAATACCAAACGCCCCCAATCATGTCTGTGGACCGTCTTTCAATCCTGGTACGGCTCCTTCCCAACCTCCCAATCAGACCGAACAGGTCTCAACCTGACATCGGGATGATGTACAACCGGGAAGGAAGAGTAGATTGCTTGTCGGTAACGGGTTCCCTTTTGGGGCTTTCGATCGCCCGGGAGCCGGCTTCCTTACCTGACGGTCGTTTGTCGTTTCCGACGTCCCGCATGGACTTGATTCGAACAATCCAAAATAGTGGGCCGGAGCCCACGAAAACGAGCCGGAAACGCCGCGGGTGAGGGGTTATTCGGCCGACTCCACCAGAATCTGGCGCTGGACCAGTCGTCCCCGGTGGAACCAGCGAATTTCCCGCCACCAGGGATCGCCCTCCCGCCACCGCAGGACCCAGCGATCGTTCCCTCGCTGAACCTCCCAAACCCCCTCGTCGGCCCCCGAACAATCGATCCGGACCGGATCGGCCCCACCCTCCCGCAGGGGATAGACGGTTCGTTCCCCGCTCCGGCAGGCCGGGACCATCACCAGCACCGGTTCCTCGGGCCCGGAAGCGAACAGAACCATCCCCTGCTGGTAATCGGGGGCCTGCATCCGGCGAGGGGAACCTCCTTCGGCGTTCCGTTCCCAGATCGAGTGGGGTTGAAACCCTTCGGTTAACCGCAGGATCCTTCGTTCGTCGTCTCGTTCCCAGATCAGGTCGTACCCTCCGGAACGTGCCTCCACCCGGTAGTCGACCCGGGACCGGACCGAGGTGTCGGAAACGATATCGGGATGATGGTAACGGTCCGTCCAGACGGTCTGTTCCACCGACCAGGTTCGATCCGCCTCCCAGCCGGGGGTCGGAAGGGGTCCGTTGGCCGTCCCCCCGAGAACAGCGCATCCCGTCAAAACAAGGCCAACCAAGAGAAGCATCGCACCGCGAAGAGGCACGGTTAGCGTCCCGGTCCGAATCGGTCCGACGAGTGGTTCAGCGTTCGACGGCCTGTTCCCGGCCGGGGCCGACGGAAATCGTCCGAATGGGAACCTCGAGTTCCCGCTCGACGAATTCAACGTACTGTTGGGCCCCGGAAGGAAGATCGTCCCAATTGCGGGCGCCGGTGATGTCCTCCTCCCAGCCCTCGAACTCCCGGTAGACCGGAGTCACCCGGCCCAGTTCCTCGTTGCGGGCCGGAAACCGATCTCGACCGTCGTACTCCACCGCCATGTTCACGGTGGAGAATCCACTCAATACGTCCAGCTTGGTCAGCACGATTTCCGTGAATCCGTTCACCCGGCAGGACAACTTCAGCAGCGGAAGATCCAGCCAGCCGCAGCGCCGGGGTCGCCCGGTGGTGGCCCCGAATTCGCCGCCCTCCTCCCGCAGCCGTTCCCCCGTCTCTCCGGTGAGTTCCGCCGGAAAAGGACCCTTCCCGACCCGGGTCGTGTAGGCCTTGGCGATGCCGACCACGGACTCCAGGTAATGGCCCGGGAACCCGGATCCGGTAACCACCCCGCCCACCGTGGGGTTCGAGGAGGTCACGTAGGGATAGGAACCAAAATCGATGTCAAGATGGGTTCCCTGGGCGCCCTCAAACAAAATGTTCCGATCGTTCGCCCGGGCCTCGGCCAGGGTCTCGGGAGCCGGTCTGAGAAGCGGCTTCAGTTGCTCGAAATATCCCCGGTACTCCTCGGTCAATTCCTCCGGAGTCGATCCGTCAAAATCCTCCCAGCCGGGAGACAATTCCTCCAGCCGCCGGCGGACCCGGCTCTCCACTCGATCCGGATCGTGAAGGTCGACCATCCGGAGCCCGGAGCGCCGGACCTTGTCCTCGTAGGCGGGTCCAATGCCCTTCTTGGTCGTGCCGATCTTCTCCTCCCCGCGTTCGGATTCCTTCTCAGCGTCCCGGAACTGGTGGAAGGGGAACAACACATGGGCTCGCGGAGCAATCCGGAGCCGTTCTTCCACCGGGACGTTCGCCTCCCGAAGGGTTGCGATCTCGTCCTGAAGTTCCCGCAGATTGACCACCATGCCCGGCCCGATCAGACAGCGCGTACCCTCGTGGAGAATGCCCGATGGAATCAGGTGCAGGACGAACTTCTCTCCCTCGACCACCACCGTATGTCCGGCGTTGTTCCCTCCCTGGTACCGGACCACCCAGTCGGCCCGGCGGGCGTATCGATCGACCATCTTTCCCTTGCCCTCGTCCCCCCATTGCGCACCAATGACCGCCACACTCGATTCCACGTCGTTTCGTCCTCCTTCAAAAATTCCGGCGTTGGTTTCAAACAATCAAATCCATCCTTCCACCCGCGACCGTTCGGGACGAACGGTCCCCCTGGATTGGGCTCCGAATTGGGGACACAAACAACCTCCTGACATCATTCTCGGTCAACCGGAGGGTGACCTCCCCGGTCCCGGAGTACGGTTCCATGATCCAACCTACCGCTATCATTGGTTCCCCGGTTCGTTTTGAGGCTTTCTTTATCGTCTTAACCAATGACGACAAAGACCTCGGAGTTCAACAGACGGTTGAACGAGAATGAACAAATCGAACCGGGGAACCAATCACACGAGATGTCCCTGCAAATTCGCCTCCGGTCTTCACCAAGGGGTTCCTTGGAGTACGACCGGGAACCCGGGTGGAACGGAAACGGACCGCCCCGGGACAGGGTTGAGCAGCCGATCAAGTTGAGACGTGCAGGACCCCTTCGGGGTCGATCCACGAATCGTCAGTCCGGTCCGGCGGCTCCCGGAAGTTCACGGCCACCCGGTCCTCCCGCCTCAGTTCCCGCAAACATTCCAGGGCGGCGTCGGTTGACTCCGGACAATAGACCTCCACCAATTCGCCGTTTTCCCGGGCCTGCTTCAGAAGCGGAATTAACCGGTGAATTTCGATCGCGAATCCGGTCGCCGGAAGTTCGACCCCGTAATTCGGATACAGTCGATCGTATCGACCGCCTCCGACCACCGGTTGCCCAACCCCGGGCAAAAGCCCCTCGAACACGATGCCGGTGTAATAATCCAGGTCCCGGACCACCCCGAGGTCCAGGGTGATGGAATCACCGTACCCGGCCCGCTCCAGCGCCCGTTCCAGCGTCCGCAGGTACTCGAGCCCCTCGCGGGTCCGGTCGGGTAACCGGTCGTCGGACAGCCAGCGCTCGAACTCCACCGCCTCGCCGTAGAGGTCCGGCAATTCCAGCAAAAATTCCCGCCGGGCCTCCGCAACCGGCAGCTCGTCCAGCACCTTCCGGAGCCCCGGGACGTTTTTCCGGTGAATTGTCTTCCAGAGTTCCTGCCGCTGGCGCTTCGAAAGCCCCAGATCGTCCACCAGTCCCTGGTAGACCTGAACGTGTCCCAGGTCGATAACCAGGTTGTCCCGACCCAGCAGGGACATCAATTCAAACATCAGCAGAAGCAGTTCCAGATCGGCCGAAAACCGATCCTCCCGCAGGATCTCGGCTCCAAATTGCTCAAATTCCCTCAGTTCCCCCCGGCGAAGTTCGAACGCCCGGAAATTTCGAGTGACGTAGCAGTACCGTCCCGGCAGCTCCTCTCGATCAAACCGCCCCGACAGGATCTTGGCAAGCTGAGCCGTGGCGTCGGGACGAAGGGCCAGACGTTCCCCCTCGTCGTCGTGAAATTGATACGTCCGCCGGGCCAGGTCCTCGCTGACGCCGGCGGTCATCGATTCGTAGTAATCCAGCGTCGGAAGATCCAGCTCGGAAAACCCCCACGATTGGGCCCGTTCGCACAATTGATTGACGAACCGGCGCTTGTTTCGGCTGTCCCTCGGAAGCAACACCCGGACCCCGGGGGGGAGCAGGGCGAGCTGTCGATCCGGCACGGTGTTCATGGCGATCAACTCCGATCCCCGATCAGGACGGGTGGAAGAATCCCTTCATTGAACCATACGGCCCGGGTTCTTTCCATCCGGCGAGCAAACGGGTGGAATCCTGCTTCCCCGAACGTCCAGCCGTCGCGTTGGACCCGTTCCAACCAAGTCCCCGCCCCCTGGCCGAACTAGTTGAGTCGTTCCCAAGTTTGCTGGGCGGCCGTCAAACCGTCCCCCGGGGCAAGGGTCCAATCCGCCCGGAGCAATCCCTGCTCCAGGGCCGCCAGCCCGGCCAGCAAGTCGAAATAATCGACGTACCCGAGGTGACCGATCCGGAGCAACCGTCCCGCCAGTTCCTGCTGCCCGCCGGGAACATAAAGGTTGTATTCCTCGTGGATGGTCTGCTGCAGCGAACCGTCCGCCAGGTCATCCGGCAGCTTTACCGGCGTACCGACGACGGAGTTGTGCTCCCCGAACAGGTCCAGCCCCATCGCTTCGACGGCCGACCGGCAGGTGGAAGCCAGCCGCCGGTGCCGTTCCCGGGCATCCTCCAGTCCTTCTCGTTCCAGTTGGTCAAGGCAGGTTTCCAGGCTCCGGATCAGGTTCATGGAGGGAGTCCAGGGGGTCTGGGAGTCGGCTTCCAGCCGCTCAAGGTGGGCCCGTCCGTCCAGGTAGAAACTCCCCGAATCAACCTGCTTCGCACGCCGGGCTCCGCGGTCCGAAAACCCCACGAAACTCAACCCGGGAGGGGCCATGAACCCTTTCTGGGATCCGCCGATCACGGCGTCGGCGCCGGCCGCGTCCGGGTCGAAGGGTTCGGCCCCCAGCCCGCTGATGGCGTCCACCACGTGGTACAGATCGGACGATTCCTCCAGCAGATCCTCCACGGGGTGCCGGACCAGGGTCGACGTCTCCACCAGGGTGGAAAACAGGGCCCGGTAGGAGCCGGCCGTGAGCCGCTCGCGGACGATGTCCGGGCGGACGGTTTCCCCCGGCTCCACCTCGACGACATCAACCTCGGCTCCCCTGCTGCGGAGGATGCCGGACCAGCGGCGGCCGAACTTCCCGGTTTCGACGACCAGAACCCGATCCTCCGGTTCCACCAGGGACTGAACCGCCAGTTCCATGCCGGCGGTCCCGGAACCGTTAACCAGCACCACCGGACCTTCCCGGTTCAGAATGCGCTGAAGACGTTCCCGGATCCGTCGGAGGACGGCCGAAAATTGTTCGGTCCGATGGTAGGGATTTCGTTCCGCCATGGTGAGCCGGGCGGATTCGGGAACCGGGGTTGGACCGGGAGCGAGAATCCGGGGGCGGTACTGCATGAGGACGTTCCTCCCGTTGGGGGATTCAATCAGGGGGTCGAATACGTCACGGTACCATACCGATCCCCGGTGTCAGGCGATTGGAAGGTCGAACAAACGAGGTACCGTTGGCCCGGAACAAGGACGGTCGGGCTGGTTCGTGGATAGCAGTTGGAAGGACGTTGAAGGACCCTCATCACGGGATACCGACGCCAGGAAGATGGGAGGTCCGTCGAAACGAAGTCAGGCAGTTTCTCGTTCTTCTTCCCCCGAATAAACCCGGATCGGATCCTCCTGACCCCGGATCGCTTCCCCGGTGATCACGACCTCGGTGACGTCGGGATCGTCCGGGATGTCGTACATCACTTCCAGCATACAACTTTCCATGATGGTCCGGAGGGCCCGGGCACCGGTCTCCCGGTCGATGGCCCGGGCGGCGATCTCCTCCAGGGCCTCGTCGGTAAACTTCAGGTTAACGTTTTCCAGTTCGAACAGCCGCCGATACTGTTTGGTCAGGGCGTTTTCGGGTTCCCGAAGGATCTGAACGAGGTCCTCCTGATCGAGTTTTTCAAGCGTCGCCGTGACGGGAATCCGACCGGCGAACTCGGGAATGAACCCGTACTCGAGGAGATCTTCCGGCTCGACTTCCCGGAGCAGATCGGTTCGCTCCCACTCCTCGAAGGACTTCACTTCCGTGCCGAACCCGAGGGCGTTGCCCTTCAACCGCCGTTCGATGATCTCCTCCAGCCCCACGAAGGCTCCGCCACAGATGAACAGGATGTTGTTGGTGTCCACCTGGATGTAGTCCTGGTGGGGGTGTTTGCGGCCGCCCTGGGGAGGGACGTTGGCCACGGTGCCCTCGATGATCTTGAGCAGAGCCTGCTGGACCCCTTCGCCGCTGACGTCCCGGGTGATGGAGGGGTTGTCGGCCTTGCGGGCGATCTTGTCGATCTCGTCGATGTAAATGATCCCCTTCTCGGCCTCCTGAAAATCAAACTCCGAGTCCTGAACCAGCCGGAGCAGAATGTTCTCGACGTCCTCTCCGACGTAGCCCGCCTCGGTGAGGGCAGTGGAATCAACGATGCAGAAGGGAACGTCCAGGATGTCGGCCAGGGTCCGCGCGATCAGGGTCTTGCCGCTTCCGGTGGGGCCGATCATCATGATGTTGCTTTTCTCGATGTCGACCTCCCCCCGGGAGGCGGTGGCGGGGTTGGAGACCCGTTTGTAGTGGTTGTAGACGGCGACGGAGATGACCTTCTTGGCCTCGTCCTGTCCGATGACGTACTTGTCGAGCTTTTGCTGAATCTCGGAGGGAGTCGGGAGGGTAAACTGTTCGTCCTCCTCTTCGCCGTCCTCCGGAAGATCCTCCGAGATAATTTCGTTGCAGACCTCGATGCATTCGTCGCAGATGTAAACGCTCGGACCGGCAACCAGCCTCCGGACGTCCTCCTGGTCCTTTCCGCAGAAGGTGCAGCGAAGGTCATCGTCCTCGTTACCGTAACGAAACATCAAGCATCACCCTGAATCCGGAAAATTATTCATCCCCGGAAACAAGCTTCTCGGCTTCCTTCCGGGATTCAAGCACTTCATCTACCAGCCCATAGTCTACCGCTTCCGTTGACGACATAAAATGGTCCCGGTCGACGTCCTCGCGGACCGTGTCCTCGTCCTTGCCGGTGTGACGGGAGAGGATCTCAATGATCCGATCCTTGATCCGGAGCAGTTCCTGGGTCCGGATCTCCACGTCCGTGGCCTGCCCTTCCGCTCCGCCGAGCGGCTGATGAACCATGAACCGGCTGTTGGGAAGGGCGTAGCG
>CAYPTI010000004.1:0-37379 GCA_964413525.1 uncultured bacterium | reverse complement strand
TCTTCGGGGCCGAGGACGTCCGCCAGGCTCTGGTCCGGGAAGAATCCTCGGGGGAAACCTATCGGGTCGGGGTGGGAGAATTCGTTGGAGAATCCGACATCCGGGCCGAAACCATCAGTGACACCGGGGTCTGGCTGTCGCACCCGGATTACAAGACAACGTTGTTTCAATTCCAGACCGATCGGGTTCGGCAACGGATCGAGGAAGGAATTCGACTTCAGTAGTTGATTGGACTTAAACCCGAGCCTTCCCCATTCACCTCCCGTCCGCAAGCAACGGGAACCCCGTGATCGGTTCTTCCGGACGTTTTCCTCCCCTGCCTGTTCGGAAACCGAAACGGGTCGAGGCGGGGTGGTCAACTGAAAAGATTCTCGAATTTGGAGCGTGTATTGTGTTTTTTGTCAAACTTCTCTATTTTTAGTCAGGATGTTCACACGGACATTGCCACGGAGGGGTCTCGATCTAATCAGGTGCAGAGATTATGATGAAACCCCTTCAATTTGAAGACCGATTCATGATGGACCAGCCAAACAACTGGAATGGCGACAATTGTGATGACCACACGAGCCGCACAAGCGGCCGGGAAACACGCCTCCACCGGGGCTGATTCCGTATCGGTGAAGGCACCATTGACGAAGCCGAAGGGAGCCATCGGATTGGTATTATTCCACCGTACAACGCCCGGGGGTTCATATTCGTCCCTGTTTTTGCTCGTGGGGCTACTCGCGAGTTTGTTCTGTTTAACGTTCTTTTTCCATCCAACGGCCATTCAGGCGCAGGAAACGCAACAAGCCCAGGAAGGGACTTCGGCCGAGGTTTTTTACTCCGAGGCAGTCAACCACTTTATTGACGAAGAATACGATCTGGCTCTCGATCGGGTTCGTCGGGCTCTGGATGAGGATCCCGACCATACCCAGGCTCAACAGCTTCGTGAGACCCTTGAGGAGCTGGTTGACCTTCCCGAGGATGAGGCGGCTGAAGAAGCCGAAGAGGAGCTTGGGGAGCTGGCGGATCGGGAGGATCCCAACGACATTCAATTGGGGTCCGTCCAGAATCCGGCGGAGGTTCGTCCGGATTCTCCGTTCGCGACCGTGGACGATCAGGAAGCGCCGAAGGAACCCCCTGAGATCCAGGCCGAACCCTCCGAAGTAATTCGTCATGTTCGGACGGATTACGATCAACCGGAGGGTCGGACCCGAGCCGTGTACGGAGTGGAAGCCCGGGAGTATCCCGACCGAGTCCGGATCTCGATCCGGGGATCGCGCTCCCTTGATTACGTGGTGTCGGAAATTTTTGATCCGGCCATGCTGGTAATTGACATCCCGAACGCCCTCAATGCTCTTCCCGACCCCCCCCTTCCCATCGAGCTGAAGGACGTCATCCGGGTGCGCCACAGTCAGTACCGGGTGGATCCCATTAATACGACCCGCGTGGTCCTGGACCTGGAACAGTGGCATGACAATTTTCAAATTTACCGTGACACCCCGGGTAATCGTGTCGTTATCGACATCTTCGACGTGGAGGAGATCTTCCCCGGGGCGGACGAGGATCCGGAGATTGAGGACATCTTCCGGCAGGTTCACCCCGATCTGTATTACCAGCTTCAGCGGGTCGAAGGCCATGGTCAGTCGCTCGGGATCCCCCGGGAGACCTCCGATCCCATGATCGCCGAATTCGTGGACGAGGACGGGGAACCGCTGGACGACGAACGGGTGGAGGTTTCCGTTCGTCATGGAGACGTAGAACTGGGTGAATCGCCGGATGAATTTCAGGGGGAATCGCTGGAGTTACGAACCGATGAAGACGGTCGCGTTCGGTTCCATGCCCGATCGAAGGAAACCTCCGGACCGGTTGAAATCGTCGCTTCCGTGGAAGAATACGATCTCCTGGTGAACTACCGGCTGGAGGTAGAGGCGGCCGAACCGGTTGACATCCAGACGGTCGCCGGAGATCGGCAGGAGACCCTGTTCGGCGAGCGGCCTCCGAATCCAATGATGGTTGAAGTTCAGGACCGGTTCGGGAACCCGGTCCCCGACGTCATGGTCACCTTTAAATCTCTGACCCGGGGCGCTTTTCTGGACGTAAACGAGGTCCAGCCGGGCCTCAGCCGGCGCCAGGAAACAAACGACGACGGTCGGGTGGAAGTGGATGTCTACCGAATTGCCCCGGATCGGGAGGTCAACGAGGTTCGGGCGTCCCTGCTGGAAATCGAGGGCGAACCCTCCACCACCTTCACGATCTTCGGCCGGCCGAACGTCATCAGCGTCTCTCTTCAGGACGCGCCCCTTTCGGACGTTCTTCGAACCCTGGCGGAGATTTCCAACATCAACCTGGTCCTTCAGGAATTGGAGGCCGATGACGAACAGCGCTCGGTCACCGTTCACCTCGAGGACGTCACGCCGCTTCGGGCCATGGACACCATCCTGGAAACCCAGGGATTTGCGAGGGTCATGGACGAGGACGTCGTTACGGTGGTCGCTCGGGAGGAAGCCATCCAGCGGGGGGTGTACGAGGGGTTTGAATACCGGGTTATTGAACTCGAGCACGAGGCTCTTTCGATCAACAACGACGATCTCGCGGACCGTCTGCGGTCGGATCTTCCCCTCGGGGAACAAGGACGAATTATCAGCCACCCCCGGACCAATGAGATCGTTGTGTACGGAGAAACCGCGATGGTCGAACGAGTGGTCGAGCTGGTGGAGATCATGGATCAGCCGGGCCGGCTGCAGGAGAACTTCCGGTTTATTGACATGGAGGGCTTCGACGCCGAACAGATCGCCGCCCAGGTGAACCGAATCCTGGGGATGGACATTACCACCGGCGTGAATATCGGGGATCTCACATTTACCGACCCCGACCCGGACGAAATCCGTCAGATCATCCAGGAGGAACGGCAGGTCAATATTGAACAGCTCCTTGAACGAGGGCAGATCATCGCCATCCCCGAACTGCAGCAAATTCTGATCTTCGGGTCTCCCGACCTTCTGGACACGGCCGAAGCCATGATCGAACGGATTCAGGAGATGGGCCTCGATTACATGGACCGGCAGAAGTTTGAGTGGTATCAGGCGGAAAACATTCCGTTTGAACAAACCCAATCGCTGATCAACCGGATGGGCAACGTCCAGACGTTCAGCACGATTGAATACCTTGACGCCTTCCTTCTATCGTCCCCGGAACAGGAGGCCCTTGAGTCGGCCCTCAACCAGCTGAACCAGATCGATTCGTCCGATCTCTCAAGTTTCTCGTATGACCTGATTGAAATCGAACGAGCCGATCCGTCGGTGGTGCTGGAGAAGCTCAACCAGATCATCGGGGTGGCGGAGGACGTTGATGAGACTGAGGAAGTCTTCTTCTTTGCTCCCCAGGAAGAGACCGAAGGAACCGATGCCGCCAACCTCGAAGAAGTGGTTACCCAGATGAATGCCATCATCCTTGAAGAAACCGACACGATCATGCTGATCGGTCCCAGCAACTTCCGTTCCTTCGCCCGGGAGATCATCCAGGAGATCGAGGACTCCTACGTTGAGCTGGAGGACTACTACTGGGAGTGGTATCCGGCCCAGGTTCTCGGCGTGGAACGGGTCAACTCGTTTGTCGGACGGTTCCCGGGCGTGGACGTGGAGACGGCGATCCCGGAACGGAACCTTCTGCTCCTGCGTTCGTCGACGAAAGAGGAAATCGACGAGTTCCGCGAGATCATGTCCCGGCTCGACTCCACCGAGATCGATCAGTCGGGTCGGGAGATCGTGGTGTACTCCCCCCAGTTCGTGGACGTGTCCACCCTGGTCGGCGAACTGGAGGAGTACTTCCAGAACATCGACGACACCCTCGAACGGGAACGGGCTCTTCCCCGTGTCGTATACTCGGACGAACTGCGGGCGGTCTTTTCCCTGCAGCCCTCCGATGCGTCGATGCTGCGCGAGATCATTCAAAAACTCGACAGCAACGCCTTTTTCGATCATTCCGTCATCACGTATTTTCCGACCAACCTGGACGCCGAGGATCTTGAGGACCAGCTGGACGAACTCCAGTACGCGACTTTGCTTCACGTCACCCCCGACCGGATTTCCCTCCTGGTGCCTTCAAACCGTCAGGACGAGACCCGGCAATTTCTGGAGCAAATTGATAAGTCGGGGTACACGATCGGTCACGTGGAGTTGAACTATCGGAGAGCCCACGACGTGGTTGACGTGATCTCGGGCCTGCTGGACGACGACGCCGAACGCGGAGCCCTTCCGTCGCCGGAAGGTCCGACCGACGGGCCCGAGGATCTCGTCACCCGGACGTCCGAGGTGGTGGAGGATCTGAACATTAACGTCTCACTCACCGCCGATCCGGACCTGAACCGGGTGGTGTTTGCCACGCCGAGGAACAACCGGTCGATGGTGAGGGACCTGATCAAGCAATTTGACGTCCGGGCCAAGCAGGTCTACGTCGAAGGGGTACTGGCCGAATATGACCTGGAGGAGGGATTCGAGTTCAACCCCTTCTGGAACTACCTGAATGAGGACTTGCGGGTTGAGTTTGGTTCGGATCCCCCCACCGGTCCTAGCCCCGGCGGTCCCGACGTATCAGCGGATCCTGCGCTCCCGCAGTTTGCGGATCGAGTCTTCACCGGTCTTTTCCAGCAGGAGGACCTCCAGGTCATCCTTGACTTCCTGGAAGAAGACCTTGACGGCGAAATCGTGGCCCGGCCGCAGATCTCCACCCTGAACAATGAGCAGGGCGTGATTCGGCTGGAGGAGACCCGGTTCGCCGAGGAGACGGAAGTCTCCGAAGGAGGAGTGGTGACCACCACGCTGACCGAGGTGGTGGCGGAGACCGTGCTGGAAATTTCTCCTACCATCACCAAGAGCCGGGACGTGTTGCTGAACCTGAACATCATCAACGAAATATTCGTTAGTCCCCAGGAGGAAACCCTCACCACCGAAAGTCGCTCCAGTCAGTCCAAACTGTACGTGGAGGACGGCCAAACGATCGTGGTCGGCGGGTTGATCCAGGACGACGTCGAGATCCAGGAAACCGGGGTTCCCTTCCTGCGTCACATCCCTGTGCTGGGACACGCGTTCAGCAGCTACTCGGAGGATGTTGTCCAGAACGAACTGGTCGTCTTTCTCACCCCCCACGTCATGGAGGAGGCGGAGGAAGTCGATCGACTGGCCGAGGAACGGATCGGCGAGGAGGCTCAGTTCAGCAGCGGACTGTCGGTCAACGTGAACACCGATTCCTTCCAACAACTGGAGCGGCTGTTCAGCCTGAGCGACGCCTCCGACCCGGCGCAGCTGGCGGCGGCGGCCGATGATTACCGACGAAACGCCGGACCCTTCACGAGCCTCAGCGATCTGCTCAGGTTGCCCGGCGTGGACCCGCTCGTTTTGGAGCAGATCATGGATCGGGTCGAACTGTCGATCCCCGTGAACTCGGCCACTCCCCGGCAGCTTAGCCGGGTCCGTCACATTGACGCTCAAATCGCCACCGACCTCTCTCACGAGCGAGATTTGAGAATTCGGTTTGAGGACTTTGACGTGGTCCGGAACCTTCTGATCGACCGGGGCGTAGATTCCGATTACATCGATTCGGTGTTGCAGGAAGTCATGGTTCTGGATTCCGGTGAATCGCGAACGCAGGCCGAAACCGTCCCGTCGGGCGAGAACTACGATCCCTCCGGTGACCGTGCCGAGGCGTCCTCGGCGAACGACGGGGAAGACATTACTCCCCGGACGGCCGCCAACGTCGAGGAGGGACTGGAGTCTGATACAAGCGATAACGGAGAGATTGAACGGGACGTGAACGTAACGGTGGAACGGGATACCCAGACTGAATCGAATCGTTGAACGTCATCTTCGGTCCCGGGAACGCCGGGTGATCTGACGTGGACGATGGGTCGGATCTCGCTTCCCAGGTGCGAAATTCCATTCTGGCATTCGTTGTGGCACTCATCCTTCTCTTAGCTTTTACAGCCTATTTCTTCAGCTATCAGACCGCGAGCCAGCGAGCCTCCGACACGGTAGATGACGTCAGTGAGATGATTGCCTACTCCCTGTTTGAACCCTTCCTTTCGGCCAATTTTACAACCTTAAATACAGCCACCGATCAGCTTGTCACCCGTCGAGAAGACTTTGGAATTGCGTACATGGCCGTGCTGGACGATCGGGGGAACTTCGTCCTCAGTTCGGTCCACGAAGACGTTTCCCCCGGCGATCGGTCCATGCTGGAGGAGGAACGGTTTGTCGATACGGAGGGGCTTGTGATCGAGTCCCGTGAGGATGTTCAGGGGGAGGACCTCGACGTTCGGGAGATCGTCCTGCCCGTTACCGCCGACGGTACCGTCTACGGGGGCTTGATGATCGGGATTGACCGGGAGTTTCTCTGGCGGCACTGGTATTCCACCGTCAATCAACTTGCCCTGGGTACCGCCGTTCTCCTGGTGATCGCCGTCCTGGTGGTCCTGTTCCTGCAGCGACGGTGGGAGGATCTGATCACGAACCGGATCAGCCTGGCCCGGTCGGAAATCACGAACCAATACGAGGAAAAGCTTGAACGGGCGAAGGAGGAGACGTCGACCGGACCGCTGACTCCGGATGAGTACTTTGAATTAATTGATTACGCCAAGCGGGTGGGGGAAACCCTCGATCCGGAAGCGCTTCTGAAGTACATGGTAAATTCGGTCTACAACATGCTTCAGGTCCGCCAGACCATGGTGTTTCTGGTTTCCACCGACAACCCGGATCAGCTTGTCGGCCAGATGGGACTGGAGGAGGACCAGTGGATGGAGCGCGACCGGCTTCAGAACCTCACGGTCGACATCGGTTCGGGTGAGGTCGGAACGGTTGCTGAACTGGGCCAGGCGAACATCATCGACCGTCCCCGGAAGGGAGCCGGGGTGGCGGCGGCCATTCGTTCACGGGGGAAAACCATCGGGGTTATCCGGGCGACGGAAAAAGAAACCGGGGAGGAGCTGGGCAACGCGGACAAACTGAAACTGCGTCTGGTTGCTCAGATGACCGGGGACTTACTTTATAATGCTTTTCAGATCGCTCAGGGTGAATCGGAACTGGGCGAGAGCGGGTAATGTTGGCGCAGGATCCTCCTTGAGGTGACGGGTCGCCCCCATCCCGGGAAAACCAGCTCAGTCGTGCCGTTTCTTCGGGGGGGACATTGTCCTCCCCCGGACAGCCCATTACCCTTGTTCGACGATTTCTGAGTTGGGTGGCCGGACGGGTCAGGCGGGATCCCGGGTCGGGGGACAACAGTGGCTGCTAATCGAACCCATTACTTTGTTTTTCGAGGGAGCGAGAATCATGGAACGAACGTTCACGATGATCAAACCCGACGCGGTTGAACGGGATCTCGTTGGTGAGATCCTGAGCCGAATCGAGTCCGATGGACTGTCCATCGTCTGTCTTGAGAAGACTCGCATCAGTGACGCCCAGGCCCGTCGGTTTTACGGGGAACATCGATCCAAACCGTTTTTTGACGAGTTGATTGAGTACATTACCTCCGGAAGCGTAGTACTCGGGGTCGTGGAGGGGGAGGACGCCGTCCGGAGGCTCCGAACCATTATGGGGGCCACCGATCCCGAGGATGCGGCTCCCGGCACCATTCGGGCTGAATTTGCCAGCAGCATCACCGAGAATTCCATTCACGGAGCCGACTCGGCGGAAAGCGCCGAGCGTGAGATCGGCTTTTTCTTCTCCGAGAGTGATTTGATCGATGGGTGAGGATGAACAGCGAGGCAACGTCAAATGGTTGCTCGTCATGGTGGTCGGGGCCTTCCTGATCGGAGCCATTGTATACCTCCTGAACCCGGACTACCGGTTTGCCGAGATCATCGAGTCCAACCAGCGGTATTTTTCCGAGGTTTCGGTAGAGAATCCCACGCGTGAACGAGATGATCCGGTGCAGTGAAACCCGATCAGGATCGGCTGATCAAGCTTCTCCTTATCGTCACGTATACTTTCATCGCCGGCATCGTGTACGCCGTGTTTTTCCCCCTGTTTCCGGAGGAAATGAGCGGACTGTGGGGGGCGGTTGGCGGGTCCGTTCTGATCGGAGGGGTTGGGGCCTACGTCCTCCACGTCGTTGGCTGGCGCAAGACCCTGTTCGTCTTCGGCATCATCGGTCTCATTGCCTTCCTGGTCGGGTGGGGGCGCTATTCGATGGCTCTGGATCACCTGTACCCCAACAGCCTGGACGAGCATCTGTCCGACGGGTTTGACGACCCCCGAACGGTCGAGGGGACCGTGGTCGAAGCCCCGGAGGTCACCGAGGACGGAGAAGTGACGCTGACCGTTGAACCCGAACGGATCCGGTATGAAGAGGAGGGGGAGCCCCATCCGGTCGACCGGGGCCAGTTGCTCCTCCGGATTCAATCCTATCAGGACCACGATCTTTCCTTTTCCGAGGCCGCCGATAACTCCATTTACGCCGATCGGCTTCGGTTCACCGGCCCGATCAGTGAACCGATGCCCCGGACCAACCCGCATGGGTTTGATTACCAGCAGTTTCTTCACAACCAGGGGATTTACGGAGCCATGTGGTTTGCCACCGACGTAGAGCGATTGGAGGAAAACACCGGCAATCGGATGGTGGCCTGGGCCCTCGGGCTTCAAACGGAGATGTTGAAGGTCATCAAGCAAACCATGCCCTACCCGTATTCCGCCTTTCTGGGCGGGGCCACGCTCGGATTGAGGGAGGGGCTGGATTTCACCCTCAGTCCCTTTCAAACCGGGGAGATCCCGGAGTACGTACGGAGCCATGAAGAAAATTTTCTCAAAAATTTGGTAAACGAGGAGTTCCGCGGCGCCGGAACCATGCACGTGCTTGCGGTTTCCGGGCTTCACGTCGGGGTGCTGGCGGGAGCGTTCTGGGCTCTGTTTGCCGGGCTCAGGCTGCCGAAAAAAATTTACGCTCCCCTTATCGTCGTGCTTCTGCTGATCTTTACCATCCTCACGGGGGCCCGTCCCTCCACCCAGCGAGCCTTTATCATGACGGCCCTGATTCTGATCGTCTTCGCGTACTCCGAACGGGGTCTCAAGAACTCGGCCATGGTCGGACTGTCCGCCGCGGCATTAGTTATTCTATTGATTCAGCCGCAGCTCGTGTTCGAAGCGTCGTTCACCCTCTCCTTCACGGCGGTGCTCTGCCTCGTGTTGCTCAGCGGACCGGTGGACCGGGTGCTCCAGAAACTCAGAGGCTTGAGTTTCCTCCTTTTCTGGGTGGTCGCCGCGGTCACCACTTATCTGTTGATGGCCCACTGGAACTGGTTTCTTCAGCCGGTGGTGTATCTTCCCTATCTCGGGTTCTGGGGGGCTACGTTCTGGTGGGCGTTTGATGTCGACCGCAGGCACCGGATCGCGGGGGGAATCGGGTTTCTGGACATCCCGGCCAGCCTCCGGAACTTCATCGGACTCCAGTTCGCCGTCCAGCTCGGGATGATGTGGCCCCTGAGCGCCTATTACTTCCTCGAGTACCCCTTTGCGGGGATCTACGCCAACTTGCTCGCCATCCCCCTGGTGGGGATTGTCGTTCCCCTCGGGTTGTTTGCGGGATTGATGGGATTGATTCCGGTCGTCGGGCACTGGCTCGCCCTGCTTCTCAACGCCGGCAACTTTCTGGCCGTCTGGCTGTTCATGTGGGTGTCTCATTTCTCGTTTGAACTGTTTCCCTATCCGGCGGTCCGGGAATTTACCCTCTGGCATTTGCTCGTCTTTTACGGCGCGCTGGGGCTGTTCATCGCCTGGCGCCCCTCACTGGAGGGGTTTAAGCGGTTCTGGGGTCAATTTCTCGGGCGCCCCCTCACCAGTCCCGCGAAAACGTTCGTGGCCGTGCTCTCCGTGGCGGGAGTGATTCTGTACGGTTCCTTCTGGTTTATCGAATCACCGCCGGAGGAAGTGCGGCTGACGGCCCTGAACGTCGGGTACGGATCGGCCGTTGCCGTCCAGGCCCCCGGGGGAACCAACATGTTGCTGAACGCCGGGGCCCGTCAGTGGGACTGGCATCACCGGGACAACCTTCCCGACCGTCGGGATCAGGGCCGTCTGGCGGTGTCGGATTTTTTTCTGAGGCAGGGAATCAAGGAACTGGATTTGCTCGGACTTCAGTCGATCGAACCCCAGCGGCTGGGAGGCATGGGGTACATGGCCAATCACTTCGTGGTCCGGGCCGCGATCGGCCCCCTCCCGGAGGACCGGCTCGGGTCCTCACCCTCGCTGGACGATTTTACGGCGGCCATCGGTGATTCCTATCTGGAGGAAAACCAGGAAGCTCAATGGTTTCGATTCGATTACTTTCACAACTGGAAACGAATGTGGGAACCCCTCCGGCGACAGGAAACGGAGTATTACCGTCCTCGGGAGGGAGATGTAGTCTGGGACGAAACCCTGACCATTGACGGGCAGGAGGTACCCTTCCGGATCACCGCCCTGAACCCACCGGAATCAAGCCCGCACACCTTCCGGGTGGCCGAAAACGAATCCGTCGTGTTGATGGTTGAAATCGGGGAGACCCGGATCCTGCTTCCGGGGGACATCCGGGAAGACGCCCAGAACTGGATGCTTGATCGGTACGGAGCGGGGCAACTGGAAGCGGACGTCCTGTTCGTTCCGTCAAACGGGACCGCGTCGGAAAGTTATTACGAACCGTTTTACGACGCCGTCGATCCCGAGTTCGTTGTCCTGTCCACCGCCGACCGCATCGACATCCGGGGACCTCAGGGGGAGGACATGGAAGAACAAATCACCGCGACCTGGGAGGCTCTTTCAGAACGGTATGATGACGGGCAGCTTTTTCGGACCGACCGGGACCACGCGATAATCGTGCGCTCCGACGGCGACGAATTGTCCATCACTCCGTTTGTCGAAACCGAGAACGGTATGGTGACCGAACAGGAGGGAGAAGCATTCGACGCTCGGTTGTAAACGATTTCTCATCCCATGATGTTGTCACGGAGGACCCGCCGGTCGACGAGGTTCCGACCCGTCCGGGGAACCTTCGAATCTCGTCGAGGAGAAGGCCACGTCTACTGCTATGGGACCGGTTGGGCTCCGGTCAAGTTTGATTTGTCGTTCGGGAACCAACCGGGGGACACCAATCGTCACGAACCGCTTGAATAGACGTTGAACAATCACCCCAACCGGGAGACGAAACCAACTCGGATGTCAGCTTCCGGCTGAACGAAAACAATGGACGGAGGCCGAGTATCCATACGTTTCGGTACCCGATCGTTAGCTGTTTCTATGGGATCTCGAATTGTTTTCGTAGTTGGTATAATCAATCGGCATCTGAAGCGTTTGTTGGTTCGGTTCACATGTTCGTTTCGAACATAGAACGATGCCGGCCAGCGGGAACGGAATGGAGGCTTGGACCGTGAACTCGCAGCAGTACGTGCTGGTTCTGATCGCGGTCGTTCTGGGGGTACTTGCCGTCCCGGGGCTTATGATGGAGGGCGAGGGACCTCCCGGGACGGCCGACCGGGTTGCGGAATCCGCGGAACGGTCGGAGCCGGACGACCCGGACCTTGTCCCGGAAACCGAGTTGTCCGTGGAGCGCGTGGACGCCGGGCGACGGGCGGAGATCGAGTACGCCCGGAAGGTAAACATCAACGAAGTAACCCTGGAAGAACTCACCAACGCGGGGGTTCCAAACCTCGGGCAATCTCGCGCTGAAAGCCTGATTGAGTTCCGGGATCAGCTGGACGACCCGATTGTCTGTCTCGATCAGCTCGAAGGGGCCAGCGGGATCGGGTCAACCTACGTGGAGGACTGGCAAGAACACTTTACGGTGGGTCAGGAGTACGAGGACGAACCGTGTCCCGAAGGCGATTCGGCCACCTCCGGGGAAGAAATTAATGTAAACACCGCCGACGAGTCCACCCTGACCCAGTTAACCGGGATCGGATCCGTCACGGCGGAAGCGATCGTTGCGTACCGGGAGGAGAACGGCCCGTTTGAGGATCTCGACGATCTCCAGGAAGTGTCCGGGATCGGCCCGGTCACCGTCGAGGACATCAGCGGTCGGGCCGTGGTGGAATGATGGAGATTGTGACCGGGGATGAGTGATCGGTTCGACGAGTTTGACTCCCCGGCCTCGGCTGATCCGGACCCGTCCGACGCGGGGGGAAGCCTCACCGGCTGGATACTCGTAGCGGTTCTGTTCGCCCTGTCCGGGTGGCTCTGGTACATGGCCGCACCGACCTATGTAAACTGGTATGTGGGAGCCGGTTCCGGACTCCCCACGGACGCAAACGTCCAGCCCGATGGACGGATCCCCGGCCGTCAGCCGGGGGAACTGGCCGTCGTGTTCATGGATGTCGGGTACGGGGATGGGATATTGATCCAGACCCCTGACAACCGGGTCACGCTGGTGGATGGCGGGGAAGGCTCGACCCCTTCCGGAGACGACGTCCCCCCGTATGACTGGGCCTACGAACTGTACCTGCCGTTCTTCCAGCTGACCGGCATCGATCGGATTGATACGCTGATAACCACCGTCCCCATTTCCCATCACGTTGGGGCTCAGCCGGACCTCATTGCCCACGATGCCGTCGAGGTCGGAAGGCTCCTCCGGACCGGGTTTCCGGCTGAAAACTTTTCCTACCGCCGACTCCAGGCGGAGGCTCAGGCACATGAGGTTCCCCAGGAGTTTATGGAACCCCAACAGGAACTTGACCTCGGCGCCGGGCTTCGAACCAGGGTGCTCCATGGAGATGCCGAGGCCATTCTTCCCGAGGACGCCAGTCACGTTCTGTTTCTCCAGTATGGAGACGTGCGGTTTCTCCTGATGTCCGATCTCCCGACCGAACCGGCCGAGGAACCGGGTGGAGAGCGGGAACTGGTCCTGAATTACGCCGAGACCCTGGAGTCGGAGGTGCTGAAGGTGGGTCAGCACGGCTATCATCCCTCCACCTCGGAGGAACTGCTCGGGATGGTTGATCCACAGCACGCCGTAATTTCGACCTCCAACCCACCGGGACCGTCCCGGACCGTTCTTGACCGACTCGAGTCGGCCGACGTGCCTCAGATCCAGCGAACCGATCAGGCCGGTCACATCGCAATGTACACCGACGGAAACGAACTTCGCGTCGAGACCGGAGTGTTTGATTTTCTGGAGTGAAATCGTTCAACGCACCGGACCGACCAACCGGGAGGGGGTTCCACCCCCGTCAAGTCGGTCGGAACCGTCCGAAAGGGGATCGAGTTTGAACCGGTTCATCAGGATTGGTTGTCTGGTTCTGCTTGGCGGATTGGTGCTGGTCGGCTGCGGGGGCGACCCGATCCAGGAAGTCCCGGAGGAGGATCCCCCCGCGGTCGACGTACCGGAGGAAAATTTTGATCCGGACGAGCCGGTCGACGATCCCCTGGATGGTGAGGTTGAGGAGCCTCCGGAGGATGATCTGGAGGAATTTGAAGCGTGGGATGAAGACCAGGAGCCGACCACGGGGACGGACTCGTGAACCGGTCCCAACCCGATCAATGGTACGTACACGCCGTGCCACCCGGCGAGGACGATCCGGAAGCGGATCCCGGGCAACTGGGTCCCTTTCGATTGCCGTTGCTCCGTGTGGCGATCCGAAACCGGGTGTTCACCGGCGAACACCACTACTGGAAGGAAGGGTTCAAGGACTGGATCCGCGGGTCGGAATGTGAAGAACTGCAGGACCTCTTCCCGGAGGAGGTTCGCGGTCGAGTCCATCCCCCCGAGGAGACCGGGGTTCCCGATGGGTCCCGAGAAGAGGAGGGATCCGTCATACCCGTTGAAGCCCGGGAGGATGGTCCGGAACTCAAGGTGACTCCCCACGAGTTCGGACAGTTCGTCAACTTCCCCGATCGATGGCTTGAAGAACATGAATCCAAGTTGTCCGAATCCGGACAACCGGCCCCGTGAACCCCGTTCTGTTGACCGCGTTCGGGTTACTGATTGTGGTTCTGATCGCGGTGGTTCAGAACGTCGTGCTCGAGGAACTCGACGAGGACCCCGCCGGGCACCTGTTTGGGTATCCCGAAAAACTATACCAGGACGATGGGTCCCGGTTGTTCACCCGGCGGCTGGAGCATCCCCCGATCGTCGCCTCGGGCGCCCCGGATTTTATCGTCCGGGACGACAGCAGCGAGCCCGTGGTCCTCGAACTGAAGTCGGGACGACGCAACGAACGTTCCTTTGAGGGCCACCGCATGCAGCTGTTGATGTATCTCTGGATCCTTAAACACGATTTTGCTGAACCGATCAAACGGGGCGAACTCATCTATCTGGAGGACGATTCACCCGAGGGCCGCGTCCCCCTCCGGCTGGATCCGGCGGCGGAACAGGAATTGATGGAGAAACTGACGGAATTCTATCACTTCTGGTACGAACATCGGGAACAGACGCCGGCGACCGGCGGGGGTCCGGGAAGTTCGTGAAGTACGTCGCTCCCCCCTGTCGTGATCGGTTGGAGACCTACCTCGATCAACTTGACAACCGGGACCTCAGGGATCGATTCACCGAACTTCTTCAGGGGCTCGACGATCCGGACCTGGCGGGTCTGCTCGTGAGGCAGGTTTGCGGTCCTCCCCCTCTGGACGGGGAACAGTTGAGGGGGCTCCTCCATGAACCGGGAGAGGAGTCGTTCCTGGTCCGAGGAGGACCCGGGACCGGGAAGACGGTTCTGCTCGGTCGGCGAATTGTTTTTCTGATCCTCTCCGGGGTTCCTCTGGACCGAATTCTTGTGCTGGCCGCAAACGGCCGGGCTGCTTCGAGTCTCCAGAACCGGGTTGAGGAGCTTCTCCTGGCCGGGGCGGAAAATCTTTCGACCGAAACCGGTATGGTGGTCCGGGGAATCGTCAATCGGCTTCCCGAGACGGGCTGGATCACCAGCGTGTATTCGGCCTGCCTTCAGCTGCTGGAACGACCCCTTCCGGGGGAGGACCGAACCCTCGTCGAGCGATTCGACGACGCCTACGTCAGAGGGATCTCCCTGCTGAACCCTTCCGATCGAAGGGACATGGTTTCCCGGATCATGGACCGGCTGGACATCGATATTCCACAGCGCCACGAGGTTAGGGATCGGATCAATGAGTACAGGCACGACCTGATCCCGCCGGAGAAGGCCCTTGAAACCGTCGACCACAAGCTGGACGAACAGGCGGCCCGGGTCTACGGAGCCTATCAGGAGGAAAAGCGGGCCAACCGGGTCCAGGATTTTGACGATCTGATCGAAATCACGGTGCAGTTAATGCGCTCCGACGAGCCGGTGAGCCGGCATCTCCGCGACCGTTTTTCTCACCTCCTGGTTGATGAATGGTACGACCTGAACAACGCCCAGGTTCAGTTGATCAGGAGCCTCGTGGGGGAGAAGGGACAGCTGACCGCCTTCGGGGATCACCACCAGTTTGAACCCTCCGGAACGACGGATGAGGACCGGTCCGGGTTCAAGGAAGTTTTTTCCGGGGCCAGTACCATGACGATCGACGTGAATCACCGGTCCCGGGGGATGATTGTACTGGCCGCAAACGACGTGATGGCGGAGAGCGGTTCGGAGGTCGACGAACTCAAGCCCGGTCGGCTGACCGAAGACGGTGGCGTTGAATACGGGGACAACATTGCCGTGTTTGAGTCCCGGGACGAGCGGGAGGAACGGGAATTCATCGGCCACACCATCGAGCGCCTCGCCAGGGATGGTTATGGCTACGGGGACTTCGCGGTGCTGTTTCGGTCCGGTGATCTGCGAGAACCCCTGGAGGAAACCCTGAAGGAACAGGGTATCCCCGTCCAGGAAGCCGGGATGGGAAGAGACTTCTTTTCGCTGCCCTCGACCGAAGCGGTCCTCGCGGTCTTTCAGGTACTTGTAGCCCTTGCCCGGTTTCGGTCCGAGGAGCTTCAATTTGATTCCTCGGGCCGGGTGACCGACGCCCCTGAGGCGGTCCGCAACAATCTTCCGGAGTGGAACGAGGCCCTCCTGACGGCGCTGGGGGGCGAGCCGGGCATCCTGGACGCCACGGAGCAGGCCCTTATCGAACACGTTTATAATCCGGTTCGGTTGCTTGAGGAAGAGGAACTCCGACGGACGACCTGGGAACGATTTCAATCATCAACCGTTCAACAACTGGATCGTTGTTTCGATCGCCTCCGGGAGATGGATCGGGACCTCCGGCGGGGGGCTCACCCCGCGGAGCTGGTTCCGTCCATCCGTTCGATGTACGAGGAAACCGGTCAGTCCGTTCGTGAACTCAATTTTTCGAACTGCCAATCGTGGATTCGAACGGAAGCTCGGTTTGACGGGTCCCGGGGGGTGGAGGATCTGGTTCGGCTCGCCCGGCGTCGCGAATGGGAAGCTCAGTCCGGCTCAGCTCGGTCGGACGATGAGGTGCAGCTGTTGAGCCTGTTTGCCCTGTCCGACCGGGAATTTCCCGTTGTATTGTTCGTCGGCCTGGAGGAGGGAATTTGTCCTCGCCGATCACCCCGATCGGGAGAATACGATCGGCTGGAGCGGGAACGCCGGTTGTTCTACCGGGGAATTACTCGGGCCATGGACGAACTCTACCTTACCTGCGCTCGGGAGCGTTCCGTAGACAGGGAGATCACCCGGCAGCAGCCCAGCCGGTTTCTGGACCTGATTTCCGACGATTACGTGGACCGCCGGACGGTGGACCGAAGCTTTACCGAAAAAGTGCTTGCTTACTTCTCCTGAATCATTCCCCGCCGGGTTTTTCGTTCCGGATTCCCGTTCCGGTATCCGGTAGGGGTTCAGGTCCCCGTCGCCCGGGACCCGCTCCCGACGAACGGGGTGAAAAATCCCGCAGTCTTGCTATACTCTTGCTTTGGTTGCGTCCATAATTGTGTGTACATTCGGTCTCCCTCCGGGGGTTGGTTTTACCGACTCAGAACCAACCAGGAGTCACGAACGGCCTGAATAGATGCCGGGTAACGACCCGATCCGGGAGCGGAATCACCCCGGACCTCAGCCCCCGCCGGAACATGAACGATGGGAGGAGGCCGGGTTACACACGATTCCGTAGACGAGGTTTTCATTTTAGTAAAACCAGCAAGGAGGTTCACCATGAGCGAGGAACAGACAGCAAACCAGCGGCCGGTTTTGTTTCGCGACGCGTCCAGCGGGGATCAGTTCCTGATCGAATCCAGCGTCGAGACGGACGAAACGATCTCGATTGAAGGGGAGGAGTATCCCCTCGTTGAGCTGGAGGTTTCTTCCGGAAGTCATCCGTTTTACACCGGAGAACAGAAGCTTCTCGACTCCGAGGGACGGGTTGAGCGGTTCCAGCGAAAATACGGGGGATACGAGGACGAGGAATCGTCTTCGGAGGAGGAAGGTTCCGGCTGACCGAACGACTCTCCTTCGAAGGTGCCCTGCGGGACATTGAGGAACGGTACGAGCACCTGGAACTCCGCATGCAGCGGCCGGATGACCTGGACCCGGACGAGGACTTCGAAGAGCTTTCCCGGGAGTACGCCCGCCTGAAGCCCGTTGTCGACGATTATCGACGCTATCGGGAAACCCTCGAGGAACTGGAGGACAGCCGCAGTCTGCTGGAGGAAGCCGAAGAATCCATGCAGGAACTGGTCCGGGAAGACCTCGACCGGTTGAGCCGCCGCCTTGAGGAGTTAAAGGAATCCATCAAACAGGGAGTGCTTCCCCGGGAACCGGATCGGGAACGGAACGTGATCCTTGAGATCCGGGCCGGCACGGGCGGGGATGAAGCCGCCCTGTTTGCCGCCGATCTTTTCCGCATGTACACGAGGTACGCCGAACAGCAGAGCTGGACCGTCAAACCTCTCGACCGTTCCGAATCCCCGAAGGGCGGCCTTAAGAGCATCAACGCTCTGGTCGAGGGAAAAGGAGCCTACGGCAGGCTTCAGTTCGAAAGCGGGACTCATCGGGTTCAGCGCGTCCCGGAAACCGAGTCCGGTGGCCGGATTCATACGTCGGCCGCCACGGTGGCCGTGCTTCCGGAAGCCCGTGATATCGATGTCGAGGTGAACGAATCGGACCTCCGGATCGATACCTTCCGGGCCAGCGGAGCCGGCGGCCAGCACGTGAATCGGACGGCTTCGGCGGTTCGGATCACACACGAACCCACCGGGCTGGTGGTCTCCTGCCAGGAGGAACGGTCCCAGCACGAAAACAGGGCCCGGGCCATGAAGGTTCTTCGGTCCCGGTTGTACGATCGAAAGAAAAAGAAACAGGAAAGGGAACGGCGGGAGACCCGACGGGAACAGGTTGGAAGCGGGGATCGGAGCGAGAAGATCCGGACCTACAACTTTCCTCAGAACCGGGTTACCGACCATCGGATCAACCTCGACCTGCATGATCTGGAGTCTGTTCTTGACGGGGATCTCGACCGAATTCTTGATGATCTCGCCGAAGCCGAGCGCTTGAAAAAACTGGAGTGGCTCGAAGATGAGGATGACATCGTCGGACTGGTTGGATGATGTTCCCGCCTGGGAACGGCGAGAAGTGCAGAACCACCTCGTCCGAGGGTCCAATGAACCCCCCTTCCTTGAGACGGAGTTCGGTCCGAAACCCCTGGCGGAAGCCCGGGCCCAACGCCGGGAAGGAAAACCGCTGGAATACATCCTTGGCCACGTTCACGTGGCCGGACTCACCCTGACCGTCGATGAACGGGTTCTGATCCCCCGTCCGGAGACCGAAACCCTCGTCCGGCGGTTTGTCGAGGAGGCCCTCCCTCGGCTCCCCGATGGGCCCCTGCTGGATTGCGGGACCGGAAGCGGGTTCGTCGCCTCCCTGCTCACCACGTTCCAGGACCGTCCCGTGGTTGCCCTGGATCGGTTTGCGGAGCCGCTTTCGGTGGCCGGCATCAATCAGGCTCAAATCGATTGCCGTTATTTGCTGGTTCAGGGGGATGGGTTGGAGCCGATTCGGTCGGAGTCGCTGGCCGGGGTGCTGGCCAACCTTCCCTATGTTAATCAAGGCGATCCGCGGCTGGATCGATCGGTTGAACTCCACGAGCCTCCGTCCGCACTGCATCCGGACGGCCCTCCCGATCGGTTTTACCGTCGGGTGTTTGTGCAAACCCGGCGGGCCCTGCGACCGGGCGGTGAAGCCTGGTTTGAACTGTCCCCGGTCCTTCAGAGACGCTGGGAGGACCGTCTCCGCGGGGGGGAGTTTTCGCAGGTTGAAGGCCTGAAGGACGAGGCCGGGAGGGACCGTTTCCTGCGACTCGTCCGTTGATCGGAGTGGGGGCGGTTCGGACGGCGGACGGGAAGGAATATACTGTCGGGGGTCCGGGTCCGTTCGTAGGAGGTCCAACCCTCTCCGGTTCGGACCTGGTGGGTTGGCTTCCGGAAAGGAGTTTGAAGGATGGAGAAATTGATCATCGAGGGCGGCCATCGACTCGATGGCACCGTCCCGATCAGCGGGGCGAAAAACGCGGCTCTGCCGATCATGGCCGGAACGCTTCTGTGCACCGATCCGGTCCGACTCCACCGGGTGCCCGACCTCAGGGACATTCGAACCCTATCCGAGATCCTGGGAACGCTCGGGGTCGATCTTTCACACGATAACGGGTCACTACGGATTGACGCGGGGGAGATCGACCGGGTGGAGGCGCCCTATGATCTTGTTCGCAAGATGCGTGCCTCGGTTCTCGTGCTGGGCCCGCTCCTCGCTCGCTGGGGCGAAGCCAGGGTTTCCTTGCCGGGAGGGTGTGCCATTGGGGCTCGTCCGATCGATATCCACCTGGACGGACTGGAGGCCCTGGGAGCCACCGTCGAAATCAAACAGGGGTACGTTCACGCGCAGGCGTCCCGGTTGACTGGAAGCGAAATCTACCTTGATTTCCCGTCGGTTGGAGCCACGGAAAACCTGATGATGAGCGCCGTTCTGGCCGACGGGGAAACCGTTCTCCAGAACGCCGCCCGAGAACCGGAAATCGTCAACCTTGCGGAGTTTTTAAACCGGGCCGGAGCCCGGATCGAAGGGGCCGGGACGGATTCGATCCGGATCGAGGGTGTCAAGGAGTTGAACGGGGCCGAACATTCGATCCTGGAGGACCGGATCGAAGCGGGGACCTACCTGACGGCCGGGGCCATCACCGGGGGACGGGTTCACCTGGGGGACGTACGACCGGACCTCTTGCGGGCGGTCCTGCATAAATTACGGGAAGCGGGCTGTACGATTGAGACCACCGACCGGTCCATCGAACTGGTCATGGATCGTAGACCCGAGCCAACCGACGTGGTCACCCGACCCTTCCCGGGGTTTCCGACCGACATGCAGGCCCAGTTCCTGGCTCTGATGTGCATATCGACCGGGACCTGTCAGATTAAGGAAACCATCTTTGAAGACCGGTTTACCCACGTGCTGGAACTTGAGCGGCTGGGGGCCGACATCAAAATTGATTCGACCACCGTAACGGTTACGGGCACGGAACGATTGGACGGGGCGCCGGTCATGGCCAGCGACCTGAGGGCGTCGGCCGCCCTGGTGGTGGCCGGTCTGGTGGCCGACGGTGACACCGAGGTCCGACGGGTTTATCATCTTGACCGCGGATACGAAGATCTGGAGTCCAAGTTACGGGGAATCGGGGCTCGAATTGAACGTCGTCCGTCGGCGGACAACGGGTAACCGGCGCGGTCCCCCGGAAATCGATCGTGAATTCATCCGCATTCTTCTGTCATTTCCTATACTGTTCATCTGCTTGATTCCATCCGGTCGGCGCAACGAGGAATGGTCCGGTTATGTTTGACGCGATGAAACGTGATTTTCAGGCCTGTTTTGAACGGGACCCCGCCGCTCGCTCAACCCTGGAGGTGCTGTTTGCCTACCAGGGATTTCACGCCATCGTCCTGCACCGTCTGGCCCACTGGATGCACACGAGCCTGGGGTTGAAATTTTTCGCCCGGTACCTTTCCTTCCTCAATCGATTTTTTACCGGGATCGAAATTCATCCGGCCGCCTCCATCGGTCCGGGGTTCTTTATCGATCACGGCATGGGGGTCGTGATCGGAGAAACCAGTGAGATCGGGGAAGACGTGACCCTGTTCCAGGGTGTCACCCTGGGGGGAACCGGCAAGGAGCGGGGCAAACGGCATCCAACCCTTGAGGACCAGGTGGTCGTCGGGGCAAACGCCATCATTCTCGGCGCCATCACCATCGGGGAAGGGTCCCGCGTGGGGTCCGGCTCCGTCGTGGTTCAGTCCGTCCCGCCGAGTTCGACCGTGGTGGGGATCCCCGGCCGGGTCGTGCGCAGGGAAGGGGAGAAAATTCCCTCCGTCTCCCTGGATCATACGGACCTTCCGGATCCCGTGGTGGAATCCGTCCAGAAGCTCCAGCAGCGAATCGAGGAGCTTGAGCGCCGGCTTGATGAGGAACCCGAACCGACCGAACCGCGTTGAATCGACCCTCCCTGATCCCCGCGGCGGGACGCGGAACCCGCATGCGACCGCTCAGCCGATACGTTCCCAAACCGCTTTTTCCCATCGGCTCTCGGCCCGTTGTCGGATACGTCGTGGATGAACTTCAGGTCGCCGGATCGGAACCGATCGTGGTGATCGGACGGCCGGAGGACACACTTCTTCGGCAGTGGGTGGATGAGCGGGCACCGGTGATCTGGGCCACCCAACCCGAACCCCGGGGACTCGCGGACGCCCTGGTTCACGGGTATCGACGGCTGGAGTCACCCGGTCCGGTGTACATGGCTCTGCCGGATAATTTTGTGCTGGAGGGACCCGGAATCCAGCGCCTGGATGAGGGGAATGTCTCCCCATCGGGCACCGTACTGGGGACGATGGAGGTCAAGGCGGACGAAGCTCAATACCTGGGCAATTCCGGTCATATCCGGACCCGCTCGGTTGAGGACACGTCTCCGTTTGAACCGATCGTCTGGAGACAATCGAAGGGTGGGGGATCCTTCGACCGTGCGGTCGATTCCTTCCCCGCCCGGCGGACGGTCGGACGGGGGATCCTGACCGAACCGTTCTTCCGGCACGCCGCGGCGATGGACCCGGATCCGGACACCGGGGAACTTGATGATGGTCCCGTGTTCCGTCAGTTGATACAATCCGATCAATTATACGCCCGCTGTATTAGGAGTACCGTATGTGATCTGGGGGAACCGGATCGGTACATCCGCGCTCAGGCACTCGTCCACCGGAAGGGACTTCCCGCCTACGCCACCTGACTTGTCTGGAGGGACCCACCGGTCGGGGGACGGTACCAGCCGGACGATGTGCTTGTCCTGAACGTTGGGAGGACTGATCTCACCATGCTGGATCTTGATTACAACGCCACGACCCCGATCAAACCGGCCGTGGCGGAGGCCATGGAACCGTTTCTGCGGGACGCCTACGGGAATCCTTCCTCACTGCACCGGATCGGTCAGCGGACCAAGGCCGCCGTGGAGGATGCGCGTCAGTCCCTTGCCCGGGGTCTCGGCACGGGCACCGAGGAACTGGTGTTAACCGCCTCCGGCAGTGAGGCAAACAGTTTTGCCATCCGGGGATACCTGGGTCCTCCGGAGGAGGATCACCGGATCCTGACAACCTCGGTGGAACACTCCTCGGTCCGGGATACGGTTCGCTGGTACGGGGATCACGGTGCGACGGTTGAGCATATTCCCCTCGGTTCGGGCGGACAACTCGACCTCGCGGCTTTCGAACGAATGCTTGACCCCGACGTCGATCTGGTTTCGACCATGTGGGTCAACAACGAGACGGGGATCGTCCACCCGGTTGAGGACGTGGGGACTCGCTGCCGGGAAGCGGGGGTTCCCCTTCACGTCGACGCCGTTCAGGCGTTTGGGAAACAGCCCCTTGCGTTTGACGATATGCCGGTCGACATGCTGACGGTCAGCGCCCACAAGATCGGTGGCCCCAAGGGGATCGGTGCGCTGCTGGCGCCCAGGAACTGGGAACTGGACCCGCTGATTTTCGGAGGCCATCAGGAGCGGGAACGGCGCGGAGGGACCGAGAACGTGCCCGCCATCGTGGGTTTTGCGGAGGCGGTCCGGAGCCTGGATCCGGATGGTTGGTCCGGAGTCCGGACTCTTCGGAATCAATTTGAACGGCACATGCAGGAGCGGTGGAATGCCGTGGTGACGGGGGAAGGGATTGATCGGGTGGCGAACACCAGTGGCCTGGTTCTGCCGGGGATCGACGGAGGAGACGTCGTGCGGATGCTCGACATGCGGGGAATCGGGATTGCCACCGGTTCGGCCTGCACGTCCGGAACGCCCCAACCCTCCCACGTGGTACAATCGCTTGATTTGCCGGAGCATGTTTCGCCGGAGGGCTTTATCAGGGTATCCTTCCCCCCGGAAACGACGGATGACGTTCGAGCGAAACTGACGGGGACGCTGGACGAGGTTTGTGAACGGCTGCATTCGGCGGATTCCCGGCCGACGGAACCGGAGGAACAATTTTCTCCCGTTCCGGATTCCTGACCGCCGTTGTATTGACTGCAGCGACCCAGTCCGGTCCGGGCCGGGCCGGATTCAAACACACCGGACGGAAGCGAACGGAGGTTGATGACTTTGGTCACCGTAGGCGTGGGCATGAGCGGCGGGCTGGATTCCGCCGTCACGGCCCATCGGTTGTTGACGAAAACCGACGTGGATCTGTTTGGATTCACCATGCGGATCGGGGACCTTGAAGCGCAGCACGATCGGACCTGCTGCAGCATCGAGGACCTCATGGATGCCAAACAAATGTGCGACCGGTTCGGCATCCCGCACTACACCCTGGACGTCGAACAGCTGTTCAAACAATCGGTGGTTGAACCCTTCGTCGAGGGGTACATGAAAGGCCATACACCGAACCCGTGTGTGTGGTGCAACCGGAGCGTCAAGATTGGTTACCTGGTCGAGAAGATCCGGAAGCTCGGTGGGGATTACGTCGCCATGGGACACTACGTCCGCCGCTGGACCGAGGACGGCGAACCGGCCCTCTACCGGGGAGTCGATCAGGGGAAGGATCAATCCTACTACCTGGCCTTCGTCAACCGGAACTACCTGGATGACGTGTGGTTCCCCATCGGGGATTTCGAGAAGGACGACGTCCGGGCGTACGCCCGAGAACACGATCTTCTGGTGGCCGATAAGCAGGAAAGTCAGTCGATCTGCTTCGTCCCGAACATGGACTACAAGCAGTTCATCCGGGACTACACGGACGTTGAGCCCGAGCCCGGCGAAATCCGGAACATCGACGGCGAGGTTATCGGCGAACACGACGGGATCATGAACTACACCGTCGGTCAGCGAAAAGGACTCGGGATTTCTCACCACAACCCGCTCTTCGTTCTGAAGATCCTGCCGGAGGAAAATGCCCTCGTGGTGGGCGAGCGGGATCGGCTCGAGCAGCGTCACATCACGGTCGGGCCGATCAACTGGCTGACCGAGGATCCCCCGGAGGAATGCCAGGTTCAGATCCGCTACAACGGATCTCCGGTTGCCTGCACCCTCCGGTCCGGTTCGGATACGCAGAACGAGCTGGTCCTTCGGGAGCCGGAGCAGGGCGTATCGAGCGGTCAGATTGCCGTGTTTTATACCGGGGGGGGTCGGATGCTGGGAGGATCCGTGATTCAGGAAGCTCCGCTTCCGTACGAACGGGATCCCGCGGTTTCAGCCCGGGTTCAACCGGAGAAGGTGCTCGCTTGAGCCTGGTTTCGACACCCTCGGCGTCCGAATGGTCCCGGATGAAGGAGGAACGTCGAACGGAGTGGCTCCGTCCGTTGCATGAGGCCCGCGTGGGGGTTACCGGGGGTAACCTCGCCGCTCTGGTGGCCGGATATTTTCTCCAGAACGAATCCATGGATTCGGTGATTCTGGTACCGGCCGAACAGCTGGGCGGGCGGTTAACCTGGCAAACCGGACCGGTGGGAATCGCTTCCCCGGCCGATCGGGTGCTGGATGATATGGGTCTGGACTCCGCTTCGGAGTCGCCTGTGTTTATGGACCGACATCGATTGCTTCACGAACTGGCCGTCCGGTATCTCCGGGCGGGAGGGTTCGTTCTCACCGACGTGGCCGAACTCACCGAGCCGGCTTCGGCGGAGGATACGGTGGACCTTTCCTGCGAGTGGAGCAGGGAGCTCCTCAATCTTGAGTTCGAGGATCTGATCGGGACCCTGCCGATGAGCCAGCCCGCCTCCCCCACACGAACTCCCGAATCCGAGGCTGACCATATGGTGGTGGGAACCGGACGCCGCCAGGACGGATGGGTTCAGGCCGGCGATCAGGCCCTGCCCGAACGACTTCGTCGGTCGGATCGTCCGTCGGAATCCTCTCTGATCCTGTCGGGCCGTAAAGCGGCGGAGATCGTGCTGGATCTTCTTGGCTGATCAACCCGCCGGTCGCCTCGACACAACCGGACTGCTCTGCCCGATCCCGATCGTGAAGACCTCACGAAAGCTGGAGGAGCTGGAGATCGGGGACCGGCTCGTCGTGCTGTCGGACGATCCGGCCTTTCCCGACGACCTTCGCAGCTGGTCGGAGAATGAACCGCACGAGTTAATCGAACTGGAGGAGCGGGAAGGAACCTTTCAAGCCACCATCCGAAAACGCAGGAGTGATCCCTGATGGAGTACATGGACACGACACCGGACCTTCCCACGGGGGTGCTTGATAGGATCGATTTCGGGGAGGACGGATTGATCCCGGCCATCGCTCAGGACGCGGTGACCGGGGAGGTCAGGATGCAGGCCTTCGCCAACCGGGAGGCCCTGTCCGAGACGCTCCGGACGGGATACGCCCATTACTGGAGCCGCAGCCGCCAGGAACTGTGGAAAAAAGGGGAGACCAGCGGCAACCTGCAGCGAGTACGCAGCGTCCGGGCGGATTGTGACCAGGACTCACTGCTTTACCTTATCGAGCAGGAAGGAGTCACCTGTCATACCGGGAAGCGCCACTGCTTCCACGTCGAATGGAACCCGGAGGACCGATCCTGGGAGATGCTGGACGTCCCCCGCAGTCCGTTCATCGGCTCCATCCTGGGGGAACTGCAGGAAATCATCGAACAGCGGGATGAGGAGCGACCGGAGGGGTCGTACACAACCACCCTGCTGGAGGAAGACGGCGACAAACCGTCCCTCGATCGCATCCTGGAGAAGGTCGGCGAGGAGGCACTGGAAACCATTCTGGCGGCCAAGAACGATGAGGCCGGACCGTTCAGCGAGGAGGCGGCCGATCTCCTGTACCATCTCCTGGTGCTCTGCCGGAAGGTCGGCGTGACGATAGACGAGCTGGCCGGTGCTCTGGAGCGACGACGGTAGGTCCTCCGGTGCAGCGGGATCTGGACGACCTGGAAGACCAATTACGGGACCATGACATGGTCCCCGTCCACCGGACTCTCCGGGCCGACACCATCACCCCGGTCTCCAGCTACCTGAACCTGACCGAGGGGGAGAACCCGGGCTTTTTGCTGGAGAGCGTGGAACAGGGAGGGCGGATCGGACGGTATTCGTTCCTCGGAACCAACCCCCGGGCCGTGCTCAGGGTTGCCGGTTCGGAGGTCACCGTTTCCGGGGACCTGCACGTTCCCGAAGGGTCCGATCCCATCGATCGCCTCCGCTCCCTCATCGAGGGCTGGAATTACCCGCGAACGCCGAATTTGCCTCCCTTCACCGGGGGACTGGTGGGGTATCTTGGTTACGAAACCATCCAATTCATCGAACCCACCGTCCCGGTTCAACCCGCCGACGGCCGAACTCCCTTTCCGGACGTTCAGCTCTACCTGATCGATCGGTTGATCGCGTTCGATCACCTCCGGCGAAAAATCCACCTGATCGGTCATCTGTTCTCCGAGGACGAAACGTCGCTTCCAAACCGGGTTGATGAACTGGAGGAGCGGTTCGATCGAATGGAGGCTCGTCTGCGAGAACGGCCCCGACGCCTGTCCGTTCAATCCCCCGACACCCCTCTCTCGGATCGACTCACCTCCAATTTCTCACGAGGATCGTTCAAGCAGGCCGTTTGTGGACTGAAGGAGCGGATTCGGGCGGGGGATATTTTTCAGGCCGTTCCGTCCCAGCGATTCGAACTGAATGACCCCAACCATCCGTTTCAGATGTACCGGACGTTGCGGGGGATCAATCCCTCCCCGTACATGTTTTATCTCGATTTCGACGAGTTAAAACTCGTGGGAGCCTCGCCGGAAGTCATGGTTCAGGTGCAGGGGGACACGGTCCGGGTGCGTCCCATCGCGGGCACCCGTTCACGGGGTGATACCCCGGAGGAAGACAACCGGTTGGCGAATGAACTTCGTTCCGACGCCAAGGAACAGGCCGAACACACCATGCTGGTGGATCTCGGCCGCAACGACCTGGGACGGGTTTGCCGGGCGGGAACGGTAACCGTTACCCAGCAGGCCGTCATCGAACGGTATTCCCACGTGATGCACCTGGTTTCGAACGTGGAAGGCACCCTGCGTTCGGACACCAACGCCTTAGACGCCTTTCGAGCAACCTTTCCGGCCGGGACGGTGACCGGAGCCCCGAAGATCCGTGCCATGCAGCTGATCGAGGGGATTGAACCGGACCGCCGGGGGCCCTACGGAGGGGCCGTCGGTTACATCGGGTTCGGGGGCGACATGGACAGCTGCATCGTGCTGCGCACCATCGTGGCGCATGAGGGAACGGTGTCCATCCAGGCCGGGGCCGGGATCGTGTCCGATTCGGATCCGGATTCCGAGTATGACGAAACCCGCGACAAGGCCGAGGCCCTGTTGACGGCCCTGGACAGCATCGCCGAGGAACCGTTTCTGGAATAACGTTGGCCGGAATTTCTTCCTGGTGGATTGTCGGGAATTCGTTTTTTCCCTCGATTTGATATCATGATCGGCCTGTCCGTATCCTGGAAGAAGTTTCGTCACGATCGGGGTTTCACCGAAACCCCGACCCGACGGTTCCATCTCTCCCGACGGAGTTCGGCTCCTGTAACGAGGGGGACTTGAGGGAAGTGAGGCGGTTTGATGGATGTCGTGTTGATCGACAACTACGATAGTTTTACCTATAACCTCGTGCAGTACCTCGGGGAACTTTCTCATCGACCCGCGGTATTCCGGAACGACGAAATTGCGGTGCGGGACGTCCGCGATCGGGACCCTGACGCCCTTCTGATTAGCCCGGGACCGGGACGACCTGAAACCGCCGGTGTTTCCAACGACCTCATTCGGGAGCTGGGGCATCGACTTCCCACTCTGGGCGTTTGTCTGGGGCATCAGTGCATTGCGTCCGTTCACGGAGGCACGATCGTCGGGGCCAGACGGCTCCTGCACGGAAAGACCTCGGAGGTTCACCACGGTTCCGATGGTCTGTATGCTGGTGTGCCGGATCCGTTCGTGGCGACCCGGTATCACTCGCTGGTGGTACAACGTGAATCGCTGCCGGAGGTTCTGACCGTGACGTCGCGGACGGAGAACGACGAGATTATGGGGCTCCGCCACCGCGAATTGCCCCAGTGGGGGGTCCAGTTTCATCCGGAGTCGATCCTGACTGAACACGGACGCCGGCTGCTGGACAATTTTTTAACCATGGCCGAACAATGGAATCAAACAAACAAGGCGGTCGATGTCGCATGACGAACTTTCGGACGGTCCTGGAGGCGATCATGGAGGGCGAGAAGCTCTCCTTTGAGCGGTCCCAATCGGTGATGGACCTGATCATGGACGGAGATCTTGATTCCGCTCAGATCGGGGGGCTTCTGGCTGCCCTGCGGACCCGTCGGGAAACGTCAACCGAGATCGCGGGGTTCGCCAGCAGCATGCGAAAACACGCCACCCGGCTCAAACCGGACGATTCCCTGCGGCCTCTGGTGGATACCTGCGGGACCGGCGGGGACGAAGCGGAAACCATCAACGTCTCCACTCTGGCCGCGATCACGGCCGCCGGGGCCGGTGCCCGGGTGGCGAAGCACGGGAACCGCTCGGTGTCCAGCCGCTGCGGCTCGGCCGATCTGCTGGAGATTCTCGGGGTCAAACTCGAACTGGGTCCGGATGCCGTCGAAGCCTGCATACGGGCCTCCGGCATGGGGTTCATGTTCGCCCCGGCCTATCACGGGGCCATGAAGCACGCCATCGGCCCCCGCAAGTCCCTCGGTGTCCGGACGATCTTTAATCTTCTGGGACCGTTGACCAACCCGGCGGATGCGGACCGGCAGGTTCTGGGGGTCTTTTCGGAAGAATGGGTGGAACCGCTGGCGGCGGCCCTCCGGGAACTGGACGTGGAACGGGCCCTCGTGGTTCACGGAACCGACGGGATGGACGAAATCTCCATGAGCGCTCCCACTCATGTCGCCGAAATCGACGGGGATTCCCTCTCCACCGGCACCCTCACCCCGGACGACTTCGGCCTTTCGTCCATCGATCTGGCCGACATCCGGGGCGGGAATCCGGAACATAACGAATCGGTCGCCCGGGAGCTCCTGGACGGGGAACCGGCTCCGGCGGTGGAGACCATCGTGTCGGCCAACGCCGGCGCGGTTCTGTACGTTGCCGGGGAAGCTGACAGCCTGGAAGAAGGAGCCGATCAGGCCCGGGAGGCCATCCACTCCGGGGCGGCTCGAACGACCCTGGAAACCCTTGCCGAGCGGTCGGGAGCCCTGGGTTGATGAGTCCTCAAGCCGGTGAACCGTGGATTAAAATTTGTGGATTGAGGGATCCCGGGACCGCCCGGTCCATCGCGAACCTGAACATAAATGCGGTCGGGCTTAACCGGTATCCGGACACTCATCGGTACGTGACCCTTGAACAGGCCCGGGAGCTGGCCGAGGCGGTTCGGGCGGAGAATTCGTCCCTGGCCGTGGTCGGCCTGTACGTCGACGAATCCCTCGAAACCATATCGAACGAGCTGGAAACGGTCGATTTTGACTTCCTTCAGCTGCACGGGAACGAATCTCCTCAGTTCGTGGAGAAGGCCTCCGAACTCCGCCCGGTGATCAAGGCGATTCATCTCCCCGAAACCGGGGAGGCGGACTGGGAATCGTATTCCTGCCGGGCCCATCTGTTTGACCATTACGATCCCGATAAGGTGGGCGGCACCGGGGAACGGGCCCCCTGGGAGCGGCTTCGTCGGATGACCCTGCCCGAACGCTGGATCCTGGCCGGAGGGCTAACCCCCGACAACGTTCGGGGGGCCGTAGAGAGCCTTCGTCCCTGGGGCGTGGACGTGGCCAGCGGGGTGGAGTCCGCGGACGGGACCAAGGATCTGGTCCGGGTACGATCGTTTGTTGACGAAGTCCGGAGCACGGTCTCCACGGGAAATCGGGTGAACTTCTAATGAACGAATCCACCGTCAACAGCAGCCGGTTTGGTCCCTACGGAGGACGGTACGTTCCCGAAACCCTGATCCGGGCCCTTGACGAGCTGACGAAAGCCTACGAGTCCGCCTGGGAGGATGAGGAATTCCGCGATCGGCTGGACGAGTATTACCGGGAGTTCGGGGGCCGGCCGACTCCGTTGACCCGGGCGGACCGGTTTTCCGAGCACGTTGGAACCGAAGTCTACCTGAAACGGGATGAACTCAACCACACGGGGGCTCACAAGCTCAACAACACACTCGGTCAGATCCTGCTGGCCGAGCGGATGGATAAGCAGCGGATCATTGCCGAGACCGGGGCCGGCCAGCACGGGGTCGCCACGGCCACGGTCTGCGCTCACTTCGACAAGGACTGTGTGGTCTACATGGGGGAGGAAGATCTTGAGCGACAATCCCTGAACGTGTACCGGATGGAACTTCTGGGAGCCGAGGTTCGCGGGGTCAGCTCCGGGAACGGCACCCTGAAGGACGCCACCAACGAAGCCATCCGTGACTGGGTGACCAACGTGGACGACACCCACTACATCATCGGATCGGTGGTCGGTCCGTCCCCGTATCCCGACATGGTTCGAGACTTCCAGTCCGTGATCGGCAAGGAAGCCCGGCAGCAGTACGACGACCGGGTGGGCGGACTCCCCGACGCTCTGATCGCCTGCGTCGGAGGAGGCTCCAACGCGATGGGGTTGTTCAGTGAATTTCTGGATGAGGACGTGCCCCTGATTGGTGTGGAAGCGGCCGGGAAGGGAGTCGACACCGATGAGCACGCCGCCCCGCTGGTGGAGGGGGACCCGGGAGTGCTGCACGGGAGCAAAAGCTACCTGATGAGTGACGAGGACGGTCAGGTTCAAATCCCTCACAGCGTCTCGGCAGGGTTGGACTATCCCGGGGTGGGTCCCCAGCTGGCTCATTTGAAGGACGAAGGCAGGCTCCAGGTGGTGGCGGCCACCGACGACGAAGCAATCCACGGATTCAAGGTGATGTCGGAGCTGGAAGGGATCATCCCGGCCCTCGAACCGTCCCACGCCATCGGATACCTTTCCCGTCATCCCGACATTCTCGAGGACAAAGACAGCGTGATCCTGAACCTCTGCGGCCGAGGCGACAAGGATGTCCGAAGCGTCGCCGAGTACGAGGACTGGGAACCGGAGGCAGCCCTGTGAACCGGGTCAGGGGACAATTTCGTCGAAGGACGCAGGACGAGGGTCGGCTGTTCATGCCCTATCTCTGTGCGGGCGATCCGGACCTTGAAACCACCGAACGGATCCTCCGGAACCTGGAGTCCTGGGGAGCCGATGCCGTTGAACTGGGCATTCCCTTCAGCGATCCCCTGGCCGATGGTCCAACCCTGCAACGGGCGTCCACGCGAAGCCTGGAAAACGGATTTTCCATTGAGGACTATTTTTCGATGCTGGAGCGGGTTCGTCCGGACGTTGAGATCCCCGTCGTCGTGATGACGTACTACAACCCCGTCTTTCGATGGGGGGACGATCGATTTCTCTCCCGGGCCCGGGACGCCGGAGCGGACGGGATTCTCGCGGTGGACCTTCCGCCGGAGGAATCGCCGGAATTCTTCGATCGGGCCGGGCACCATGATCTCGCCACCGTGCTGCTGGCCACCCCGACCACGCCGCTCGACCGGGTTCGTGACCTGAGCCGGAAGGCCACGGGGTTTTTGTACTACGTCAACGTCACCGGGGTGACCGGAGCCCGAGAAGGATTTTCCGACCGCCTGCGGGAGCGTCTGAGGGACGTAGCCGGAGCGAGTGACCTCCCGGTGGCGATGGGATTCGGGGTGTCCGATACGTCCGACCTCGGTGATCTCCTCGGGCCGGTGGACGGCGTCATCGTCGGGAGCGCGCTTGCCGACGTTATTGAACGACACGGCGGTGCATCGGACCGACTTCTCAGCGGACTTGAATCAAAGGTCCGGGAACTGGCCGATCCCCTGCACGGACGGAAAGGTGTCCATTCATGAATAGTTTGTTGCCGGACCGGCTGGGAACGGCCTGGGTCACCGGATTGATTCTGTTGTTGACCGGGGCGCTGTTGCTCGGCGTATTCGGCTTCCCGGGTATGTCGTCCGAACACGAGACGGCCGAACGGGAACCGTTTTATTACCACGGCGTGATCGAAGGTCCGATTAATCCCGTCACCGCGGGTTACCTGGACCGCGTCATCGAACAGGCGGAAACCGATCGGGCCCAGGGGATCATCATTGAGATGGACACCCCCGGTGGGTTGATGGATTCCATGAACGAAATGACCAACCGAATTCTCCGGGCCGACGTACCGGTTATCGTCTGGGTACCGCGGGGAGGGGACGCCACCTCGGCCGGCGCCTTCATCCTTCTGTCCTCTCACGTTGCCTCCATGGCATCCGCCAGCACCATCGGTTCGGCCACGCCGGTCCAGATGGGCGGACAGCCTCCCACTCCGGATCAGGTGGAGGACGAAGAAGAACAGGAAACGCTTGAACAGGAGTCCCAGGACGATCGGATGAAGAAGGTCATGGAATGGTCGGCCACCAAAATTCGCCGTCTCGCGGCCCAGCAGGACCGGAACCAGGACCTGGCGGAGCAGTTCGTCCGGGAGGGGATTTCCGTCGGAGAGGAAGAAGCGCTTGAGGAAGGGATCATCGAGATCCGGGCCGACAGTGTAACCGACCTCACCGAGCAGCTCGTCGACCGGGAGGTTGAACTGGCCTCGGGAGAATCGGTCCGGTTCGTGGAGACCTCGGACGTTCGGACCCTGGGCTGGACCTGGCAGGAAGACTTTCTAAAGACCCTGACCGATCCACAGCTTCTGATGATTCTGTTCTCCCTGGGATTTATGGCCCTTATTTACGAAATTACCAACCCCGGCGTGGGGATCGGTGCGGTGCTGGGCGGGATTTTTCTGCTGCTCGGCTTCTTCGGGCTGGGCATGATGCCGATCAATTACGCCGGATTGGCCCTGATTTTCCTCGGCCTGATCCTCATGGTCCTGGACATCTTCGTACCGACCTTCGGGGTCCTCACGATCGGAGGTGCGATCTCCTTTCTGCTCGGGGGCGTCATGCTGTTCGAGACCGAGGCCTTTGCCGTCCCGCTGGGGCTGATGATCGGGATCACCGCCGCGATGGTCACGTTCGTCTTTATCATGATGTGGCTGGTGAAACGCACCTTCGTCGACGAGGTTCGGATCGGGGACGATTACCTCGTCGGCCGAACGGGCAAGGTCAAGGAGGATCTGAATCCGGAGGGCATGGTTTACGTCTGGGGGGAGTACTGGAAGGCCGAGAGCGCCGACGGTCGGGAACTGCGTCGGGATACACCCATCCGGGTGGTGGAAAAACACGAACGCTCGCTGACGGTGGAGGAGGACAAACCGGAGCCGGACCAAACGACCGAGGATTCTTGAACCGAACCCGGGTACCGCTCCGGGGATAAAAAAAGAACGGAATTGGTCGTTTGATTCAGGATTTGTTAAGCTTTCAATTCATTATTAAAAATCAAACCTGAACCTGAGGAGCCTTGTCCATGACCGTTACACAGATACTTCTCGGTGTTGCCGTGGTCTTCGTGATTTTTGCCATCAGCGGAATCAAGATCATCAAGGAGTACGAACGGGCCGTTATTCTCCGGCTTGGTCGATACGTCGGGACCCGGGGACCCGGAATTATCTACGTGGTTCCCATCATTGAACAGATGGAACGGGTCAACATGCGGATTATCACCATGGACGTGCCGGCCCAGGACGTCATGACCATCGACAACGTACCGGTCGAGGTCAGCGCCGTCGTGTACTTCCGGGTCGACAACCCCGAGGATTCCGTGATCCAGGTGAACAACTACTACCTCGCGACCAGCGAGATCGGTCAGACGACCCTCCGGAGCATCATCGGTCAGGCCGAACTGGACGAACTGCTGGCCGAGCGGGACAAGATCAACCAGCAACTGCAGGAAGTTATCGACGACCACACCGATCCCTGGGGTGTGAAGGTTACCGCCGTGGAAGTCAAGAACGTCGAATTGCCCCATTCCATGCAGCGTGCCATGGCCCGTCAGGCCGAGGCCGAGCGGGAACGTCGGGCCAAGATCATCGCCGCCGAAGGGGAGCACCAGGCCTCGGAAAAGATCAACATGGCCGCCAAGGTTATCGGTCAGACCGAGACCGGGATCCAGCTTCGGTACCTTCAGACCCTGGTCGACATTTCCAGCGAAGACACCACGACGATTGCCTTCCCCATCCCGATCGACACCTTTTCCCGCATCGTGAACTCCGAAGAGCTTGAGGACCTTTCTCCGGAGGATCTTCCGGATCCGGAGGACATGCCGGACTCGATCGACCTCGAGGAGGAACTGGAGCAGGCCGAGGAGGAAGTAGAAGAATTTGCCGAAGGAGAGGAATTTCCGCAGGACGATCCGGACGTTGACCCGGGGGATATCGATCCCGAGGACATTGACCCGGAAGACACCTGAGTCCTCAAAATAAACGTCTTCGTCCGCCGGTTGAACCGCCGGGACCTTCCCGATCAGGTTTCCCGGATTGAATTCGTGGTCCGGGGCCACCCGGTTCGATTCATTGTGCAGCAGCCGGATAATGACGGCCCGGAGCAGACTTAAGTAAGGGCAGTCTCCCCTGGTCGATCAGCCGTTCACCCGCCACGGGACTGGCTTCGACCCCCGCCAGTTCACCGACGAAACTCCGATGAGCTCCGTTTTCATATCATCCCACGGTTCGCAAACCATCCAGGCTGGAGGAATCGACGCCCCATACCTCCGCAGGGGTTGGGGGACGGTCTCGATACCATCCGGCCGCTGATTGAGGGAGCGAGCGGTTGACCCTCACCAACGGTTGTTGATTCGAGGATCCGGATGAGATGGGTTCTTTGCACCGCGGATGCGGGTCGATGGAAACCGACTTTCCGTGAGGTGGAAAATTTGTGAGCGAGTTGATGGATCCGAGGGCGGATGAATTCCGACTTGAAGGATCCGGGGACCGTACCCTGCTGGTCGTCCACGGGTTTCTGGATAACCCGTCCAGTTACCGCTACCTTGCGGACAACATTCATCGAAAAACAAACTGGACCGTCGAGGTCATGCGATTGCCCGGTCACGGAACCCGGCCCTCCGATCTCCGGGAGGCCGGCCGCTGGGAGTGGCTTCGGGCCGTCCGGGAGCGAATCGACCGGATCGCGGGTTCGGGCCGATTAGCCGTTCTGGGAAGTTCGCTCGGCGGGTTGCTTGCGTACCGCCTTGCACAAAAAGCTCCTCTGGACGGACTGATCCTTCTCGCGCCGGCCCTGGAGTACGCCTACCGCTGGTATTACGTCCTTTCCGTTGAATGGTGGGTTAAAACCGTGGGATGGCTGGTCGATTACGTGCCCCGACTGTCCCTGAATACCCTCATGGATGAACGAAGAGCGGCCGAATTGTTGCTGTACGACTGGATACCCGTGGAGTCGGTTCGGGAAATCACGCGACTGATGAGGGATGCCCGCGGATCGGTCGATCCCCGTCAGCTGAGGATGCCTCTCCTGGGGCTGCTCGCCCGTGAGGATTCGGTGGTCAACACGCCGGTTGTCCGACGGAGGCTCCGGAAGGCTCCCAACCCGGTAAATGAAGTCCGCACCCTGACCCGCACCGGACACATCCTGCACCTGGATTACCAGCGCGAGCGGGTGGTCGGATTGATCACAGATTTCCTGACCCGGATCTGAGTCGTCAGCGTACGGCTGAAAGCTCCGAGGAACGATAATATCGCAGGGTCTCTCCGTCGGTCGCCATCATGATTGACCCGTGTTCGTCGGTCCGGTGAACGGTGGCTCCGTGTTCCTCCAATCGTGATACGACCGACGGATGGGGGTGGCCGTAGGTGTTGTACCCGCCGACCATGATAATCGCCTGCCGGGGAGACACCGTTCGAAGAAATTCCGGATTGCTGGACGTTCGGCTTCCGTGGTGGCCGACCTTCAGGACGGTCGAGTCGAGGTCGGAACCCCATTCTTCAACCAGTTCCGCCTCCCCCTCGTCCTCCGTGTCGCCGGTGAACAGAAAACTAACGTCCCCGTACTGAAGCCGGAAGGTCAGGCTGGCTTCGTTAAGATTCCGGTGCTCGGGAGCCGCCCGCATCAGTCGGAATTCCACCTCGGGGATCGATAGCTCGTCCCCCGTATTCAGGGTTCCGTCGGCTTCCACCGGTGAATTCACCGGGACTTGCTGCTCAAACAGTGCCTCCATCATCATTTCGTAGGTCGTGGTCGTGTGACTGCGGCCGGACAGGATCGCGCGGTCGGGGGAAAGTTCCCGAATCAGGTCGTGAGCGGCTCCGATGTGGTCGCTGTGGGGGTGACTGGAGACAAAGTAATCGAGCTCGGTGATGTTGTTCTCCTCCAGGTAGGGGAGGATGATGTTGTCGGCCGCGTTCACCAGGACGTCATGTCGCTCGTAATCTCCTTCCCCCACGTCGAGCAGGATGTTGGTCCCGTCCGGAAATTGAAGGAACACGGCATCTCCCTGTCCCACGTCGAGGAAGGCGACCAGCAGTTCATCCGACTTCCGTTCAAGTGGGGTGACGACCCGTCCGGCATCCGTGGCCCGGGCCCGGGACTCCCGAGTGACCTCCTCGATTGAAACCCGGTTGGTGTCCGGTTCCTGTTCGGGACGGTTTTCCGAGGGTACGGAGGTACTCGCGGCAAATTCTTCCGGCACCTGAGAATTCCCGAACAGAAGTTCATCGTAAACATCGTATCCCGCGTACAGTCCGAAACCGGCCATCAGGAGGACCAGGATCAGGGCAAAAACTTTTCCGTTTCCATCCCGTCGGTCAACGTTCATCCGGGAAGCTTCCTCTCCGTTTGTTCATGGGGTTGATATCAAGAATGACACTACGTCATGATACCCTGTGCTTTTCGTTATGATCAGTGGGGGATCCACAACGACTGAATTCCCGCCGTGGAAGGTGATCGGGATGTCGAACGGTGCACTCCCCGAAGGGAAGCTTGATGCCGGGGTAATGAAGGACCTTCTGGCGGATCTGCCGCTGGACGACTCCGTCCGGGTGCCGCCGGGGGTGGGTCTGGACGCAGCCGGGCTCCGGGTACACGACCGCCACGTCGCGGTGGCGGTGGATC
>CAYPTI010000003.1:0-38269 GCA_964413525.1 uncultured bacterium | reverse complement strand
AGACGAACGATTTTGTGAAGGTCCTCGGAGATCAGCTGGATCGGTTCGACGTTCCTCCCTCCAAGCTGGAACTGGAGGTAACCGAGCAGCACGCGCTGGGGGATGTCGATCACGCGCTCGTGCTTCTCAACCAGGTTCATGAAAGGAACGTGAGGGTCGCCCTCGACGATTTCGGTACCGGGTACTCCTCGCTCGAGTATCTCAGCCGGTTTCCGCTCGACGTGGTCAAGGTCGACCGCGACTACATTGCCGATATTGATCGGGAACCGTCGAATCAAAAGCTTGTCCGGGCGATCTTTGAACTTGCCCGGGAACTTGATCTGGAGATTGTCGCCGAAGGTCCCGAGCGTCGGAAGGAAGTCGAGTTTCTCAACCGACTCAACTGTGATTACGCTCAGGGCTACTTCTACAGCAGACCCCTCCCCGCCCGGGAACTGAAGGAGTTCGTCTCCGCCCGCTGATCGACCTCGCGAACCTCGTTGCCCTCCTTTGTTCTGTTCCTATTTTATGTCCACACGGCCTCCGAGCGGTTTGATTTCGCCGATCCAGATCCAATCTTAGGTCACAAAACGGAACGAACGTCCTGAATTGACGCGGGATAAAGCTCCCGATCCGGGAGATAAAAATCACCTCGGCGGTCAGCTCCCGAACGTTCCTGCTTCCGGGTAAACGTCATACCTTCGTGGTTCAAACCGACCCCGGTTTGTTACGGTGCGTGGTGACAACACCTCCTCAGCCGGGATCTCCACACGGGTGGAACCAGCTCGAGGAGAACGTCCGTTTGGTCAGCCCCGATTCTGGAGAGGGAACGTTGAAACCTCCAACCACGCACCGGGTACTTTTCGGAAACGCACTTGACGTCTTGCCGGAGATCCCTGACGAGTCCGTCGGGCTGGTGGTGACGTCGCCCCCGTACTGGCAGATCAAAGATTACGAAACCGAGGGCCAGATCGGTGCGGATCAGCCGTACGATGACTATCTTGGGGATTTGAAGTCTGTCTGGTCGGAGTGCCATCGGCTGTTGATGTCGGGCTGTCGACTGGCGATCAACATCGGGGACCAGTACCTCCGGGCGGAGGACTACGACCGGTATCGGGTGAAGCCGATTCCCGCCGACACCATCCGGATCGGACGGGAACTCGGGTTTGACTTCATGGGCAACATCATCTGGCGGAAGGTGTCCACAACCAACACGAGCGGGGGAGGCCTGTGGATGGGATCGACCTACTACCCGAAGGACGGCCACGTAACCTACGAACATGAGTATATTTTGCTGTTTCGGAAGCGGGGGGACTGGCCTCGACCCGACGAGGAGGCCCGGGAAAAAAGTCGACTGACCAAACAACAGCGCTCCCGCTGGTTTCGGGGGATCTGGGAACTCCCGCCTGACCGGCAGGATGATCACGTGGCCAAGTTTCCAAAGGAGTTGCCCCGGCGGTTGATCAAGATGTACTCGTTTTCCGGGGAGACCGTGCTGGACCCGTTTCTCGGCAGCGGGACCACGACCCTCGCCGCCCGGGAGGAGGGACGCAACAGCATCGGGGTTGAACTCGACGAATCAAACCGTTCCATCATCCGGGAGAAACTCGACGTGGAACATCACCTTTTCGGCCGGATCAAGGAAGGGGAGAATCAGGAAATATATACCGATGATGAGAGCAAAATAACGTTTGAGTTCCCCGGCTGAACGATCCTCTACCGTTACCTCGTGCGCCGGTACCATTTCTCTCTGTTTACGGACTTTTTCCGGAGATCCGTCGGACGGGAAACCGATTTGTTTGTGACGGCTCTCAACCCGAGAAAGCACCCGGTCCTGTCCGGCACGCCGGTTTGGCATCCGGTTGGACCTCACTTCTCACCGAAAATTCTTTCGTTCTACCTCAGGAGAAATATTATGAGGGTTTACGTGGATTCGTGGCCTGACCTGACATTCGTTCGCCGTTGCCGTCGACGAGGTGGATTGAGTTGGTTGACCTTCTGATCTCCGGCTCCGACCAGTACTGGGTTGCCCGGTTCCTGTTTTATCGTGGTCTGTATCTGACGTATTTTCTGGCTTTTCTCGCGGTCTACCGCCAGTTTCTTCCCCTGGCGGGGGAGGAGGGCATCCTCCCCTTTACCGACCTGATCGAGCGGTCGAGCTTTCGAGAAACCCCCTCGGTGTTCCATTTCTTTCCGAACGACGAGGCTGTCAGGCAGGTCTCGGTCGCGGGTCTGATTCTGTCGGGGATTGGGTTTCTGGGGGTGGAGTGGCTGGGGACCGTGGTCACGTCCCTCGTCCTGCTGGTTCTCTGGGCTCTGTACCTGTCCCTCGTGAAGGTTGGCCGGTTATTTTACGGGTACGGATGGGAGTCGTTCCTCTGCGAAACCGGGGTTCTGGCGGTTTTTCTCGGAGGGGCCTATCAGGAGGTCCCGGATCTGGTGCTGGTGTTGTTTGCCTGGTTGTTGTTCCGGGTGATGTTCGGCGCCGGGTTAATCAAGATCCGTGGAGATCGGTGCTGGAGGAACCTGACCTGCATGGACTACCATTACGAAACCCAGCCGATGCCCAATCCGTTGAGCTGGTTCGCCCACCATTTGCCCCGCTGGTGGCATAAACTGGAGGTAGCGGCCAACCATCTGGTCGAACTCGTCGTGCCATTTTTGTACTTTGTTCCGCAGCCCGCCGCCGGCTTCGCCGGGCTGCTAACCATCGGGTTCCAGGGCTGGCTGATGCTCACCGGAAATTTCTCCTGGTTGAATTTTTTGACCGCGGTGGTGGCTTTGCCCCTGATCCCCGACTGGTTTTATTCCGATGCGTTCGGATGGCTGGCTCCCGCCGGACTTCATGAGATGTACCCGGTTCACGGCTGGGTCATCGTGCTGTTCGGTCTCCTGGTTCTGATCCTGAGTTACTATCCGGCGCGGAACCTGCTGTCCGAAAATCAACTGATGAACGCGGGGTTTGATCCGCTGAATCTGGTGAACACCTACGGAGCTTTCGGTTCCATCACCCGCAACCGGTACGAACTGGTGGTGGAGGGGCGGTGCCGGGACGGAGAATGGAAAACCTACGAGTTCAAGGGCAAACCCACCGACCCGGAACGATGTCCCCCACAGTGGGCACCCTACCACCTACGTCTGGACTGGCAGCTGTGGTTCGCGGCGATGAAACGCCGGCCTCCTGGCTGGTTGTTCGGGATGATGGAAAAATTGCTCGAAAACGAGGAGACCTTCAGTCAGTTGCTCCGGACCAATCCGTTCGCCGGCGAACCGGGACCCGAGGAGATTCGAATCCAGCGTTACCGGTATGAATTCACCGACCCCGGCGAACTATGGAATTCCGGACGGTGGTGGAAGCGGGAGTACATCCAGACGGTCGCCTCAAGCTCGGATGGTTCGGGCGCCACGATGAATCGGTAGCCGGACCACCAACCCGGCAAGAAAACGAGTCAGGAAGACGTCATCCGCCGGTTCAGTTCCTGGTAGATGCAGCGGTCCTCCACGTAGTCCAGTCCGGCCTCGTCCGCGATGGACCGGGATTCGGGATGGCGGATGCCGAGCTGGAGCCAGAGGGCTTCTGCTCCGATGTCTACGGTCTGGCGGGCGATGGCAGGGGTCTCCGGAGCGGGCCGAAAGACGTTCACCATCTGGATTGGGTCCGGATGACGGTCCCGGGCGGTCGAGAGATCGGGGTAGCAGGGAACCCCGAGGAGTTCGTCGTGGTTCGGGTTCACCGGCACCACATCGTAGCCCTGATCCTGGACGAAGGAAGGAACCCGGTGGGCTTCCTTGGACGGCGTTCCGGAACAGCCGACGACGGCGATCACCCGGGTTGTTTCGAGCAGCCGGTCGATCCGTTCGTTGTCCATGATGAATCCTCCCTCCGTACGGATGATCGTTGCGGTCGAATCAGGCCGCTGGAATCGAACAATCTCCCATGGTCCCTCCTTTTACAGGGTCACTGCCCCTGTTGTAGGTAAAAACGACCTCCGCACATCCTTCTCGGTCGACCGGTTCCGGATGCACGACGTACGTGCCCGAGGTGTGATTTCGTTTCCCGGATCAAGGAACCTTATACCGCGTCGATTCGGGTCGTTCGTGACGGTTGATTCCGGGACGGAGAAATCAAATCCGTTTGGAGACCGTATTTACACACCATGCGGGACACAATCGTTTACAGTACGTTGGTTTGATTAACGCGTCCGGAGTCGAACGTCCCGGGGGGTGATCTCCACCAGTTCGTCCTCCGTGATCCACTCCAGAGCAAACTCAATGTCCACGGGTACCGGCGGTTCAAGCTGCACCGTGTCGTCGGATCCGGCGGCCCGGAAGTTGGTCAGTTGTTTTTCCTTCGTGATGTTGACCGTGAGGTCTTCCTTCCGGTTGTGTTCTCCCACGATCATGCCCTCGTAACACTCGGTGCCCGGTTCGACGAAGAATTGTCCCCGGTCCGACAGCTTCTTGAGGGCGTAGCTTGTGGCGGTTCCGCCCCGGTCCGCGATGAGGGCGCCGGTGCCGCGACCGGCGATCGGCTCTCCCATCGGGCTGTACTCCTCGAAGGTGGTGGTTAAGATTCCGCTTCCGCGTGTTTCGGTCTGGAACCGGGACCGATACCCGATGAGGCCCCGGGTGGGAACGGTGAACTCCAGGCGAACCCGGTCGCCCTCCATGGATTCGTACTGTTGCATCTGGCCGCGCCGGTTGCCGAGGCTCTCGGTGACCGCCCCCACGTAGGGTTCCGGGACGTCCACGATGGCCCGTTCGATCGGTTCCTTCACCGTCCCGTTGGTCTGGACCGTAAGGACTTCGGGTTTGCCGACCAGCAGTTCGTAGCCCTCCCGGCGAATTTCCTCGAGGAGAACCGCGAGCTGGAGCTGCCCCCGTCCGTGGAGCTTCCATCGTTCCGATCCCTGCTCCTGGAGGCGAATCGCCACGTTGGTCTGGTCCTCCAGCCGCAGCCGTTCCAGCAATTTTCGCCCGGTTACGAATTCTCCCTCCCGACCGGAGAAGGGGCCGTCGTTGGGCATAATTTCAACGCTCACGGTCGGTTGTTCCACGGAGATGCGGGGAAGGGGCCGGGGGTTCTCCGGACTGGTAATGGTGTCTCCAATTTCGACCTCGCCGCTGCCCGCCACGGCGACAATTTCCCCCGCCTGTACCCGGTCGACTTCCTGCTTCTGAAGACCTTCGTGGACGTACAGGGCGCTCACCGTGGTATCCACCGGATCGGCGTCCTCGCGACAGACCCGGATGGTTTGACCGGTCTCGAGGGTTCCAGCGTGAATCCGTCCGAACGCCAGCCGGCCAACGAACTCGTCGTGACCGCGATCGGACACCAGCATCTGGAGGGGGGCGTCGGGATCGACCTCCGGCGGAGGGACGGTCTGCTTGATGGTTTCGAACAGGGGTTCCAGGTTCTCCCATGGGTCGTCGGGGTCATTAACCGCGATCCCCTGAATGGCCGAGCTGTAAATGATCGGGAAGTCCAGCTGGTCGTCGCTGGCCCCGAGTTCCATGAACAGCTCAAACACCTCATCAACGACGTCACTGATCCGGGCTTCGTCCCGGTCAATTTTGTTCACGCACAGAACGATTGAAAGCCCCTGTTTTAGGGCTTTGTCCAGCACGAATCGGGTCTGAGGCAGGGGACCCTCCGCCGCGTCGACCAGAAGCAGGGCCCCCTCCACCATGTTGAGCACCCGCTCCACCTCGCCGCCGAAGTCGCTGTGACCCGGCGTGTCGACCAGGTTGATCTTGGTGTTGCCGTGGAGAATCGCCGCGGGCTTGGAGGAAATGGTGATGCCGCGTTCCTGTTCGAGGTCCCCGGAGTCCATCACCCGGTCCTCAACCTCCTGGTGGGGTCGAAACACGCCGCTCTGACGAAGCATGTGATCCACCAGGGTGGTTTTGCCGTGGTCAACGTGCGCAATAATGGCCAGGTTTCGTATATCGTCGGCGTCGAACATGGGAATCATTCGTTCCGGTAGGAGATAAAAAGTCCATTTAGTATAACGGATCGGACCCCGATCACGGTAGGGAGCCTCCGGATCCGGCCGGAGTGTCGCCACCGCCCGGACGACTTCAGCGGAGAATTGGGTTCGTTCCGGCTCCCGTCCGCTGGCTTGGGGTTGATGGCGGAGAGACGACGGATTGGGTCCCGAATTTGCACCCGGCAATGGACGCGACCCGTCTACCCATCGACCAACCAGTAACAGGTTCAAAAACCATCAATCCAACAGAAAGTGTGTGCAAACGTGATTTTTCAATCAGAAATTGATGATACAAGTAATCGAACGGAAAGATACCACTTTACAACGGATATAACGGTGTTATAGTACCGCAACTGTTCATAAGGACAGAAATTAAGTAGAAAGGTGTACATTCTTTTAGGAGGTGGCCGATGTGAGTGCCGATGAGGTCATGAGCAGGATCGAGGAGGAAGGAGTGGAGTTTCTTCAGCTCTGGTTTTCGGATCTGTCCGGCAAGCTGAAGGGCTTTGACGTTCCGGTCTCCGAGGTGGAGAAGGGGTTTGAGAAAGGATTCGGGTTCGACGGGTCCTCGATCGAGGGGTTCAGCCGGATTCAGGAGAGCGACATGCTCGCCATTCCGGACCCGGACACGTTCAAATTACTGCCCTGGACGGCGGAGGACGAATCCATCCCGCCGCGGGCCCGGATGTTCTGCGACGTTCACCACACCTACGAGGACAACCCGCCCTACCTCGGTTATCCCCGGCACATCCTTCAGCGCACGGAGGAAAAAGCCGCCGAGATGGGGTTTGATGAATTTTACGCCGGGCCCGAGATGGAATTTTTTATCTTTGAGGACGATCAGGGCACCGAAACGCTCGACCGAGAGTCCTACTTTGACATCACGGGATTAAACCAGTCCAACGATCTGCGGATGCAGATCATCGATCACCTGGAGAAGATCGGGATCGACGTCCCGTACTCCCACCACGAGGTGGCCCCGTCCCAGCACGAGATCAACATGACGCACCGGACCGGCACCGAGATGGCCGACCAGTGCATTACGTACAAGTACGTCGTGAAGGAAGTCGCCAGTCGGAACGGGGTCTACGCCACCTTCATGCCGAAACCGATCAGCGACGAGAACGGTTCCGGTATGCACACTCACCAGTCGCTCTACCGGGACGGCGAGAACGCCTTTTACGACCCCGACGGCCGGTTCTTCCTGTCCGAGACCGCCGAACAGTACATCGCCGGCATCATCGAGCACATCCACGAGATCGTCGCGGTGACCAACCCGTGGCCCAACTCGTACAAGCGGTTGGTACCCGGGTACGAAGCGCCGGTGTACGTCTCCTGGGGGGCCCGGAACCGGTCGGCTCTGATTCGGCTTCCCGCCTACGACGAGGGCGAGGAGGCGGCCACGCGGCTTGAGCTTCGGTTTCCCGATCCCTCCTGCAACCCCTACCTGGCCTTCGCCAGCATGCTGGCGGCCGGATTGAAGGGGATCGAGGAGGGATACGAACTCGAGGATCCCACCACGAACAACATCTACGAAATGTCCGATTCGGAGCTGAAGGATCAGGGCATCGACCAGCTTCCGGGCTCCCTGGGCGAGGCGATCAGCAACTTCGAGGAGAGCGATCTGATGCGGGAGACGTTCGGCGAGGAAGCGTTCGAGCACTACATTCGCGAGAAACGGTTCATCTGGGACGAGTACCGCCAGAACGTGACCGATTTTGAGATCGAGGAGTACCTGCCGCTGCTCTAAGCCCTCTTTGCTTGGTTCCGGTTCCTCACCCGGACGGGAGGGTTGGCGAACCCCTCCCGTCCGGGATTGATGAATTCTTGGTTGTCCCCGATGAACCTCGTTCCATCCCAATTTCAACGAGATCCAACAAGCCAACATATCGAGATATCTTGATATCTCGATATGTTGATGGGTCGGTACGGGTTCACGTTGAATCGTCGGCAGGGCCGAGCGGTCTCTTACCCGGGGACGGATTCTCCCGGCTTCCGGAACCGGATCCCTGAGCGATTCATTGGGAAATTGATAGGCTGTCCCCGGGAGGTCCGAAGATTCGATGATCTACGCAGTCATTGGCGCGGGGTACACGGGTTCCCGGGTGGTCGGCCGACTGGCCGATCGCGGTGCGTCGGTCGTGGGAACCACCCGGACCGGTGAACTGGACGAGTCGGGCCCTGGGACGTTTCCGGTCGAACCGTTCGATCTGGAGGACCCCGGGTCCATGGAACGGTTCTGGGAAGGGCTTTCGGAGGAGTCGCTCCGGGTGATCTTCACCCCGGGTCCGTCCATCCGGCTCGGGTTGGAGAAAGGCGTCATCCTGATGGAACGATTTCTGGACCGGGCGCCCGTTGGCCGGCTCGAACGGTTTGTCTACCTGAGCTCCACTTCGGTGTACGGGGACGCCGGAGGAGAATGGGTGACTGAGACCACCCCGATGTCCCCCTTCAGCGAGTCGGGGGAGCTCCGTCGGAGGGTCGAAACCCTCCTGCAGGACGGGTTGCCCGAGCGGGCTCTGGTCCGGTGTCGGATCGGCGGAATTTACGGACCCGGTCGAAACGCCGCCGAACGGTACCTGTCGGAGGAGTACGAACTCGTCGGGGAGGGGGACAACTGGACCAACCGGATCCGGGTGGAGGACCTGGTCCGGGTGATCGTGTTGCTTGCGGCCGGGAACCAAACCGGAATCTACAACCTGGTGGACCGCCGTCCCTCCCCCCTGGGGGATCTGGTGGAATTTTTGTATCGAGCGACCGGTCGGGACCCGTCCACCATCACCCGGGTCTCGTGGGAGGAGGCCGAGGAGCGCTACTCCGACAGGCGACTCGGGCTGCTGAAACCCCAGAAACGGGTCGGGTCGACGAAGTTGCAGGAGGACCTGGCGTTCAGCTACCGGTTTCCCACCCCGTTCCACGGATTGATCGATCTTCTGAACAAAGCCTGATCCCGCCGGCGACCTCACGGGTTGCGTCCATTTTTGGGTGTAAAAATGGCCCCGGCCCATCCTTCTCGGTCAGTCAGGTTCTGACTCCCCGGGTGATTCCGCCTCTCGGATCAGGAACCTTATCCCGTGTCGATTCAGACCGTTCGGGATGGTTGGTGGTCCACGGTTGGTTCCGGGACGGTGAAATCAGACCCGTTTTGAGACCGTCTTTCCACACCATTCGGGACCCCATCGGCTCGCGTCGGAATTGTTGGCTCTACTCGTTTTCCTTCCTGTATTTGGGATTGGGTCCCAACCATGATGGAAGTCAGTCGCCCCGGATGGTTCTCGGACCGCCGAGCTGGTTTCAACTCGGAGGAAGGCCCTCCGGAATCGGAGGTGATGGCGGCATGAATCAGCCGGTTCCCAATCGACGGGAATCCAAAGTTACCCAACAAATGGGATTTGATCCGTCTGAGGTTGAGGGTCGGGGGAACGGGATGAAAGGAATGAGAAGAGGAATCGGGCTAGGCGGGATTCGTCGACACGACCGGCTGGGGTTCGACCGAGGCTTCCAGGAATGCAGGAACCCGTTCGGGGGTCAGCTGACGGACGAAGAACCGGTTTCCCCGGCTTGTTCCCGTACAACCGGCCCGTTCCGCGGCCCGGTTCAGGAGTTCCGTTCCGTTCGTGGCGGCCAGGTTCAGCTCCTGGTTCCGATACCGCAGGTCGGTCCAGCCGTGCCGGGTGGCCGTGATTTTAAATCGGTGACGGGTCAACAGTTCGCTTGCCGGCTCCGGAAGCGGGCCAAAGGTCGACTTCCACCGGGATTCCAGTTCGTCCATTTCCTCCGGGGTTCGGCAGGCGGCCAGCGCCTGGTACTGACGGATCCGGGCCCGTTCGTCGGGGACGTATTCCTCCGGCAGGTAATGGACCCCGGGCAGGGGGAGTTTCGGGAAAGGCTCGGGGACCTCGAATCCTTCCCGGAGGCGCCGGACGGTCCGCTGGAGCAGTTTGCAGTAGAGCGGAAATCCCAGGGCCCGGATGTTGCCGTGCTGCTGCTTGCCCAGCAGGCTTCCGGCGCCGCGGATCTCCAGGTCCCGCATGGCGATTTCAAACCCGGACCCCAGCTCGGCGGACCGTTTAATCGTGTCCAACCGGGCTTCCGCCTCCTCGGTCAGGTCCACGGAGTCCGGGTAAAATAGATGGGCCCGGGCCTTCCGATGGCTGCGGCCGATGCGGCCCCGGAGCTGGTAGAGCTGGGCCAGACCGTACCGGTGGGCGTTGCGGATGATCATGGTGTTGGCGTTGGGACAATCGAGTCCGGCCTCCACAATGGTCGTGCAGACCAGCACGTCCACTTCTCCCTCGTAGAACCGGTTCATGACGTCCCTGAGGTTCTCCCGGTCCATCCGACCGTGGGCGACCTCAACGGTGGTTCCGTCGGGAACCATCGACCGGACCAGGTGAGCCTCTTCTTCAAGGTGCCGGATCCGGTTCCGGATCCAGAAGATTTGACCGTCCCGCTGCAGTTCTTGTTCGAGGGCCCCGGCGGCCCGCGACCGGTCAAAACTTCCGAGGTTGATGTCGATCGGGTTCCGCTCCTCCGGCGGGGAATTGATCACGCTGATGTCCTGGACCCCGGACAGCGACATGTAGAGGGTTCGGGGAATGGGGGTGGCCGAGAGGGTCAGGACGTTGACGTTTTCCCGGTAAAATTTCAGGGTCTCCTTCTGCTTGACCCCGAACCGCTGCTCCTCGTCAATGACCAGCAGCCCGAGGTCGGAAAATTCGATGTCGTCCCCCAGCAACCGGTGGGTTCCGATCACCACGTCCACCTCTCCCGAGGCCAGCGCCCGGACGGTTCGGCGTTCCTCGTCGGCGTCGGTGAACCGGGACAGGACGCGGACCTCGTAGGGGAAGGTTGCGAACCGCTGCCGGAAGGTCTGACCGTGCTGACGGGCCAGCACGGTGGTGGGCACCAGGACCGCGACCTGGCTGCCGGCGGCGACAGTCTGGAAGGTGGCCCGCAGGGCGACCTCCGTCTTCCCGTAGCCGGAGTCACCGCAGATCAACCGATTCATCGGAGTCCCCGTCGAAAGGTCCCGAAGGGTTTCTTCGATGGCCCGCTGCTGGTCGGGAGTTTCCCGGTAGGGGAAGGAGGCCTCGAACTGTGCCTGTTCGACCCCGGCCTCGGGGAAGGGTTCGACTTCAGCCTCCTCCCGCACCATGTAGAGTTCAAGCAGGTCGGAGGCCAGGTCCTCGAGGTCCTCCTGAACCTGTTTTTTCACCCGGTTCCAGCGCTCGTCGGAAAGTGAGGTCAGCGGCGGAGTGTACCCGGAGTCGGCGAGGTATTTCTGGACCCGTCCGATCTGATCCGGCGGCAGGAACAACCGGTCTTCGTTGGCGTACTCGATATGAATGCAATCCCGGGTCTGACCGGCCGAGTGGACGCGACGGAGGCCGTGGAATCGACCGATCCCGAAGTCCTCGTGGACGACCAGGTCACCGGCCTCCAGGTCTTCGAAGGATTCCAGGTACTCCGTCCGGCCGCTGCGGGGGCCGATCCGTTCCCGGCCCACCGTTCGGTTGAAGAAGTCGTCCAGGGACAGCCGAGCGATATCCTCGGTCCGGAAGGAACCACGCCATGGACGGCCGACGAAATCGATCCGGTCCGCCGGGAAGCTTCCATTGTCCGAGCGTCGTTCCCGTAACAAAATTTGTATTCGCTCCAGGAGTGACTCCTGTTCCGCGTGAACGTAGACGGTGTCCGTGGCGGAAGCGGCGGTTTCAACCCGTTCCAGAAACCGTTCGATCGGTTCGTTTTCCAGTCCGAAGGACCCCGTGATCGAGAGCGGTTCCCCCAGGTGACCTTCCTCCGTTTCCTCCTCGGGAGGATCCTCCCGGGGGGAAAGGAGATGGACCGGCTCCCGAAATTCCGCCGGGAAGGAATCGACCGTTCGATGGGTCCCCCAAGCCGGGTGATCGTCGCTCAGCAACTCCACCTCCCGGTCCCATTCCCGGCAGCGCTGACGAATCCGGCGATGGTCAAACAGGACCAGCCGATCCGGCTGAAAAAGTTCGTCCGGATAGGCCGTCTCTCGGCGGTCGGCCCCCAGGAACCAGTGGATGGGTTCGTCGTCGTTCGATTCGGCTCGCTCATTTCCGGAAATGAACGTGGATAAGGTCTTCCGAAACCGGTCCCGCTCGTCGGGATCGGTGGTGAATTCGGTCCGGGCTCGAATCGTGAACGGCGGGGTAAGGACCCGGTCGGCCACCATCTGGGAATTCGGGTGGAAGTAGTCAAGGGATTCAAGTTCGTCGTCGAAGAATTCCAGCCGGACCGGAAACGGTTTGTCGGGCGGATACACGTCGAGCAGGTCCCCGCGAAGGGAGACGTCGCCCGGTTCGGTAACCAGGTCCTGACGCCGGTAGCCCAGGTCGCTCAACCGCCGGATCAGGTCGACCGGATCGAACCGGTCGCCGGGGGCCAGCCGAAGGCTGCGGACGGAGTTCGGGTGGAGGAGAACGGTCCCAAGGCCCTCCGGCGTGGTGAGCAGGACCCGACCGTCGGACTCCAGCCAGTCGACCGTCCGCAGTCTCCTGTGCTGCCGAAGGGGTTCGGGTGGTTTCTCCCGGGCGGGTAACTGATCCCACCCCGGAAGGTAGGCCGCACCATCCCCCATGAGTGTATTCAAGTTAACTTGCAGTTCCCGGGCCGTCTCTTCGTCCGGCACCAGGACCAGCGAGCGGCCCTCACACCGGTGGAGAAACTCGGCCGTCAGTCCGAGGTTGACGTTCGGATACCATCGTTCGATCATGAGCAGGTCCCCCGTGAATCAATCAATTTCAAAAGACAATAGTTAGCGAATGAACCCGCCGAAACTCGGTTGGCGGACCAACAGAATATCAGGAATCAGAGTTGGATGACACGGACGTGATGAATACGTCGCATGGGTGCGACCACTGGTTCGGAAGGGGAGGCTCCAGGCTTCCGTGAACCGGGGGGCTGACGATATACTTGTAGTCAGCGAAATCCATCGGAGCTTCCGTCAGGAGGGAAACGGTTGAGTGATTCACTGCATGAAACCGCGCTTGACCTGCAAACCGAGGGGGAACCCTACGCTCTGGTGACGGTGACCGACACCGTCAATTCCTCCCCCCGCAAGATCGGTTCCAAAATGCTGGTCCGGGAGGACGGATCCATCGAGGGGTCCGTCGGCGGCGGAGCCATGGAGGCCTTTGTTATCGAGCAGGCCAAACAGGCCATTGAGGAAAACGAAAGTCAGAAGGTCAGCCACCGGCTGGAACCCAACGAGCTGAACATGTACTGCGGTGGGAAGGTTGAATTCTTCATCGGTGTGGAACGCCGTTCCTTCCACCTGCTTCAATTCGGGGCCGGCCACGTCGGGGAGGCGATCGCTCGCGTGGGGGATGCCATCGGACGGTCCTACACCATCGTGGACGACCGGGAGGAGTTCGCCGATCCCGATAAATTTCCCGGCGCCTCGAAGGTACTTCACGTCGATTTTGACGACTGGGCGGATCACGTAACCATCGATGAGAACACCTACGTTTCCATCATCACGCGCTGCCACGACACCGACATCCAGATCATGGAGCAGGTTCTGGATTCGGACGCCGCCTACATCGGGATGATCGGCTCCGACACCAAGTGCATCCGCCTGTTTCGCAACCTGGAGGAACGGGCCGGGGTGAATCCGGCGGACGACGATCGGGTCTACGCTCCGATCGGGTTGCGGCTGGGGACCTCGAAACCCGGGGACATCGCCATTTCGGTCTGGTCGGAAATTTTAAAACTCCACACCGACGGCACCGCCGACCATTATCGGCTGGACGAAGAGGGGAAGCAGCGGGCTCGGGCTCGCGATGACAAACCCATCGGGGACGAGGTCCGGGACGAACCGGTGGACGTAACCTCGGACGGTTCCGGCTGAATCCCGCTCCGATTTCGGGGGATCTCCGCCGCTCGGTGAGCGGGCTCGACCGATCGGGCTAACCGGTCGGCTTCAAGCGTGAGTTCGCTTGCCGTGGTGACCCTGGACGTTCCACCCTACGAGTACCGGAACCCCTACTGGTGGGGGCTTCGCCAGTCTCTTGATGGGGTTGGGGAAGTGGATCTGATCTGTCCGAGCCCACAGCATCAGTTCTCCCGCGAATCGGTGGAGAGTGGTTCGATCCACCGGTTGAACATCTACCTGGATACCGAGGCTCCGTACGACGAACGGGAACGGATGGAATTTGTCAGCAAGTGCTACGTTTACCTGAGCAAACAGCAGTCCCGTCACCCCTACCGCCGGATTCTCGTCGCCCGGGCCGGGGGAGTGGAGGGCATGTTGAGTGCCATTCTTTCCGTGCTGAGTCCGGTCTGGATCGAAGTGCCCCCCGGCGACGATTCGGAACGCGGACGGCTTTCCAATTCCCTGCTGTCCACGGCTCAGCGCTGTTATCGGTTGAAGGAATTCGGCTGGCCGGGTCCGTCCGAGGCATCTTGGCCCCCGGACCCGGAGGTGTTTGAGTCGCTGTTTCGGGAGGCCGGAGCCGCGTCCTCCTAACCGGTCCCTATTGTTCTGAGGCGGGATTTGATCGTACACTTTTCGGTTCGAAGCCATCGCTCCGCGGTAGCTCAGCTGGTAGAGCAGTCGGCTGTTAACCGACTTGTCCCCGGTTCGAGTCCGGGCCGCGGAGCCATTTTTTTCTTCTGTCAACCGACCTCCCCTTCTGGCGTTTCTCCCGATTGATCCCTCTGATACGCGTCGGAGGCTCGTATAGGTTCGTCCGGAACAACCCCCTTTAGGACCCGGTTCCTGACCGCCCTCGTGTCTGCTTCGCCCGGGAGGTCGAACCGGCGTTAAGCCAGCGGCCTTCCTGCGAACGGATTCCGAACGGAGAGCACTTCGTTGAGCCCCCCGGAACAGGGTGATTGCCCCAGACCCGGTTATCCGAATTCTCTATCGATCCTCGATCGGACCGGGTAACCTGAACCAGTCGAAGCCATACAATCCCTGACGACGGCCCGACCCGGAAAATTCTTCGCCGTTCAGCGGTAGAGAGTCGATAATGAACGGTTGGGACAGGCTCACGAGCGAACCCTGTCGGATCGACCCTTCGCCCCGGAAACCTTCTCGCCGGGGTATGGGAAACCGGGGCGCGAGCGGGGTTTCTTTCCAGGGTTCTTGTGCGGTACCCTTGCCCCTTTCAGCTTTCCTCCGGTAGCGGCACATGCTCGCCCAGCCCAATCAAAGGATCGATCGACTCATGGGATCAAATACCCCGGCCAGCCGCTGGTTGGTCCTCCTGATCGCCTTTCTCATCGGGTTTACCTGCATGGGCTGGATGTGGCTTTCCCTGCCCGTGTTTCTGCCCAACATCGCCGAGGAACTTGGCGTCGGAACCGCCCGCGCTCAACTGTTGTTCAGCCTGATCTCCCTTTCGTTCGTTGCCACCGGGTACCTCGGGGGTCTGCTGGGGGATCGGTACACCCATCGCTGGATCATCGGCATCGGAACCCTGATCATCGGTATCTCCGGCCTGCTGAGGGGCGTTTTGCCGGGGTTCGAGGGTCTGATCGTTGCCAGCCTGGTAACCGGGCTTGGGCTGGGGATCGCCATCCCGAACCTGGTCAGCCTGCTCGGCCACTGGTTCCCCCCCGATGAGATCGGTCTGGCCAACGGCATCCGGATGACCGGGGAACGGCTGGGAGCCGCCTTCGGTCAGGGAGTGCTGGCGGGGCTGCTGATCCAGTGGTTGCAGCACTGGCGGCCGGCTCAGGCCGTCCTGGGCGGCGGAGCGCTCCTCGTGGCCCTGATCTGGCTCGTGTTTTACCGGGAACCGGAGGGAGCCGATCCCGGTCCGAACACGGCCGGACCGCCGGCATCATCCTCCCGGCCGGGAGCGTTCACGCAGTTTTTTCGCTCCCTGAAGAAGCTGGGTTCCGACGGATCCCTGATGGTGATCGGATTCGTGGCCCTGGTGTACACGTACTCCTGGTTTACCTACCTGGGAATGCTTCCCACCTGGCTCGGGAGTCTTTCCTTCGTGCCGGAGGGATCGGTGGGTCTGTACAGTTCGATCGTATTCTGGGCTCTGGTGGTCGGGGGACTGGTGCTCCCCTCGATGTCCGACTGGGTGGAGCGCCGCTACCCCGTCCTGGTGTCCATCACTCTGCTGCTGGGCGTCGGGATCACGGCGACCGGATGGGCTTCCGGCCGCTTGTTCCTGACCGGGGCGATAATCGTCTCCGGTCTGGCGGCCGGGGGGTTGATCCCGATGGTGTTCACAATGGTGAACGAACGAATTGACATCGGGTCAAGCAGTCAGAGTCTCGAAGCAGGGTTTCTGCTCTCCATCAGCCAGCCCGGAGCGGTTGTCGGTCCTCCGATCGGCGGCTGGTTTTTTGAACATTACGGGATCGAAGCGGCGGCGGCGATCACGGCCGGACCGCTTCTGTTTGCGTCCGGTCTGCTGCTGGTTCAGATTTTGACCGATCGCTGACGTCGGAGATAAACAGGTTCAGGTTCGATAGGCCCGTCCGCGCAACGAGGCAACCAGGTCTCCGGATTCCAGGGAGACGGTCAGTTCGTACTGAGCCGTTCGCCCCCCGGAATGGGTGCGGTTGGCCTCGGCTATCAACGTGCTTCCCGGGGAGACCGGAGCCAGAAAGGAGACGTTGGCCTCCAGGGCCACGGAGGACTCGTCACCGGTGTTGCCGGCCGCCGCAAAGGCCGCGTCGGCCAGGGAAAAGATCGCACCTCCGTGGAGGGCGCCCTGAAAATTAAGGTGACGTTCCTCCACCTCAAGCCGGGTCCTCGCGAATCCGGGCTCGATGGTTTCATAGGTGATCCCTAGGGTCTCGCAGTAAGGATCGTCTCCCGGCTCCCCGTCCTGCTGTTGGTCTGACATGTACATTCACCTCCCTTTTGTTCACCTTGAAGGTATAATAGTTCAATAACGTCAGGCCGGACCAGGGAGAAGTTCGCCCGTGCCCAGTCCACCCCGACAGTATCATGAGGGATACTGGTATCACGTGTACGCCCGGGGACAGGAGGAAGTTCCCCTGTTTACCACGAGGGACGAACGCGAGTGGTTTATCGACAAACTGGACGAAGTGTTCCATCGCCGGGGGGTTGAGCTCGGAGGACTTTGTCTGATGGACACTCACTACCACGCACTTGTACGGATGGGTCCTGTGTCCCTTGATCGGGCTCTCCAGGGCTTGCATACCGCGTACGCCAAGTACGTCAATCCCCGGAGGAATCGGGAGGGAGCCCTGTTTCGACGCGAGCCGGGAGCCGACATCGTGCTGGAGGATTCCTACCTGCTCCAGCTGGTTCCCTACCTTCATTTCAATCCGGTCGAATAGGCCTTCGTCTCGGATCCCCGGGATTATGAATGGCATACGGATGCCCTGTATCGTACCGGACACTGGAGCCACGGACCGCTGGAGAGCTGGTTGTTTCCGCCGCATTTCGACGGCGACGACCGGAGGACCGTGTATGAGGAACGGATGGAGGAAACCGTGGAATACCCCGAGGGAGGAGCGGGGTACGTGGGGGACGAGGAGACCTGGAACCAGCTTGAGAAACGGGACGAAGAGCGACGGGACCGATTTCCTGACCGAAGGGATCGACCCACCATGGAGCAAATTGCTCGAGCCGAGGCGGACGCCGGCGGCACGACCGTCGAGAATTTCCGGGAACCGGGGCGCGGTCAGCCGGAAGCGCGGATCCGTCAGAAGGCCATGGTCAGGATGTACCAGGCCGGGTACGGACCGACGGAGATCGGGGATTATTTTCACCGCAACAAGGGCACGGTTATGTACGCGGTGGACCAACATAAGGAGCAAGAAGAAGAGTAGGGAGAAATAGAATAGTTATTGAACTATTATACCTTCAAGGTGAACTGAGGGGGTGAAGGCCGGTAAGCGGGGTGGAAATTTTGGGGTGGTCTTCCTATGGTGGGAGATAGGAAGGAGGTTTGTACGTGGAGGTCCGGCAGGACTTTCTGGAATCGGTCCTAATCTTTCTGCTTGCTTTTTTGTTGTTCAGTTTGCTGACGCTCACACCGCTGGTCGGATAACGGTCGCATCGGGTTGTTGCTTTCGTCCCCCCCTTTGACGCCCTCGTTCACGTCGTTTCGCTCGGCAAGGCGAGCATTCTCCAACGCAATGGTTCCAACCTGAGCGGAGTTTTTCTCCGGCTCAGGAGTGGGGGATCGGTGTATCGATGTCCCGGGCCGGAGGGTGATCCGGCTGGACCGTACGCCATCATTCGTCCCGGTTCCGAACCGTCGCGTCCGTTGGCTCCCGGGGGATGTTTGATACCATCGCTTAACCGTGAACCGAACCCCGGACCGTCGCCCGGAGGCCCAGCATGGACCCGTGTCGGAATGCGAGGAGAGGTCGTCGTTCCATCGGGAGGCTACCCTGATCGTGGTTCCACCCCTGGGACACACCCGCGGCGAATTGCTTTGCCTGGCCCACAATCTTTCCTTTGACGTTGACGAACCCTCCGAGGACCTGCTGCGGTTGCGCTCCCTCTCCCGGATCAACTGAACGAGTTCCTGGAGTTCGCCGGGGAGCTGGACGTGGTATCCATCTCGGAGGGGATTGAAACTGAGGAGGAGTGGACGTGGTTTCGGGACGGATACCGGTCGGACGGAATCCTGTTCAGAGGAATGATCCCGCATGAGTGACGATTGTCTGTTTTGTTCCATCGCCTCGGGGGCGACGGACACGGAACTTCTCTACGACGAACCCTCCGTGGTCGCATTTGAGGACATCAACCCCCAGGCTCCCACCCACCTGCTGATCGTACCCCGGGATCACATTGCCACCGTGAACGATCTCGAACCCGGTCAGGAAGAGCTCGTGGGCGAGCTGTTCACCGCGGCCCGCCGGCTGGCGGATCGACTGGAACTGAAGGAGGACGGCTACCGGCTGGTCATGAACTGCGGGGAAGGGGCCGGACAGAGCGTGTTCCACATCCACCTTCACCTGCTGGCGGGACGGCCGTTTTCATGGCCTCCGGGGTAGAACGGGAGCGAACCACCACACCCGTAACGCAGGTGCTCACCCAACCCGTCCTGGAGGCGGCTCCGGGGTTGCTCGGATACGAACTCGTTCGTCGGACGCCGGAAGGGTTGATGCGGGCGCGGATCGTGGAGACCGAGGCCTACCGGGAGGACGATCCGGCCTCCCATTCGTTCCACGGCAGGACTGATCGGACCGAACCGATGTTTGCCGCGGCCGGTCACTGGTACGTGTACCTGTGTTACGGAATCCACTGGATGATCAACGTGAGCTGCGGGGAGGAGGGAACGGGGGAAGCCGTCCTGATCCGGGCGGCCGAACCCATGGAGGGAAAAGCGCAGATGGAGGCCCTTCGGAGCACGACCGGAGTGGAACTGACCAACGGTCCCGGCAAGCTGGCGGAGGCCCTGAAGGTAGACGATCAGTTTTCCGGTCGTTCGGTTGAGGTGGATGAATTTTGCCTGGTGGTTCCCGACACTCCGCCGGAAGAAGCGGTTTACAGAAGTCCCCGGGTGGGAATCCAGCAGGCACAGGATAAACTATGGAGGTTTTATCTGGATGTCCCGCACCGGTCGGAGGTTCCTCAAAATGAACGTCGTCGATGGAGAAATTGACCTTCACAACCGCCGTCCCGGAGACCTCAGGATGAGCCTGCTACCCTTTCTGGACCGGGGTTACTCGCTCGGTTGGAAGCGTGTACGGATCATCCATGGTAAGGGGAAAGGAACCCTTCGCCGGGCGGTCCATAACCTCCTCGACGAGATGGAGTACGTCGAACAATACTCAACCGCCTCCGTATTTGAAGGGGGAGCGGGGGTCACGGTGGTGGAATACGGAGGAACCCATGAGTGAACTGGTAGCCATTGACCTGGGGACCGGCACGGTGATCGGGACGGTCGGCCGCCGGCGTGAGGGACAGGTAGAACTGGTGGCCCGGGCGGAGGAGAAGCATCACCCGGATGCCGTTCGCGAGGGACGAATCGTTGACCGGGATCGGGCCGCGGAGACCCTGCGAAGGGTCATTTCGGGGCTGGAAAGCCAGGTGAACCTGGATACGTCCCGAGCCCATTTTGCGATTTCCGCCCGGCGACTTCATCAGGAGGAAATCACCGAATCGGTCGAGCGGAGCGGGCCCGGTGAGTTCCCAGACGATACGCTGGACCGCCTGGCGCTTCAGCGTACCCTGAACCTGCCCGGGGAGTACTTCGTGGTATCCGATCGGGTCATGGAGAAGACCGTGGACGGAACGAGGGTCGGTTCCTTCGCGGGACAGTTCGGTCGGGAGGCCCGTGTTCGCTGGTCGGTTCAGGCGCTTCCCCAGGCCGATCTACAGAGCCGCCTGGCCGTTCTGGAGCAGGCCGGGCTGGTCCCGGGATCCCTGGTTCTCGAGCCGATCGCCGCGGTCCGAGCCGCCTTTCCCGAGGAAAGACTGAAGATTCGCCTGATGCTGCTTGATTTCGGGGCGGGGACCCTGGACGCCACGTTGCTATCCCGGGGACGGCTCGAGGGAGTTACGTCCGTCGGGGGGAGCGGCGATCAGTTGACCGAAGCTCTGGAGGAAACCTACGGGCTAACGTTCGATCAGGCTCAGCGAGCGAAACACGGGCTTGCCGGAGAATCCCGATTTGAGTCGGAGGACTGGACGGGCCGGAGGGTTGAGCTCTCCCGTCAGGAGCTGATTTCGACCTTAATGCCGGTGGTCCGGGATCAGCTTCAAAGCCTTCGTGATCGGTGTGAGGGGTGGTCCCCGGACCAGATCTGTCTGGCCGGCGGCGGAGCCCAGTTTCCCTTCTTACCCCGAATCGTCTCGAAGGTCTTCGACGTTCGGGAAGCCGACATCCTCAATCAACCTCCTCCGGTTCGCGCCCCTCTCAAGGACTCGGACGGGTTGATCAAGCGGTCTTCCGATTACACGGTAATCGGCGTCCTTCAGAGTGCCGTGTCCGAGGATGTCCGGAAGGTGTTTCGGTTCGAAGTTAACGGAGAAACGCGGTTGCGGGCGGTCCGATCGGCCCCGACGCTGGAGGAACTCGCCCGCGAGGAGGGAATCCGGGAGACGGAACCGGAGGGGGAAGCGGTTATGGTCGTCGTCGGCGGGGAGACCCATACCCGGCGACCCGGGGAGACGACCCGAATCCAATATTTTCGGAACGGAGACGAAGCCAACGGAGATCGGGAGGTGCGTTCCGGGGATCGGATCCGGATCGTCCCGCCCGAGGAGACGGAGGAGGAACCGGAATTTCGAGCGGAGGAATTTCTTCCGGACGAAGCCCTGTTGGTTCGGTGGGAGAACCGTACCTACCGGCAGGGTCCGCAGCTGGTGGATGAGGAGGGCAAGACCTACACCGGGGACGATCGGCTGGAGGATGGAAAGCGGTACGAACGCAGAACATCCTTCGACTACGAGACCCTGCTACAGCGGTTGCGTTCCGCCACCGGGGACATCCCGGAGGAACCGTTGTTTTCCCAGCGGGGAACCTATCGTCGCGACGGCTCCTTCGACGTGGGGGACGAGGTCGAACTGGTGGCCCCGGTTGAGGTGGAAGACTACGGACTCGGCCGGCTGGAAGAAATTCACCCTCCCGACCAACCGCGGGAAACATCCCTCACCTGAACGTCCGATCAGCCGCCGGCCGCTTTCTTCCAACTTCATGAATTCCTCGGCGTAGGTTACAATAAGTGATTTATTAACCGGGAGGATTCTTGTGCCAAAAATAACCCACCGTGAGCAGCGTTTGTTCGAAACGTTGGTTCCCATTGTCGAACCTCTGGGTGTGAGTCTTCTCGACCTGGAGCTTCAGACTCACGAACGTGATCCGGTAATTCGGCTGGTCATTGCCCGGGAGGACGGTCCCGTGGGGACCCGGGACTGCCAGGAAGTGACCGAACACGTATCACCCGTCCTGAGCCTGGAGGATCTTGGTTTCGAGGGGGGCTATGACCTGGAGGTCACGACCCCCGGGGTGGAACGGCGGCTTCGCCGGGACCACGAATACGATCGGTTCGCGGACCGAGAGGTTATCGTGAATTGTTTTGGTTCCTACCGCGACCGGAAACGGTGGAAGGGCGTGTTGAAGGGCCGAACCGACGAGGTCCTCATGTTGGACGTGGACGGGGAACGAATCGAAATCCCCCGTGAACAGGTAGCCAGCACCCGGTTGTACTTCGATCCGGAGGCTGCATTACGTTCGGAAGGACGATCCCTAGATGGATGATTCGTTTTTAGGTGCGGTTCGAGAAATCCAGGAGGAGAAGAACCTGGATGAAACGGTGGTCATCGATGCCTTTTCCGAGGCACTCGAACAGTCGTGTCGCAAGGATTTTGGCATCGTTGATGAGTTCGACGTCGACGTCACCATCGACATCGGAAACAACCAGATCGATGTTCTGGCCGAAAAAGAAGTGGTTCGGGATCCCTTCGACCCGACCCATCAGGTGACCCTGGAGGAAGCCCGCGAACACGATCCGGAGGCCGAACTCGGGGAACGGGTCTGGGTCCCCCTGGATCTGTCTCAGTTAAGCCGAACCGCGACTCAGGATCTTAAACAAATCATGCAGCAGAACATCACCATCGGTCAGCAACGAGATCAGCACGAGGAGTTCAAGGATCAGGTTCTGGAACTCCACAACGGGATCATTCAGCGGGTGCGGGAGAAGACCGTATACGTTCGGCTCGGTCAGGACGTCGAAGCCATCCTTCCCTACCGGGAACAGGTGGAGGCGGACGACTACTCGGTTGGAAACCGGATGAAGTTTTTGCTCGTCAAAGTAAGCCTTGAGGACGACGGACAGAAGCTCGTCGTGGTGGTGTCTCGCTCCCATCCCGTTCTCGTGGAGCGGCTGTTCGAGCTGCATATACCCGAGGTGCACGACGGACTGGTCGAGATCATGGACGTGGCCCGGGAAGCCGGCCGGCGGTCCAAGGTTGCCGTCAAAACCAACGATCCCTCCCTGGATCCAATCGGAACCTGCGTCGGACCACAGGGCTCTCGCATTCAATCCATCGTACAGGAAATCAACGGGGAGAAGATCGACATCATTCCCTATCACGAGAAGCTGGAACAATTTATTGAAAACGCCCTCTCCCCGGCCGAGGTGTCCCGGGTGAACCTGGTGGAGGAGGAGAACACCGCCCAGGTGGTGGTGCCGGACGATCAGCTTTCCCTGGCCATCGGCAAGGGCGGACAGAACGCCCGGCTCACCGCGAAGCTGGTCGACTGGTCCATCGACGTGTACGGCGAGCGGGAATTCGCGGCCCTCCACAGTGAAGAGGCCTACGAGGTCGCGGCCCGGCTGTTTAAGGGAAGCGACGAGCTCACCGACGAATTTGATGTGGAAGAACTCGAAGGAATTGGACCGAAAACCGCCGCTGAAATGGAAGACCGTGGTCTGGACGATCCGCAGGCCATTCTCGAGAAGGGTCAGGAGGAACTCGAAAAAGTTCCCGGAATCGGAAGCAAAACGGCGGAGTCCGTGGTGGAACAGGTACGGACCTTCGTTCAGCGGTCGGTGGCCGAGGAGCCGGAGGAAGAGCCGGCCGTCAGTCCCGGAGACACGGCGGAAGAGATCAAACAAAGTATTTTCAAGGACGCCGATGAGGAACCGTCCACGGATTCGGAGGAACCCGAAGAAGATGAGGATTCGTCGGACGAATCGGAGGAACCCGATCCATCGGAGGAAGTCTTTTCGGATTCTTCAACCCGCTGATGGCAAGACCGCACTGGACCTGTTTGTCATTCAACGAAATTCAGTTGACCGCAACCCCGGAGAACGACTCCAACGGGTCGCCCCGGGGATTGATTCAACCACTGTGAGGAGCGATCGAGCATGAGAGTGTATGAACTGGCCGAAGAGGTGGGGTTGTCCAGCAAGGACGTGATCACCCTGCTTGAAGAAGAGTGGGATGTGGAAGTCTCGAACCACATGTCCGGGGTGGACGACGAAACCGCCGAAATGTTGAGGGAATACTTGGCCGACGAACCGGAAGCCGACGGGGTTCCCCCGGAGGAGCAGTCGGAACCGGAACCCGAGTCCGACGAAGAGGCTGAAGTTCCTTCCGAACCGGAGGAAACGGGTTCCGAACCCCCCACCGAGGAAGCGGAAGATTCTGCCGGGGAGGAATCCGAGCGAGTCCTGACGGTAACTCGGGGGATAACCCCTGAGGAACTGGCCGACCGGCTGGACGAACCGGCCAACGAACTGATCAAATCCCTGATTGACCTGGGGGTCATGGCGACGATCAACCAGCGACTTTCCGAGGAAGCGGTTGAATTGCTGGCGGAGGAGCGCGGATTTGAGGTCGAGTTTCAGGAGGATGAGGACGAGGAAACTCAATATTATGAGGAAGTAGAGCTCGACGAGAACATTGACGCGGAGGAGCTGGAACCCCGGCCTCCGGTCATCACCGTGATGGGTCACGTGGACCACGGGAAGACGCAGCTTCTGGACACCCTCCGGGAAACAAACGTGGCCGGCGGGGAGTCCGGTGGCATCACCCAGCACATCGGGGCCTACAAACTGGAGCATCCGGCGGGGGAGTTCGTGTTCATCGACACCCCGGGGCACGAAGCCTTTACGAACCTCCGCGCCAGGGGAGCCGGGGTTACGGATCTGGTGATTCTCGTGGTGGCGGCCAACGACGGAGTCCAGCCCCAGACCGTTGAATCGATCCACCACGCCCGGGAGGCCGACGTCCCGATTCTCGTGGCGATCAACAAGATGGATCTGCCGGACGTCGACGCGGACCGGGTCCGCCAGCAGCTTTCCGAACACGACCTCATTCCCGAGGAGTGGGGTGGCGAGACCATCATGGTGGAGGTCTCCGCCTTGGAAGGGGACGGAATCGACGAACTGCTGGAGATGATTGACCTTCAGGCGGAACTGCTGGAACTCACCGCGGCCCCGAACCGGCCCGTCCGGGGAACCGTGATCGAGGCCGAGATGAAACAGGGCATGGGACCGACGGCCACGGTGATCAACCGGCAGGGGACCCTGAAACGGGGGGATCCGTTTGTGGCCGGGGGAACGTACGGGAGTGTCCGTGCCCTGATCGACAGTTTCGGGGAACGGGTGGACGAAATGCCCCCCGGGGAGCCGGTGGAAGTGATGGGGTTCGACGACCTGCCGACCTCGGGTGATCAGTTCAAGGTGGTCGAGTCCGAATCGGAAGCCAGAGAACTGGCCGATGAACGGGCCGACCAGCGAAAAGCGGACTCTCAGGTGGATCAGAAACGGGTCACCATGGAACAGCTACAGGAGTTCCTTGAGGAGGGGAAGGTGAAACACCTCAATCTGCTGGTCAAGGCGGACACGCACGGCTCCGTCGAAGTCCTGCAGGAATCCTTTGAATCCGTGGAGTCCGACGAAGTGAATGCGCGCGTGATCCATACCGGCGTGGGAGGGATTAACGAATCCGACGTGAACCTGGCGGAGGCCTCCGACGCAACCATCATCGGGTTCAACGTTAGCCCGGACAACCGGGCCCGGAAACTGGCCTCGGAACGGGGCATCGAGATCCGGACCTACTCGGTCATTTACGAAGCCATTGAGGACGTCCACGCCGCGCTGGAAGGCATGCTTGCACCGGAGGTCGAGGAGCAGGTTATCGGTCGGGTTGAGGTTCGGGATGTATTTGACATTTCGGGGGTGGGCACGATCGCGGGGTCCTACGTGGATGCCGGGACCGTCCGTCGAAACGCCCGAGTTCGCCTGATCCGGGACGGAGCCATCGTTCATGACGGGGAAATCGATTCCCTCAAACGGTTCCAGGAGGACGTGAACGAGGTGGCCGAAGGATACGAATGCGGCATCGGCATCGAGGATTATAACGACATCAAAGTCGGAGACGAACTGGAGATCTACGAGCGCCGCGAGGTGGAGGCAACCCTTAGTTGACCGCCGCCGTCGGCCTGCTTGAGGTTACGCTGTACTGTCCGGGGAGCTTTTCCCTGAAGGATAAACGGTCGGTGACCAAAAGTTTGATCGACCGAATCCGCAACGATCACAACGTATCGATCAGCACCCTCGGACACCGCGAACATCACCGGCTTTTGAACCTTGGCATCGCCGCCGTGAGTTCGAGTTCAGGAGCGGTTGAAGCCCTGCTGGACCGGGTGGAGGACATCATAGCGAGGGATCCCGCCATTGTGCTTCGAGAAACCTCCACGACCATTTTTTGACCGGCGGAGCGACCGATAACGGAAGGACCGCAGTCATGACGAGTCAGCGCCATCGCCAGCTGGAAACCCATCTCAAACGCGAACTTTCCCGGATCATCCGCCGTGAGCTGTCCATTCCCGGGACCGATCTTTTGTCGGTAACCCGGGTCGAATTGTCCAGCGATCAGAAACACGCCCGGGTTCACGTCAGTCATCTCGAAGACGACGAGGAGGCCCGCCGCCGGATCCTCGGTCGACTCATCGATCGGGTCGGGGCGATCAAGCATTACATGGCCGAACAGCTTGATTTAAAGTACATCCCGGAACTCCGGTTTGAGGAGGACACCTCGATCCGGGAGGCCGCCCGGTTGAGCTCGATCATGGATGAGTTGAGAGAGGAACGTGAGGACCGTGGTGGACACGGGACCGAAGACTGACCGGCTGAAGGAAATCCTTGATGTTTTCCGGCAAGCGAAGAGCGTCGCGATGTGTGGACACACGCGACCGGACGGGGATTGCATTGGTTCCCAGCTCGGGCTTCGGCCCCTGCTGCGCTCCTTCGGAACCGAAGTGTTCCTGTTAAGTCCGGATCCGGTCCCGCCCCGCTACGGGTTTCTCGAGGGGATCGAGGACTTTCGACAGGACCCCCCGAACGGATCCGTGGATGCGGTCGTTCTGCTGGATTGCGGAAGCGTCGACCGGGCTGGCCCCCTGAAGGAGTACCTGACCCGGCACGACGTGCTGATCAACCTGGATCATCATCCCCAGGACAACCCGACCGGAACCCATCACTACGTCGATCCGACCCTTTCCTGCGTGGGCGAGCTGGTGTATTACCTGTACGAAGCCAACGGGACCGAATTGCCCGTTGAGGCCTGTGAACCCCTGTACGTGAGCCTGCTTACGGACACCGGAGGATTCCGTCATTCCAACACAGGGTCCGCGAGTCACCGGATCGCCTCTCTCCTGCTTGAGCGGGGACAATTCAATCCCCACGAGGTGTACAAAAACCTCTACGAACGGGAGACTCTGCGGGCGACGAAGTTGCTGGGGATCATTCTGCAGAGGGCCCGGTCTCGTGACGGACTGGTCTGGAGCCAGGTCCGGCTGGAGGATCTCCGGACCGTGGGGGTCGAATCGGACGACGTGAACGGGGCGGTGGAACTGTTGCGTCGAATCGATACCTGTGAGGTGGCGTTGCTCTTCTGGGAACAGTCGGACGGAACCGTGAAGATTAACTTTCGCTCAAAACATGGCTTTGACCTGCTTACCACCGTGCGGGAACTCGGAGGCGGGGGTCACGATCAGGCGGCCGGAGCCACCGTGGAGGGAGATCTGTCGGCGGTCCGGGACCGGGTTCTGAAGCTGTTCCACCAGAGGCTTCGCAAGCACCGCGGACAAAACTCATGACCCCCGCCGAGGATCTGTTTACCGCTCCCCCCGGCCAATCTCTGGCCGTCGGGACCTTCGATGGGCTCCACCCGGGTCATCTGGCGGTCTTGAAGCGAGCCCTTGAGGAGTCCGTGCGCCAGGGTCTTCGACCGGCGGTCCTGACCTTCCGACCGGAACCCGAGCTCGTCCTGACGGACAGTAAACCCACCGAACGGCGATTGCTGAACCTGGATGACAAACAAACGTTGCTGAGAAACCTCGGGTTCCGGGCAATTTACGAGGTGGAGTTCACCCGGGAATTTGCCTCCTGGTCCCCGGAACGGTTCGGGAACTGGCTGGTTGAAGAAGGCAACGCCCGTCATGTGAGCGTGGGGTACGATTTCCGCTACGGTCACCGGCGAAGGGGCACCACCGACCAACTGAGTAACCAACTGCAGGGCTCCGGGAGCGGCGTGTCCGTCGCCGAACCGGTTTCCGTGGACGACGAGCCCGTGAGCAGTTCGACGATCCGCCAGACCCTCCGGGAGGGGGAACCGGATCGGGCCGCCGAACTCATGAGCCGTCCCTACACGGTCCGGGGTACGATCCAAACCGGGGATGGGCGAGGGGGAACGATCGGGTTCCCCACCATGAATCTGCCCATCGAAGACACGCTTCATCCCCGGCGAGGAGTCTACCTGGTTCGTGCCGGTCCACACCTTGAGGAATTCGGCGTGGCGAACTTCGGCCGTCGGCCGACCGTGGATTCGGACGGGGACTTTGTGCTTGAGGTCCATCTGCTGGATCCGGAACGGGTCTGGGAACCGGGGGACCGGATCCGGGTCTCCCTGACCGATTTTCTGCGCCCCGAGAAGGAGTTTTCGTCGGTTGAGGAGTTGACGGAGCAGATTGAGCGGGACGTTCGCCGGGCGAATCGCCTGCTCGAGGCGTCCCCACCTCCCGACTGGCCGAATTTACCCTCCTGGTCCGTTCAGGGGGGTCGGACGGAAGTCGCAGGCTGATGGTGTTTCTCCTGAGGTTTGATATATTAATGGGGTTATTCCATACACTGGGAGGTGATTGTGAATGAGCGAAGCGAGCGTGGAGTACGAGGACACACTGGAAGACTTACGGCTGCACGAGGAAGATACGGGATCGGCGGTGTCGCAGGTCGTTCGACTGTCGGAACGAATCGACGAACTGACCGACCACCTCCGTGAGCATCCCAAGGATCACTCCTGCCGGCGAGGTCTGCGCACCCTGGTTGGAAAACGGAACCGGCAGCTTGATTACCTTCGTGACCGGAATTACGACCTGTACGCTGAGCTTGTTGACCGACTGGACCTGTAGCGCCCGAGCACCAATCACCTTACTTTCTCGATTGGACCGCTTTGTTGAAGCGGTCCAACCGAAACCAACTGGAGGTTGTTTCTGTACGCATGGAGTTTTCAGGGAAATTAAATATCGGTGGAGACGAATTACGGCTGAGTACGGGGAAACTCGCCCGTCAGGCCGAGGGAGCCGTAAAGGTTGAATACGGGGACACGGTGGTGCTGACGACGGCCTGTTCGGAACCCGACGAAAAAAACCTGCCGTTTTTCCCCCTGACAGTCGTGTACGAGGAAATGTCCTACGCGGCGGGGAAAATTCCCGGGGGATTCTTCAAGCGGGAGGGGGCTCCGAGCGATCTGGAACGGGTCTTCGCACGCCTGACCGATCGCCCGATCCGGCCGATGTTTCCGGAGGAGTACGACGACGAGGTGCAGGTCTTCTCAACCGTGCTCAGTGCCGACGTGGAGCATCTTCCGGACATTCTTTCCATCGTCGGTGCGTCGGCCTCCCTCATGATCGCGGACATCCCCTTCCAGGGACCGCTGGGAGCCGTTCGGATCGGCCGCAAAGACGACCGGTTTTTGGTCAATCCCACCCATGAGGAAATCGAACAGGGAGAACTCGACCTCGTGGTTGCCGGAACTCGGGATAACATCAACATGGTGGAGGCTTCCGCCAACGAACTGCCGGAAGAACTATTGCTGGACGCCATGGACCTCGCCTTTGAGGAAATTCAGGACGTCATCGATCTGCAGGACGCCCTGATCCAGCAGTGCCAGAAGGACCAAACCCCGTTTGTCCAACCGGAATACGACGAGGCGTTTGAGGACGAGGTCAAGTCGGCCGCCCGGGAACCGATGGAGGAGGCCCTGTACATTCCGTCCAAACCCGAGCGGGCGGACGCCAAGTCAGCCGTCAAGGACGAGATGCGGGAGCGTTTTTCCGACCGACTCGAAGGGGAGGAGGACCCGGAACGGCAGGCGGTCTACGAGCGCTCCTTCGACCGGGCGTTCGACAAGCTGGAGAAGGAGATTGTCCGGGAGGGCATTCTGCAGGAGGGCAAACGGATCGACGGCCGGGGGCTGGATGAAATTCGTCCGATCAGCATTGACGTGGGCGATCTCCCCCGAACCCATGGTTCAAGTCTGTTCACAAGGGGAGAAACCCAGTCGCTCTCCACCGTGACCCTGGGAACCCCCTCCGAGACGCAGCGAATCGACAACATCTATGAGGAAAGCGAAAAACGGTTCATGCTCCACTACAACTTCCCCCCGTACAGCGTCGGCGAAGTGCGCCGACCCTCGGGACCGGGTCGTCGGGAGATCGGTCACGGACTGATGGCCGAAAGTGCTTTGCGTCCGGTGCTTCCCGACGAGAAGGAGTTTGCCTACACGATTCGAGCCGTGTCGGAAATTCTTGAATCCAACGGTTCCAGTTCCATGGCCACCGTCTGCGCCGGCTCCCTGGCCCTGATGGACGCCGGGGTTCCCGTCGATCGGGCCGTGGCCGGGGTGGGAATGGGGTTGGTCACGAAGGACGATGACTACCGCATTCTCACGGACATCCTCGGAGACGAGGATCACCTGGGCGACATGGACTTCAAGGTGGCCGGCTCCCGGGAGGGCGTTACATCCCTTCAGATGGACATCAAGATCGAGGGAGTCAGCCGGGACATCCTTGAGGAATCCCTGGAACGGGCACGTAACGCCCGGATGGAGATATTGGACACCATGGACCAGCATCTCACCGAACCTCGCGAAAAACTGTCCGAGTACGCCCCACGCCTGTTCACGCTTCAGATTCCCCAGGACAAGATCCGGAACCTCATCGGGCCGGGTGGCAAGAACATCCGGTCCATTACCGACGAGACGGGTGCCAACGTCGACGTTGAGGACGACGGCACCGTCTTTATCGGCGCCGAAGACGAGGAATCGGCCGACGAAGCCCGCAAGCGGGTCGAGGACTTCACCCGGGAGGTCGAAGTGGGAGAAATCTACGAGGGCCAGGTCGTGAGCACCACCGACTTTGGGGCCTTCGTGGAAGTGTTGCCCGGCCAGGAGGGACTGGTCCACATTTCGGAGCTGGCCGACCATCACGTCAACGAGACAACGGACGTGCTTGAGGAAGGGGACACCGTCCGGGTCAAGTGCACCGGGATCGGCAAAAAGGGCATTGAGTTGAGCAAACGCGAGGCCGACAAGGAGCAGAAGTCCCAGTCCGGGTCTTCGAGCAACGGACGCTAGGCCTTCCGGGAGGGAACTCCCGTCCGATCCCCGGTTTCCGGGGTTGGCCGGAGTCCGTCGAGACTGACATCGCCCAAATCGGGGGCAGGACCAGCTCAGCGGGTTCGCGAGGTGGACTTGATGCCTAGCGGTGACCGCAGGAACGTACTTCTTGGACTTTTGTTTCTGTTCCTCGGACTGTACGTGGGGTTGAGCCTCGCCACCCATACCCCGCTTGATCCTCCTTCTTCTGCCTCCGGGGTTGTGAGCAACTGGGGAGGTACCCTGGGTTCTCACCTGGCCTATTACCTCTGGACGGGATTGGGATGGATGTCTCCCGTGGTGGTTCTGGCTCTGTTGGTCTGTTCGGGACAATGCTTTCTCGACCGGGACGACATGGTTCAATGGCGAGTCCTGGGGAGCTGGCTGGTGGTCCTGCTGTCGGGGACCGCTCTGCTTGGACAGGTACGGGTTCTCTCGGGTGGCATCGTGGGAGGGTACCTGCTGGATCGGGTTGAACCCGTAGTCGGGGTCGTCGGCGCCGCGTTGATCTTTTCCTTCTTTCTTCTGCTGGGGTTGAGCTACCGGGTGGGCAATCACATCCGGGAAACCTTCCTGCTGGCTGGCCGTTGGCTCGCCGTCGCCGGGGACTGGCTTTTAACGGCGGGGTCCCGGACCTTCGACGCCTCGGGAACCGCTCGTGAATGGCTCGCCGAGACCATCCCGTCCTCGTGGTTCCCTTCCTGGGTCGGTTCCGGCCCGAGCATCGTGCGTCCGTCCAACGGTGAGGAAACCGAACCCACGAATCGCTCCTCAAGTCCGTCGGGGAACGTGAGAACATCGTCTGTTTCCCCGGAGGAACCCCGGGGAAATCAGCCCGCCGGGGGGACCGCTCCCCCGGACGTTGAGTCGAACGGAGCCGAGCCATCGGAGACATCCGGTCCCGCCCTCGGAGAAAACGAATCCTCCGGGGAAGAAGAACCCGTCGCCTCCGGATCTGGACCGTCGGACGGGACCTCCGAATCGTCCCGGACGCCCGTGGAGGATGGATCGTCACAGCAGGCGGAATTGATCGATACCTCCCGGGGGGACCCGGAACCGGTGGAGGTAAAACACAGCCGGCCGGAGGTCGACGACGTCGATCCCTCGGCCTACGATATGCCGTTTCTGGACATTCTGACTCCGGGGAACCTGGACGAGGCTCAACCGTCCGACGATAGGCTGCAGACTCTTTCCGACAAACTCGAGGAAACCTTCGATGAATTCAACATTGACGCCCGGGTGGTTCGGGTGAACCCCGGTCCGGTCTTAACCACCTATGAGGTTGAACCTGGGCCGGGGGTCTCGGTGAAGAAGATCGAGAGCCGGGCGGACGACATCAAGCTGTCGCTGGCGGTGGAATCGGTTCGGATTGTATCACCGATTCCCGGCAAATCAGCCGTCGGCATCGAGGTACCAAACCCCGACCGGGCCCTGGTGACGCTGCGGGACGTTCTCGGCACGGAAGCATTCCAGACGAAGAACGATGGGCTGTCCCTTGGCCTTGGGTTGTCGGTTCTGGGTGAGCCTCTGGTCGTGAACCTCGCCGACCTGCCTCACCTGCTGGTCGCGGGGGCCACCGGGAGCGGCAAGAGCGTTTGTTTGAACGGAATTATTTCCAGCCTGCTGTTTCAGCACGATCCGTGGGAATTGAAGATGATCATGGTGGATCCGAAGCGAGTCGAATTAAAGCTGTACGACGGTCTCCCTCACCTGATGACCCCCGTGATCGACGATCCGTCCGACGCCACCAAGGTGCTGAAGTGGGCGGTGGAGGAGATGGAGCGCCGGTACAAGGTCCTGTCCGAGGCCGGAAAACGGGACATCCGTTCTTATAACGAGGATCGAGCCTCGGAGGATCGGATGCCTTACCTGGTCGTGATCGTGGACGAACTGGCGGACCTCATGTTTACGAATCCGAAGGAGTGCGAGCAATCCATCCAGCGGCTGGCTCAGATGGCCCGGGCAGTCGGCATTCACATGGTTCTGGCCACGCAGCGACCGTCCACCGACGTGATAACGGGGATTATCAAGGCCAACATGCCGGCCCGGATTGCCTTCCGCGTTTCCAGCGGGACGGACAGCCGGGTGATCCTCGGTCAGAACGGGGCGGAAACGTTGCTGGGGGATGGAGACCTGCTGTATTTTTCCTCCGATGCTCCGCAGCCGCGCAGGGCCCAGGGAGCCTTCGTGAAGGACGAGGAGACCAAGGATCTGATCCGGTTTGTCAAGGAGCAGCTGCGTCCTTCCTACGTTGACGAGGACGACCTGTTCCAATCCTCAACCACCCCGCTCGTGGAGGAAGATTTCAACGACGAATACTACGAACAGGCCAAGCAACTCGTGGTTCGAGAGGACAAGGGCTCAGCCTCCATGATCCAGCGGCAGTTTCGGGTCGGGTACAACCGGGCCGCTCGTATGCTGGACATGATGGAAGAGGAAGGTATTGTTGGGCCACATCGGGGGAGCAAGGCACGGGAAGTTCTCGTCTCTCAGGACGACCTGGACAGTGATGCCTCGTGAGCCGACACCGCCTGTTGATTCCCGGTCTGATTATCATGATGTTGATCGGTTCGGTGTCCCTGGTGCCCGAGGTTCGGGCGAACGAGGCGGAGGACGCCTTCCGTTCGGAAGCGGAACAATTTCTTCGGGAGACCCGGACGCTGTATGCCCGGGCGGAGACGGTTCGGGTGGACGATGCCGAAGATTCGTTCGTGGTGGAGTTCGCCTACCGGTATCCCGAGGAAATGATTCAGTGGGTGCGGTATGCCGACGGGCGGGAACAGATCGTCATTCACCGGGACGACGTCGTGGCGCTTGCTTTTCCCCACCTGAACGTCTACCGAAAAGGGGACGTCGAAGACGAGAATTTTCAGGAGCAACTGGCCGGGAGCGTCCCGGTGCTGGGGCTGGTTCTGGTTCTCATGGATCAGGAGGAATGGCCCGATGAGGTCACCGTGACGGAGGAACAGGAACGCTTCGACCTTACGGTGGATCTGTCCCCCTGGCGATCAATGCGGGGAACGGTCTCCGTTGAGGTAGAACGGGACCCGTTCCGGCCGGTCAGGGCCACGTTTACCAACGGACGTTCGCTGAAACTGGTTCGCACCGATTGGACGGTGAACGAACGGCTGCCCCGGAATCTTGAACAGGCGCTGTATGAGGTCGAGCCGGAGGTTTTGCAGGGAGAGACAGATGGATAGCGTCGGCGATTACCTTCGGACGAAACGCGAGGAACAGGGGCTGAGTATCGAAGATGTCGCCGACGAAACAAACATCGCCAAACGGTACCTGACGGCGCTCGAAAACGAGGAATACGAACAACTCCCCGCTGAGGTGTACGTCCGCGGCTTTTTACGCACGTACTGCAGGATGCTTGAGGTGGACGGCAACCAGGTTATCGAAGCCTACGATTCCTCCCGACCGGAGGAGGAACCGGAGAAGGAACCGGAGGATTCGGAACGCCGGCTGTCCGTCCTGCTTCTCTACTGGGGGGCGATGATCCTCGTCCTCGGGCTCGCGATTGTGGTTATTTTGCTTCGGTTCGGATGGGTCACTCCGGAGCGAGCCCGGGAGCTCAATCAGCCGGCCGTCCCGGACACCCGGGCTGTCGAGGAAACCAACGCGAAGACGGCCGAAGCGGTCGAGGAACTGGTGATCGACGTTCAGGCGGTGGAACGGACGTGGCTTCTAATCACCTACGATGGGTACGAGCGCCAGCAACAGATGCTCCACGCAGACCAGACCACCACCTGGAGGGCGGAGGAGACCCTGCTTCTTCGGGTGGGTAACGCCGGCGGACTCCGGTTGTTCCACCGGGGCCGGGAACTTCCCTCTCTCGGGGAATCCGGCGAGGTGGTCGACGTGGTGATCAATTTGGACGACGGGGAAGCGGAACTCCGCCAGTTGTCCGAGTCGGAGGAATAAGTCCACTCAGGCGGATCGTTTTTTCTCACCCCTTCGAATAAGGAGTCTTCCCATGGGTTCGATCGGCCTGCCCAACCGCCTTACGCTCCTGCGTTTTTTGCTGGCGGCGGGGTTTCTGGGCAGCCTGTTCCGGTACGACTCCGCCGCCTGGGTCCTGGTCGCGCTGGGGTTGTTTGCCTGTGCGGCGTTCACCGACCTCCTGGACGGGGTTCTGGCCCGTCGATACGGGATGGAAAGCGATTTTGGTCGGTTCATGGATCCCCTGGCCGACAAGGTCCTCACGCTGATTGCCTTCGTTTTTTTTGTGCGGATTCCGGAAATTGCCTGGCCGGCCTGGTTGGTTTGCCTCCTGATTATCCGGGAACTCTCGGTGAACAGCCTCCGAACCCTGGCCGTGAACCGCGGGGTGGTGCTGGAGGCGGCCACCTCCGGCAAATACAAGACGGCCGTTCAGATGGGAGGGATCGGACTGGTCCTCCTCACCCTGGCCTTCCTCCACATGGACTGGATAGGAACCATGTGGTTTGAGGGGGTTTCCTGGGCCCTGATGTACCTGATCCTTGGAATAACGGTCTACAGCGGCGTCGAGTACTACTATTACAACTGGCCAATCCTTCGTCGCTCCACACGTGTGGATTGATCGCCGGCGGGCGGTGATGGTCGCCGCCGAACTGGGGGGGTTGGGCCGGTTGCCCCGGATGCCCGGGACCTGGGGAAGCCTCGGGGCCCTTGGGCTGTACGGACTCTTGTTCCATCTCTTCGGTCCCGGCCGGGCGTTCGGGCTGTTGGTGTTTGCGGTGGTTCTCGTGTCGTTTCCGCTCTGCGCCGAAGCGGAACGACAGCTTCAAACCACCGATCCCCCGCAGGTGGTCTGGGACGAATTTGCCGGCCTCGGGCTGGCGCTGATCCCGCTCATGTTGTGGCCCGGGAACGCCGGGTTTCCCTGGACGGGATTCGCGCTCCTGTTCGGCCTGTTCCGGTTGTTTGACGTTCTTAAGCCTCCTCCCATCCGCTGGGTGGAGGGACGATTCGGAGGTTGGTCTGTCACCCTGGATGATCTGATCGCCGGGGTGTACAGCCAGGCGGTGTTTCTTCTTGCGTCCGGGCTCGGGTGGGTCCCGTGATCCTTTTTTTCCTGTACCGTCGTTCGTGACTCTCCGGTCGGTCCTTCGGCTCGTTCAAATCCCTTCCGGGAGGTAGGTCCCTCTTCGGGGGGAGGTCAACCGGGGATCCGGGGGTCGGGGACGTGTACCGGGCTTACAGCATAGAACCGACCTTCGATCTGTGGTAAACTTCTCGGTTGGAAGCACTGGAAGGGCAAGGAGGTAACGGGATGTCCAACACCATCAAAACCACCCTTTTGCTTGGAGCCCTGACCGGCTTGTTGATCGGGTTCGGCTATGTGTTCGCCGGTCCGTACGGTGCCGTGGGGGCCCTGGTGGTCGCCGCGGTGATGAACTTCGGCATGTACTGGTTCTCCGACCGGATCGTGCTTTCCCAGATGGGGGCCGAGGAAGTGTCCAAACAGGAGAATCCACGGATCCACCGGATCGTTGAACGGCTGGCCCAGCAGGCCAACATCCCCAAACCGAAGGTCTACCTGGTTCCCGACGAGACTCCGAACGCGTTCGCGACCGGTCGGAATCCGGAGAACGCGGCCATCGGTGTGACCCGGGGAATTCTGGACCTGCTTGACGAGGATGAACTGGAAGGAGTTCTGGCTCACGAACTGAGCCACGTGATGAACCGGGATACCCTGATCAGCGCCATTGCGGCCACGCTGGCCGGGGCGATCGCGCTGCTTGGAATGGTGGCCCGCTGGGGAGCCATCTTTGGCGGACGGGGCGGGGGGAGGAACAACATTTTCGTTCTCCTGATCATGGGAATCGTTACTCCCCTTATCGCCACGGTGGTCAAGGCGGCGATTTCCCGATCCCGGGAGTTTAAGGCCGATTCCTCGGGGGGGAACCTGTGCGGCAAACCCATGAGCCTGGCCAGGGCGCTTGAAAAACTTCATTCGACCAACGAACGACACCCGATGCAGCGAGCCAGCGAGAACACGGCCCACATGTTTATCGTCAACCCGCTCTCGGCCAAAAAGACGTTCTTCAGTATTTTTAGCACCCACCCGCCCGTTGAGGACCGGATCGAGGCCCTGCAGAATCAAGCCATGGGCCGACAGTCCGGGTAACGGGTTCCTGATCCCATGACTCTCGCCGTCTACCCCGGAACGCTGGATCCGATTACTAACGGGCACCTGGACATGATTCGACGGGCCCACGCTATTTTTGATCAGATTCACGTGGCCGTGGTGGATAACCCCAACAAGGATCCCCTGTTCTCGGTGGAACGGCGTGTTGAGCTGCTCCACAAAACGGTGGATCCCCTGGAGAAGGTAAGCGTCGGTCATTTCGACGGGCTGCTGGTTGACTACGTGGAATCGATGGGGGCCAACGTCATACTTCGGGGGTTGAGGGCCCTTTCCGACTTTGAATACGAGTTCCAGATGTCGCTCATGAACAAGCGGTTGAACCAGAACATCGAAACGGTTTACATGATGACCGGGGAACAGCACAGTTTTGTCAGTAGTTCCATCGTGAAGGAAGTGGCGAGGCTCGGAGGGGACATCAGTTCCCTGGTGCCGAGGCCCGTGGAAGAGGCCCTGATGGAAACGGTCCAGGACGATTAATACCATACGGTACGTTGAACGAAGCGTCGGCCATGGATGACTTCCCGTCCGAAATGATCCGGAGGGCCCGGGACCGATCGGGAAACCTGGTGATGCCCGAGGGATCGGATGAACGGATCGTGAAGGCCGCCCGCCGGCTGGTCCGCGAGAACGTGGCGGACGAGGTGGTTCTGCTCGATACCTCCCCGGCGGTTGAGGAGGAAGGAATCCGGGTTCTGGAGCCGGGGTCGTACCCGGATCGGGATGAACTGGCTCACCGACTGGCCAACCGGGAGGGATCCCTGAATCTTTCAGAAGCGGAACAACAAATTCGTGATCCGCTGTTCTTCGGGGCGGGACTGGTCGCCCTGAAGACGGTGAAGGGGATGGTTGCCGGAGCCTCCAACCCGACCGCATCGGTGCTGCGTTCGGCCCTGAAGATGATCGGGACCCGACCGGAGTCCTCCGTGGTCTCCAGCAGCTTCGTGATGGAAGTGGCGGAATCCGAATTCGGGATCGACGGTCGATTGTTGTTTACCGATCCGGCGGTCCTGCCGGATCCGGATCCCGATCAGCTCACGGAACTGGCCGCCGGCGCGAGCCGCT
>CAYPTI010000002.1:49788-55264 GCA_964413525.1 uncultured bacterium | reverse complement strand
GGGTTCGTTCCGGACGTCCTGAACCTGGATGTGATCGACGACGTGGTTACTGTCCAGGATCAGGAGGCCCTCGACATGATGGAGGACCTCGGGTTCGAGGAGGGGTTGCTGGTGGGAATTTCCGCCGGAGCCAACGTCGTGGGGGCATTGCAGTACCTCAAGGAGCATCCCGGGGCCACGGTGGTAACGACCTTATGCGACACCGGAGAACGGTACCTGAGCACCCGCTGACGGGAATGGAGTCGGTATTCCGTCAAAACCTTATTGTATCGATTCCCCGATCCTGACACTTTCCGCTCCGGTACGAACTACCGCAGGGATTGAGAAGAATTATTCCTCGTTAGGATCTCCGCTGACATGGGTCCATCGTCTCGAATTTTGAACGAAACCGTTCCTCCAACAATTTTCTAGAAATTTATAACCCCAAAAAATTGAGGAAGCTGAACAACGGGCGGTTCATGTGGCAGCCGGGCCCCGGTTGGGAGCGGAGAGAGAACGACCGGTATTCAACAAGGGGATCAGTCTCCCCATCGGGTTGGGAGTCAATTTGCGTCTGGCCTGGATACTCAGTGCCGGGTCGACAACCCGGTACGTGGAACCCCGTCGTTCTTGCTACAATTGTCCGTCAGTGTTTTGAATCTGTTGCCGAGCCGAAAGGAATCAGGAGGAGAACGAAATGAAGGACGATCAAACGACCGTAGCGATTTCGGAGGACGTATACGAACAAATGGTTGATCACGCCCGCAGGGAGGCGCCCCTGGAAGCCTGCGCCATGCTTCTGGGAACCGAGGGTCGGATCGACGAGTACCGGGCGATGACCAACACGGACGAAAGCGAGGTTCACTTCCAGTTTGACCCCAAGGAACAGCATGAAGTCATGATGGAGGCCCGGGAATCGGAACGGGACATCCTGGGGGTGTTTCACAGCCATCCCTCCCCCGAATCGGAGGCGTATCCCTCGGAGGAGGACCTGAGCTGGGGTTGGTCGCAGTACGTCTACTTCATCCTCAATTTTCAGCCGGACGATGTCATTCTCCGGGCGTTTCGGATTGAGGACGACGAGGTGGTCGAACTGGAGTACCGGGTCGAGGAGACCGTCGAATGAGCGACTTTCCCGACCGGCGACCCCGCCGCAACCGGCAATCGGATCCGATGCGCCGGTTGATGCGGGAAACCACCCTGACCCCGGACGATTTGATTCAACCCCTGTTCGTGAAGGAAGGAGTTGACCGCCCGGAACCGATCGAGTCCCTGCCGGGCGTCCATCATCACTCGCCCGAAACCGTCGTGGAGCAGGCCCGTGAAGTCGAGGAAACGGGGGTACCGGCCATCCTGCTGTTTGGTGTGCCGGAGGAAGATTCCAAGGACCCGGAAGGGACCCCGGCGCTCCGGGAGGACGCGGTGGTCGCCCGGGCGCTTCGCAACCTCCGCTCGGAGACCGACGATCTCCTTTTGATCACGGACGTCTGCATCGACCCCTATACCGACCACGGTCACTGCGGTGTCGTCGAGGACCGCCGGGTGGTCAACGACCCAACGCTCCCCCTGCTGGCCGACATGGCCGAACTTCACGCCCGGGCGGGGGCCCACATGGTGGCTCCGTCGGACATGATGGACGGCCGGGTGCAGGCCATCCGGTCCCGGCTTGACGAAGCCGAACACTCAACCACCGCGATCATGAGCTACGCGGTCAAGTACGCCTCCGCCTTCTACGGTCCCTTTCGGGAGGCGGCCGAGGCCGGCCCGGAGTTCGGGGATCGGGCCACCTACCAGATGGATCCGCCCAACCGTCGAGAAGCCCGGCTGGAAGCCGAGCAGGACACCCGGGAAGGGGCTGATTGGTTGATGGTGAAACCGGCCCTTCCGTACCTGGATGTTGTTCGTGATGTGCGTGAACAATCGGACCTTCCGCTGGCCGCCTACTGCGTCAGCGGAGAGATGGCCATGGTCGAATCGGCGGCCCGGGACGGACTGCTGGACCGGAAGGCTACGATCCTGGAAACCCTGGCCTCGATCAAACGGGCCGGTGCCGACGCCATCCTTACGTACTGGGCCCGGGAGGCCGCCGGCTGGCTCTCGTAACGCCCGTTTAAGCGGCGTTGCTGCCGGTTGAATCAGATGTCCAATTCCTCGTCTCTCCCATTGATTGCCCGCCGTCAACGTATGATTCTCAAACCACTCACGGGAATTCGGGTTCGGCAGAATGACAGGAGCCCGGTGAACAAACGTTGTTGATTGTGTCCCCAAGTCGTGTGTAAATCCAATCTCCGAACGGGTTTGCTCCCAACGGAAGAGAACACCCCCGACTGAATACCGGGAACAATGCTGTGGAGAAGGGATGGAGCCCTTGCCAGAATCGACCGTGTTGACGGCCGGGGATGGGCTTCGATACCGTAACTCTACTATGTAGATATGGTTAGTAGACTTAAACTCACCGTGGAGGGATACCTCATGAGCAATTCAGGACCGATCCAGGCGCACGGAGGCCGGTTGGTCAACCGGTTTCTGCCGGAAAATGAACGGGAGATCTGGCGGGAAAAACACGACGATCTGCCGTCGATCCGACTGAACCGCCGACAGGAATCCGACCTGAACATGATTGGCATCGGTGCCTACAGTCCGCTGGAAGGATTCATGGGGGAGGACGACCATCAGTCCGTGCTGGAGGAGATGCGGCTGATCGACGGCACCCCCTGGCCGATCCCGATCACGCTTTCGGTTGCCGAGGAGAAGGCGGAGGAACTCCCGGAGGAGGGGGCCGTGGCCCTGTACAATCGGGACGACGAATTTGTGGCCATCTTTCGATTGAATGAAAAGTATACCGTCGACAAATCCCGGCGGGCCCAGGCGGTGTTTCAAACCCGGGAAGACCAGCATCCCGGGGTCGAGAAAACTTATCAGATGGGGGATGTATCCCTCGGTGGCCGAGTGGATCTTGTCCGAAAACCGCAGGACCGTCAATTTCCCGACTACTCGATGACTCCCGCGGCGACCCGGGAGTACTTCGATCAGCAGGGATGGTCGTCGGTGGTCGGGTTTCAGACCCGCAACCCGATCCACCGGGCTCACGAATACCTGGTGAAATGTGCCCTGGAGACGGTGGACGGTCTGCTGATCCATCCGCTGGTCGGGGAGACCAAAAGTTCCGACGTACCGGCGGAGGTTCGCATGAGCTGCTACGAAACCATCCTTGACGAATACTTTCCGGACGATCGGGTGTTGCTGTCGGTGATGCCGGCGAAGATGAATTACGCCGGTCCCCGCGAGGCCATTCTCCACGCTTTGATCCGAAAGAACTACGGCTGCACCCACTTCATTGTCGGCCGGGACCACGCCGGGGTCGGCGATTACTACGGAACCTACGAGTCCCAGGAAATCTTCGACGAGTTCGAGCCCCACGAACTGGGGGTCGAACCGATGTTCTTTGACTACGCCTTCTGGTGTGAAGTCTGCGGGAACATCGCCTCCCAGAAAACCTGCCCCCATGACGCCGAGCACCAGATTTATCTCAGCGGCACCAAAGTCCGGGAGAAGCTTCGCCGGGGGGAACCGTTGCCGGAGGAATTCAGCCGGCCGGAGGTTGCCGAGGTCCTGATGGAGGCGTACCGGGACGTCGAACCCCTCGAAGCCTGAATGGTGGTAAGGAGGAAGCGGACATGATCCGTTTGCTGAAGCGCCTCGCCGAACTGACCTCCCGGCTGACGGACGTTGAGCCGGGGACGGGGGGATTCCCCCCCGATCCCGAGCTTTCCTTACGGTTCACGGAATCGGAGGAGGAGAATCGGGAATACGTGCTGGTCGGCCAGGAAACCGGGAAATCGAACCTCAACTCCTCCCGGCGGTTCGGGCCGTTCAGCTCGGTTAAGGAAACGGTTCGGGCCGCGGCGGACCTGGAGGAATCGGACGACGAACTCTGGTTGGAAGAACGCGATCCCGATCGGGATTGTGTCGTGGCCCGGTTGCCGTACGTTCAGTGGGCCACCCACCGGTTGCGCCGGGAGACGTCCTGACCGAACTCGACTTCCTCGCTTTCGTTCGTTCCGGACCCGCGTCGGGCCGATTCCACCCGGAGCGTTGTTCGCTGATCCGCCTTTCCAGCCGTCTCCGTCCTTTTCCCGGGATTCGGTCCCCGCAGGATGCCGTTTGATTGGTTGACCGGGACCCCGCAGGATTCTAATCTATCGGCCACCGTCCCCAGCGATTTCTTGTTACAATTCCCGCCGTTCCCCGCCCCGGGTGCGGGACCGTGTGCGAACCGGTACCTTTGCGTAACGGGTAAAAAACCGGTCTTCTCCCGGCACCCGGGAACGGGAGTCCGTTAATCCGGGTGGCGTCCGAACCCGAACGTTGGGTGGTCGGGTTCGGGTTGACCCGGAGCGGACGAATCAACAGACCTGATCGTGGTTGCGATTGCCCGATGAAAGGGGGCCCCCGGTGACTTCGTTTGTGCTGGCTCTTTTGTTGCCCCTGGTGGGTGGATTTTTAATGTTCATCCTCCGCCGGGTCGACCATTACACCCGGGGGTTCACCGCCACGGCCCTCGCGGCCGGGTCCTTTCTGCTGATCCTGATCGGGGGCGGTCCGGTCTACAACGGGGAGACCCTCCGACTTACCGTAAGCTGGTTTCCCAGCCTGGATCTTTCCTTCGTCCTCTACGTCGACGGGCTGGCTCAAATGTTCGCCCTCCTGATTACGGGCATCGGAACGCTTGTCTGCCTGTACGCCGTGGGGTACCTCCACGACGAGCGAATTGACGTCATGTTCTGGTTTTCCCTTTTGCTGTTCATGGGATCGATGCTGGGGGTTGTCCTGGCCGGGGATTTCGTCTCCCTGCTGGTGTTCTGGGAGATGACCAGCGTGACCTCCTTCCTGCTGATCGGGATCAACTTCTGGTCGGACGAATCCAAACGCGGGGCCCTGAACGCCCTGATCGTCACGGCGGTGGGGGGACTGTGTCTGCTGACCGGATTGCTCATGATCGGCTTCGACGCCGGGACGTTTGTCATTCCAGAATTTAATCAACTCGGCATCGGATCCGGCGGACTGATGACGGCCGCCCTGATCCTGGTGCTGATCGGGGCCTTCACGAAGAGCGCCCACGTGCCGTTTCATTTCTGGTTGCCCCAGGCCATGGCCGCCCCCACGCCAGTATCCGCCTACCTGCACTCGGCGACGATGGTCAAGGCCGGCATTTACCTGATCGCCCGCCTGTACCCGGGGCTGGAACCCCACGCCTGGTTCACGGGCATCGTCATGGTGATGGGGCTGGTGACCTTCCTGGTCGGCGGAGCCCTGGCGGTCTCACAGGAGGACCTCAAGGCCCTGCTGGCCTACAGCACCGTCAGTCAGCTCGGGATGATTACCTTCATGCTGGGGATCAACACCCGCTACGCCATGGTGGGAGCGATTGTCCACATCCTTGCTCACGCCACGTTCAAGGGGGCGCTGTTCATGGGGGCCGGGGCCATCGATCACG
>CAYPTI010000002.1:12639-49688 GCA_964413525.1 uncultured bacterium | reverse complement strand
TCGTTCCCTTTTCGGGTTTCGTGTCCAAGGAGCTGATGTTCAACGGGGTCATGGCGGTGGAGGCCACCTGGGGCTTCTGGCTGCTGGCGGGGAGCGTCGTGGCGAGCATATTGACCTTCCTGTACTCCATGCGCCTTGCCATCGAATTGCCGTTTGGCGACCGACGTTCCGAGACCGACGCTCATCCTCATGAAATCAGCCGGCTGGACTCGTTCTGTCTGGCGGTCCCCCCCTTGGTGCTGGTGGGAGGAACCGTGGTGCTCGGGGCGGGACTGAGCCGGTTCACCGCCCCGCTACGGGACTGGATTCGGGAGATGGTGGCCGGAGTCACCGGCAGCATGGTGGAAGGGTTGTCCTATTCGATCTCACTCTGGCACGGGTTTCTGGATCCGGCCTTTCTACTCACGGCGTTGGTCGTCCTGGCGGGGTTGGTTCTGTTCGCGATCCTCCCGTCGACCCGCACGGCGTGGCAACGGCTCGCCCGGATCCCGGGACCCGAGGCGTTCAACCGGGTGATTCAGGACAACCTGATCGGCGTCTGCTACGCCGGGATGAAACCGATCGTCAGGGGACCGCTCTCCCGCTACATCCGCTGGATTCTCCTGTTTGTCGTCGGGATTGGATTCCTGGTGACCTCCCGGTTTCCATCCGGGGTGGAGACCCTGCCGCTGGTTCCCGCGGGCGCGTTCAGCTACGAATGGTTCCCGTTTGTTCTCGTCGTGTTCATCGCGCTGGCCATGTTGTTAATTCAGCGCCCGGTCACGGCCCTGCTCGCGGTGGGGAGCGCCGGTTTCCTGATGGCCTCGATATTCCTGGTCTATCGAGCTCCCGACCTCGTGCTCACCCAGACTCTGGTGGAAATCGTTTCCATTGTGATCCTGCTCTGGATCTTCAAGGACATCGACTTCCGGCGGGAAAAAACCGAGCGATTTCGACCCCTCGACTTCGGGCTGGCCGCGGCGGTTTCCGGCTGGTTGGGGCTGGTGTTGATGACGGTCCTGCCCGTCAGGGAATCCCCGAGTTTGCTGGCCGAGTACTTCGTCGCCGCCAGCGTTCCGGAGGCCTTCGGATACAACATGGTCAACGTCATTCTGGTCGACTTCCGGGCCCTTGATACGTTCGGGGAAATTACCGTGCTGGGCATCGCGATGATCGGGGTCCTGGCCCTGATGAAAGTCACCTTCTCGGGGGAGGACACCACGAATTCGGATCTTCCGGAGGCCGGGTCATGAAACCCTCCCTGATCCTGAAGACCGTTTCGGTGGGCCTGTTGTACGTGATTCTGATCTTTTCCCTGTTTATGTTCTTCCGGGGTCACAACCATCCCGGCGGGGGCTTCATCGCCGGGTTAATCGCCGGAGTGATGATTTTGCTTGCCTACATCAGCACCGACCGGTTCACGGTGGATTCGGTGTTCAAACCCGTGTTTCACCGGCTCATGGCCCTGGGCCTCATCCTGGCGGGGCTCTCGGGCCTCTTCGGGGTCGTCGGGCGGGACGGATACTTCGCTTCCTACAAATGGATCCTGGAACTTCCGGGGTTCGTCGAACTGGAAGTCCCCAGCGTGCTGCTGTTTGATCTCGGCGTGTACTTCGTGGTCATCGGACTTATCATTTCGGTCTTTCTCGCCTTGGACCGCGACGATCCGAATTCCGTTCGGGAGGGGGATCCCCGGTGAACACCCTGATCGTGTACGCCACCATGGCGATGCTGCTGTCGGGGCTGTACCTGGTCCTCTCCTTCCGGTTCTGGAAGGTTATCGTGGGCCTGCTGTTTTTGAGTCACTCCGCCAACCTGGTTCTCCTCGCATCGGGGGGCTTCTTTGACGAGGTCAACCCACCGATCGTGATGGACGGTGTGGAATTCTACATGGATCCGCTTCCTCAGGCCCTGATCCTGACGGCCATCGTGATCGGGTTCGGCATGACGGTGTTCGTGATGATGGTGCTCCGGCAGACGTTCCTCAAGACCGGCACCACGGACCTCGATGAGATCGAGCGGGACGGATGGCGAGCAGAGGAGGACCACCATGAGTAATTTACTGGTGCTTCCGGTCGTCCTGCCCTTGATCGCGGGAGCCGTGCTGATCGTACTTCCCCTGAAGGACGTCTACAAACGATGGGTTACAGGATTAACGTCGGGACTCATCCTGGTGTCCGTGGCCGTCATGACGGAGTGGGTCGCCCGGGACGGGGTTCAGGTTCTGGAACTGGGCGGCTGGGTGCCTCCGTTTGGCATCGTGTTCGTGATCGACTGGCTCAGCATCCTGATGCTCATCTTTTTAAACATCATCGGGTTTTCCTGCATTGTGTACTCCTTCTTCAAACGGATCGGGGGACGACAGGAGACCCCCTACTTCGATTCCCTGGTCCTGTTCCAGCTCGCGGGCGTCAACGGAGTGCTTCTGACCGGTGACATGTTCAACCTGTTCGTCTGGTACGAAGTGATGCTGATCGCGTCCTTTTCGCTCCTGGCCCAGGCGGCCGACCGGGAACGAATCAAGGGCATCCCGGACTACGTGGTCATCAACATGATCAGTTCGGCCCTGTTCGTCATTTCGATCGGTCTGCTGTACGCCACGTACGGGACCCTGAACATGGCCCACATTGCCCAGCTCGTCGAACAGGGACACGCCCCCCCCTGGAACAGCCTGCTGGCCTTTCTGTTCTTCGTGGTGTTCGGCACCAAGTCGGCCCTGTTTCCGTTGTATTTCTGGATCTTTCGGAGTTATCCGCTGGCCTCGGCCACCGTTGCCGGATTGCTCGGGGGCCTGCTGACCAAGGTGGGTGTATTCAGCATGCTTCGGGTTTACCCGCTGTTGTTTCCCGGAGAATTCATCGAAGGGGAACTGTCCCTCATCCGGTTGCTGTTTTACGTCGTCGGTGGGTTGTCCATCGTCATCGGGGGAGTGGGGGCGGTCTCCCGCAGCGAATGGAAGGACATTCTCTCCCACCACATCACCTCCCAGATCGGGTACATGATCGTGGGCATTGCGATCTGGACGCCCATGGCGATGGCGGCGACGATCTTTTACGTGCTTCAAAACACCATCGTGAAGAGCAGTTTGTTCCTCATCGGGGGAATGACCGAGGACCACGTGGGTTCGACGAAACTCGACCGGCAATCGGGTCTGCTGTTCGGCCTTCCCGGGGTCGCGTTTTTGTTTCTGACCGCGGCCTTCGCACTCTCCGGCCTGCCGCCGTTTTCGGGGTTTTTCGCCAAACTGACCCTGTTTTCGTCCATGGTTCAGGTGGGCACGCTGTGGCCGTACCTGGCGCTGATCGCCGGGGTGATCGGAGGGTTTTTTACCCTCTATTCCATGGTCAAAATATGGCGCTACGGGTTCATGGGATCCTACGAGGAGGAAGCCGACCGGCTCCGTCGTTCCGAGGGGCCAATCAGTCCCGGGCTGTACGTCGGTCCCGGGATCCTCGTGGCCGGAGCCGTCATCGTCGGTCTCTGGGCCGGACCGCTGTTTGAACTGACGGCGGAAGCCGGCGAACAATTGATCGAACCCCGACCCTACGTGGACGCCGTACTGGAGGAATCGCCGGTTCATCGGGCCGAACCGGGCGAAGTTCAAGTCGACGAACACGTGGATTCGTACGAACCGGTGATCGTTCCATGAATGACCTCTCGAGGTGGTTCGAATGAGCATTCTTCTCAGCAACATTCTCCTGGCCCTGGTCTGGATTTTCCTCTGGGAGCAGGTGGACATGTTCCATTTTCTTCAGGGGTTCGCCCTGGGGTACCTGGTGCTCTACCTGTTCCGGGGGTTCCTTCCGGACTCGGGTTACTTCCGCCGGACGTATGCGTTTCTTCGCTACCTGCTGTATTTTCTCCGCCAGAACATCGTGAATTCCGTCCGGGTGGCCCGGGCGTCCCTCCGTGCCGACCCCGCCATCAACCCGGGGTTTCTCCGGCTGGAACTCGACGGCGATTCCAACCTCGAGATAACCTGGTTCGCCAACACCATTTCCCTGATCCCGGGCACCCTGTCGGTGGACACGTCACCCGATGCCCAATATCTCTACGTTCACGCGATGTTCCTGGACGATGTGGAGGAGACCCGGCGGGAACTTGAGGACGAACTCGAACCGATGATCCTGGGGTTCTTACGATGATTACGTTCATAACGGTTCTGACCGTTTTTCTGTCCGTGGGGATCGTGCTTTCCATCTACCGAATTCTCTCCGGTCCCACCCTGCCCGAACGGACCCTGGCGGCCGACGTCCTTATCTATCAGGTGATCGGGTTTCTGATTCTGTTTTCCGTCGCCTACCGGAGCGAATTGTTCTTCACCGCCGTCCTGGTCCTGGCGATGCTGATCTACCTGAGCACGGTGATGGTCGCCCGTTACATGGAGCTGACGGGGGAACGATGATGTTGATCCTGGCGACCGGTCTGTTCCTGGCGATCGGTACCTTCTTCCTGTTCGCCGCCGCGGTGGGTGCCTACAGGATGCCCGATGCCTACAACCAGCTTCACTGCATAACCCTGGCGGCCACCATTGGCCTGGTGAATCTCCTGCTGGCCGCGGTTCTCTACCTGGGGAGCGTCAGCGTGCTTCTGCACTCCCTGCTGGTCCTGGTGTTTCACTTCATGACCGCTCCGGTGTCGGGTCACATGATCGCCCGGGTGAAACACCCGGATTCCTGGGAAGGGACGGGGGTCGACGAGCTGGGGGACAACCCCACGATGTGCCATCCGGAAGGGGCCGACATCCAATCCGATGAACCCGACCCGGCCGGCTCACCGGAGGTCCAAACCTGATACGACGGGCTTCCCGAACGCTCCCTGAACCTGTATTCTGATGGTTTTTAGCCGGCGCCCGTAGCTCAGTCCGGACAGAGCAGCGGCCTCCTAAGCTGCAGGTCGGAGGTTCAAATCCTCCCGGGCGCACCATGTTCCGCCCGTAAACTCCTTTCAAGGGCCTGGCTCGAATGGGTTCGATCCGCCTCGGTCCGGAAAGAAATCGCGTGTGGAATTCACCATGTGACCGGGGTTCCCGTACGGGGTTTGAGCCGGCCGATTGAGAGAGACTCCCGCACCCCGATCGGTCCCGTTACCGAAACGGGCTCGAGGGAATGAGATCACGGATCGGTTCTACCCCCGAACCGGACACAAGCGAAGGAAGGATCATGCCGATGTACGATCTTCACACCCATACTTTTCTCTCCGACGGCGAACTGGGCCCGGAGGAACTCCTCCGCCGGGCGGAAACCCGTGGAGTCCGGGGCCTGGCGATCACCGATCACGTGGATACGATTACCCTGTCCCGGACCCTCCGGACGTACACCCGACAATGGGACCACCTTCTTGAGGGTTCGCCAATCCCGGTGGTGCTCGGGTGCGAACTGACTCACGTGACGCCGGATTCCATTCCGGCCCTGGCCCGGCAGGCCAGGGAGGAGGGGGCCCAGCTTGTGGTGGTTCACGGGGAAAGCCCCGTCGAACCGGTCCGGGAGGGAACCAACCGGGCGGCCGCGGGCTGTGAGTTCGTGGACATTCTTGCTCACCCGGGAACCATCGACCCGGAGGTAGCGGAACGGGCGGTCGACAACGACGTTGTTCTGGAGTTGTCGGGTCGGGACGGTCATTCCTTCACCAACGGTCACGTCGCTCAGGTAGCCCGGGAGGTCGGTGCCGAGCTGGTGTTCAGCACTGATGCTCACGCCCCGGGGGACCTGATGGACGAATCGACCGCTCACCGGACGATCGCGGGGACGGGTATCGATCGTCCCGGCACAGTTCTCGACCGGACCGAGGAATTGTTTGACGAGGCCTTCGCCCGTGACGTTCTCTGACCGGTGGATCCGGATTCTGCCCATTCTGTCACTGTTCCTGATGGTCCTGGCTCAGGCGTCCCCGGCTTCGGGAAAACCACGGGACGCCCTCACCTTCGAGGACAACCATTTTCTGCCCATCGGCGGGTTTGAACTTCTCCAGGAATACCAGCGGATCAACCGACCGGAACCACGCACCATGGAACGGGACGTGTATGCCTTCCAGGTCAGCTACGGGTTGATGACGAATTACGAAGTCACCGCCCGGGTGCCGGTCTATTACTTCGACGGAGGGGAACGGGGTCTTGCCGACGTCAGCCTGACCCAACGAGCCAAATTTACCGAAACCCCCGAGTCATTCGTATCAAGCAGCGGGGGGCTGGAACTGCTTGTTCCTACCGGAGACGACCGGGAGGATCAACCGACAGGAACCGAGAAACTGGACGCACGTCTGTTCCTGGTTGCAAGTACCGACCTGACCACAAATGTTCACGGGACGGGGCAGATCGGATACACCTATGCCGGCGATGATGACATCGAGGATGAACTGGAATTGCACCTCTCATTCAGTTATCGCGTACGGAATTCCCTGCGGACCCTCCTGGAGGTCAACCTGGAGGAGGACGGGCGACAGGACGAACGGTGGGTTTCCGTGTCTCCCGGCCTCTGGAGCGTCCTCGGAAGGGGACTCTCCGCGGCCGTTTCCGTTCCGATCGGAGTGAACGACGACGCCCCGGAGACCCGCATCAGAGGCCAGTTGATCCACCAGTTCTGACGGGGGACCCGTGGTTCGGAAGTTCAATATGCTCGTGATATCCTTACAAAATAGGGATGATAATCAGTGAACCTCACCGACTTGCTCACCTGGTTGAAAAACAATCCCGAATGGACGTTTTTGATCCTGCTTGGTCTGGTTCTTGCTGGAGGAGGTTCCGGGTATTACTACTACGTTCTCCAGCAACAGGAACAGCAGGCACTGGAAACCTTCCGCCAGGCCGAACAACAGTACCGGCGGGCCCAGCAGGACCCCGAAACGGACATGGAATCGGCCCGGGAACAACTGCGACAGGTGGTCGATCAATATCCCTCCACCTCCATTGTCGACAAGAGTCTCTTTTTCCTCGCCCGCAGTTATTACCTGGGGGACGAGTGCGAGGAGGCCCTCCCGCTGTTCGATCGGTTGCTCGCGGATTATCCCGACAGTACCTTTGTTCCCGCCACGCACCTTCACATGGGGGAGTGCCGGGAACTGCTGGACCGCCCGGATCAGGCTATTGAGTCCTATCGTTCGGTTGCCGACGGACCGGAGGATCATCCTCTCTGGGTGGAGGGGACGCTTCGGGCCGCCGAACTGGAACTCCGGCAGGGCAATGCTTCCGAAGCCCGGACCCTGGTCAACCAGGTCCTCGAACGGGAAGACCAGCTTCCTTCCAGCTGGATTCAGCAGGCCGAAGCCCTGGCGAGAGAACTTGACGCCGAATCGGGATAGACCCGCCGGGACGCCGAACGGTTCGGTCGGCCGGGATCAGGTCAGGCTAATTTTTTCGTTCCGCAACATCGGCATCAGTCATTGAGTTCGACCGGCAGCTGGATGTCGCGCCTTCGCCGGATCCCCGCCTGGATCTGGCTTCCCCTTCTTATCATGATCGCCGGGACCTCAGCCGGGCTTGGAATCTGGTGGTACCTGACCGGCTCGGTCAGCAACGTGGAGGTCCCGGATCTCGAGGGCAGAAACCTGGAAGAGGTCCGGACCATCCTGGAGGAACGGGGCCTCCAGGCGGACATCGTCCGCGAACCGAGCATGGAAACCCCGGAGGACAGGGTGATCCGCCAGGCCCCCTCGGCCGGGGCGGTCATTCGGGACAACCGGGCCCTACAGCTTTACGTCAGCGACGGTCCCGAGTACACGACGGTCCCGGACCTCCGCGGCATGGATCTGGTTTCCGGTCGGAACGAACTGGTCCATCGCCTTGGAGGGGACAATCGGGCCGTCGGGACCCTGTTGAATCTTGGGAACGTGACCCGAACCTACTCGGAAGAGGTCCCGGAAGGCCAGATCATTGCCCAGAACCCGGAACCGGGACGAGAAGTGGTCCGGGGGTCTCAGGTGAACGTCCTGCTGAGCAGAGGCCCCTGGCCCCGTACCACCACCGTGCCCGAGGTCCTTGCGCTACCCCATGATGAAGCGATTCAACGGCTTGAAGAGGCCGGGCTGGAGGTAGCGGAGCCCCGGTACAATCTGGATCCCGACAGGGACCCTTCCGTGGTCCTGGAGCAGCTCCCCGAGCCCGGTCAGTTGATCGAACAGGGAGAACAGGTGACGCTTACGATCAACCTGGACGATCCGGACCCGCAAGAACCCGAGTACCGGCACACCGTGCTTCGATTTTCCCCGCCGGTCGAGCAGGGGGACGGCAGGCTGCGGGCGGTCCTCAAGGACCTCGAGGGCGAAACGGTGGTGTACGACCGTCCGACGCCTGCTGGAACCAGGGCCGAAGTTCCCGTGCGGTTCCTGGGTTCGGCAGAACTTTACCTGTACTGGAATGACGAACTCTATCAGGTGCGATCCCTGGAGGTCCCTCGGTCATGAGCGATCCGTCCATCCGGCTGTTCCCCTCGGTCCTTTCGGCTGATTTTTCCTGTCTTTCGGAGGACGTGGAACCCCTGGTCGGGGCCGGGTGTGAGCAACTTCACCTGGACGTCATGGACGGTCACTTCGTCCCCAACCTATCCATCGGGGTACCCGTTGTCGCGTCGCTGGCCGACCGGTTTCCGGTTCTGCACCTGGACGTTCACCTGATGATCGAGAACCCGATCCGCTACGTTGAACCCTTCCTGGAGGCCGGTGCGGACAGTCTTTCCGTTCACGTCGAAACCGATCCCCCGTTGGACTCCATCGTAGAGGCCTGTAGCGATGCGGGAGCACGGATCGGTCTGGCGTTCAACCCGGATTCGCCCGTCGAACCCGTCGAACATCTTCAGATGGTGGATTACGCCGTCCTTATGGGGGTCCAACCGGGATTTGGGGGACAGTCCTTTCAGGAATCCGTGCTGGAAAAAATCGAACGGCTCCGCCGACAATGGTCGAAACCCATCCAGGTGGACGGAGGGGTAAACGAGCGGCTGTTGCCCCGGCTGATCGAACACGGGGCGACCTGGTTCGTGGCCGGCTCGGCCGTCTTCGGGAAGGATGATCCCGCCGAAGCGTATCGAACTCTACTGGACCGTTCCCGCTCGGGAGACTGAAGACCCCTCCGACGGACGGATCGGTCAGAGGTAAAAGGCCATGCCGCCGATCGGCGCGATCACGGTTCCGTCGTATTCCTGTCGGATTTCCTCCGCCAGTTCGTCCCAGCCCACCGGAAATTCATCAAAGTTGTAATGGAACGGAACGAGCACCCGGGATCCGAGTTCCCGGGCCAGTCGACCCACGGATCGTGCGGTGGCGTGGACTTCCTCGAAATAACGGGCGTACGGCGCGGTGGCCTGGCAATCATGAATCAAAATGTCAGGCGTGAAGGGAAGATCAAACAGGACGTCGGTGGAGGCCGTATCCCCGGAGTAGGCCAGGGACCGGTCCGACCGCCGGAAGGATACGCCGATGCAACTGGGGTTGTGTTCGGTGGGATGAACCCAGGTCTCCACCTCCGGGAGGATGTCGACCGGATGGACCGTGTTCGGATCCAGTTCTTGAAAGTCGATCTGCAGGTAGCGATCGGACGCCTCAAGCCCGTGGGCTTGAATCACGTCTCGGAGCACCGAGACCGTTTCAGGGGGTGCCCAGCACCGGACCGAATGGGGTTCACTGTAAAAACAGTGAGACAGAAACGGTAACCCGTAGGTGTGGTCCAGGTGCTCGTGCGTTATAATGATGTCGGTAAGCTCGCGGAAATCCCGCCCGTGCTGTTCCAGCAGCTTGGGAACGTTGCCCCCGGCATCGATTAGCAGCGATCGGGTGGGCGTGTCCAGGTGAAGGGACGCGTTGGCGTCGCCGGGAGGACACAGGCTGGAGGAGGCCCCGAGAACGGACAGGCGGTAGGCGCTCGACATAGCGGGCTTCCTTCCTTGCCGGTGGATTCACCATAATCTTGAATATATACCAGTATGCTGGTAGATTAAATGGTTCTCAAATCCCCTTTTTTCCGCCCGTGTCGACTCCCGTCCGGAGCCCGGGTCCGGGTCGTCGTCAACCGGGGTGGAGGTGAGGGATTCGTCCGGGGAGGCACCGACATGTTCGAACAGCTGACGGAGAAAATTAACGAGGTATTCGACTCCTGGCGCGGCCGGGGAAAGCTGTCCGAGGAGGACGTTCGGGAGGGGCTGAAACAGATCCGTCGCGTCCTGCTCGCGGCCGACGTCCACTTCAGCGTCGTCAAGGAGTTCATCAATCGGGTCGAGGAGAAGGCAACCGGGGAAGAGGTCCTCGACAGCCTCAGCCCGGGCGATCAGGTTGTGAAAGTCGTCCGGGACGAACTGGAGCAGGTGCTCGGGGAGGGCGAAGTCAAGCTTGACCTCGGTTCGGCCCACCCGCTTCCAATCGTGCTTGTCGGTCTTCAGGGAACCGGCAAAACGACCACGGCGGCCAAGCTGGCCCGCCATTACCGGAAGGAAGGCAACCAGCCGCTTTTGATTTCGACCGACGACCGTCGACCCGCCGCCCAGGATCAACTCGTCCAGCTTGCCCGGGACCATGATCTCTCCATCGTTGAGCATGACCTGTCCGACAATCACCAGGCTCTGACGGAGGCCCGGACCCGGGCGGAAGAACAGGGGAACAATCCGCTGATCGTCGACACGGCCGGTCGGTTGAACATCGATGAACCGATGATCGAGGAAGTTCAGGAATTTCTGGATCTGCTTCCTCAATCAAGGGTTCTGCTGGTTCTGGACGGGATGATGGGCCAGGAGGCCCTGTCCGTGGCGGAAGATTTTCATGAGTCGGCCCCGCTGGACGGCCTGATCCTGACCAAGATGGACGGAGACGCCCGGGGCGGAGCGGCCATCAGCGCCCGACATGTGACCGGGGTCCCGATCCTGTTTCTCGGCACCGGCGAAGACATCGAGGACCTGCAGCCCTTTCGGCCGTCGGGAATGGCCTCCCGGATCCTCGGAATGGGGGATGTCCTCTCCCTGATCGAGGAGGCGGAGGAAGCGGCGGACATGGACGAACAGAAGGAAATGCAGGAGCGAATGATGGAAGGCAAGTTCACCATGGATGACGTAGAACAACAATTATCGCAGCTTAAAAACATGGGTCCCCTGGAGGGAATCCTGGAAAAACTCCCCGGGGGATTCAAGATGAAGGAACAACTTCAGCAGGCCAATTTTCAACCCGAGGACATCGATTACATGCAGGCCATTATTCGGGCCATGACGCCGGAAGAACGTACGAACCCCGGGATCATCGACGGGTCACGTCGGAAACGAATCGCCCGGGGGAGCGGGACGTCCGTGGAACAGGTGAACCAGCTGCTCAAGCAGTACCGGATGATGGAGAACATGATGGACAAACTGAAAAACAACCAGGGTGCCCTTGAAAAGATGGCTTCAGGCATGGGTCTCGGAGGCATGATGGGGCGCTGAATCGGTTGATCATTTTTTAGGAGGAATTGGTATGTCGTTACGGATTCGACTGCAGCGCCGAGGAAAAAAGAAACAGCCATTTTACCGGGTGGTCGTGACGAGCCGTGAACGGGGGACCAACGCCGACTACATTGAATCCCTCGGATTCTACAATCCCCAGGCGGAAGGGGAGGACGAGGAGGTCCGGCTAGACGAGGATCGGGCCCTTCACTGGCTTCGAACCGGTGCTGAGCCTTCCGATTCGGTTCACGACCTCCTTTCCGACGAAGGGATCCTCGAGACACTCGAGGAACGATCCGCCGGCTGAGCAACCGGGGGACGGACGGGAGAACCACCATGCCGGAGGAGCTGCTGATCGTCGGGACGGTTCTGCGGCCCCACGGGATGGACGGCGAAGTCCAGGTTCAGCTCTCCACCGATGCCCCGGAGGTTCGGTTCAAGCCGGGCAGCCGACTGACTCCGCTGAAATCCGGGGAAGAGGGCAACGTAGAAGAGCTTACCGTCAAGACGGTACGTCCCCATACCGAGCGTCTCCTGGTTTCGTTCGAGGAGGTCCCCGACCGGGACGCCGCCGAACGGCTTGCCCCCTGCGAACTCGGGGTACCGGAGGGGTCCAACCGGACCCCGGCCCGGGACTATTTTCGGGTTGATGAACTCCTGGAATGCGTTGTGTCGGCTCCGCCTCATTTTGAACGATGCCCCGTGGTTGAGTTGAGGGAGTCCGGGGCCCAGCCCCTGGCCGTGATCCGACTGGATTCCCGGCGGACCCTACTGCTGCCGCTCCATTCGGACTGGATGGTCGAATACGACGAATCGGACCGCCACCTCCGGATCGACCTTCCGGAGGGTTGGAAACAGATGGTAAGGACGGACGACTCATGATGGACGTCCACGTACTCACCGTTTTCCCGCGCCTCTACCGCCCGTTTCTTGAGGTGGGTTTGATGGCCCGGGCCGCCGAGGCCGGAAAACTCCGGCTTACGCCCTGGAGTCTCCGTCGATTCACGGGGGACGACCGCGGACAGATCGATGACCGGGCCTACGGCGGAGAACGGGGCATGGTGATGAAACCGGAACCGTACTTCCGCGGGGTGGAACATATCCGGGCAACGCGCGGGGAGGCTCGCGTCCTGCTCACCGCCCCGGACGGTCGTCAGTTAACCAACGAGCATGCCCGGGCATTGTCAAAATCCGAACGACTTATTATTCTTACGGGTCGATACGAGGGCATCGATCAACGTGTACGGGACCGGCTGGCGGAAGAGGTCTGGTCCGTCGGTCCCTACGTAACCCCCGGAGGAGACCTTCCGGCCCTGACGCTGATCGCTTCGACCATCCGGTTTGTTCCCGGCGTGGTTGGAAACGACGCTTCCGTTGCCCGTGACAGCTACGAAAACCAGACGCTGGATACACCCCATTACACCAGGCCGGCATCGTTTCGAGGCTTCGACGTACCCGAGGTCCTTCGATCCGGCGATCACCAGAACATTCGTGCCTGGCGGAACCGCCGGGCACACGAACGGACCATGAAACACCGACCGAATTTGCTTGATTCCGACGAACGGACTCCCCCCCGGACTTTCGAGGAAGGGGACGGGAGAACCTCGTCGAACCCCCAGGGAGGACCCACCGATGAAGAAAAAAATTGAGAAGCTGCTTAATGAAAAAGTGCACACCAACACCTTGCCCGAGTTTGAAGCCGGCGACAAGGTTCGGGTGACCACCCGGGAAGAAATCGGCGGCCAGATGCGAACCCGCCGGTTCGAAGGGATCTGTATCGCCCGGAGCGGTGACGGTCCCAACGAAACCGCAAAAATTCGAAAGACGAGTTTTGGGGTCGGAGTCGAACGTATTTTTCCTCTGCAGTCTCCGATCATCGAGTCCATCGAGATCGTTCGAAAGGGGAAGGTCCGCCGGGCCAAGTTAAATTACCTTGAAGGTCGTTCCACGCGTGATGCACGCATCAAGGAGCGCCGGATTGACTCCGATGAGGTCAACCGGGTTGAATCGGAGGACACCGAGACTCCCCCCGACGAAGTCACCGATGACGAGACGGACTCCCGGCCGCCCTCCGACGAGGGTACGGAGAGTTCCGTGGAGGAAGCCGCTGCGTCGACGTCCGAAGGAGACGAACCGGCCGGGGAAGACGAACTCTCCGATGATTCAACCGAGGACGCGCCGGATGAATCCTCCGCCGAAAGCCGGACCGAGGAGTCCGTGAGTAGTTAACGTCCACTCTCGTTCATCCCGATCCCGTTTTTTCCTTCCGTCCTCTCTCCGTACCATCGACTCTCCCTTCTCAGCCCAATTCCTTCGCGGTGACCGAGTCCACCCATGTCCCAAGCCCCCGCAATGCCGGATCGGGGACCGTTTGCGGCCCAAGGGGCAAAGGATCGAATGACCACCCTGGGAGAATGGGGAGAAGAACAGGCCCGGTCGTACCTTGAAGATCACACGTTTGAAATCCTCGAACAAAACCTCCGTACTCCGGTCGGAGAATGTGATTTGCTGGCCCGGGACGGGGACCACCTGGTTCTGGTCGAAGTAAAAACCCGCCGAAACCGAGCCTTTGGTCCCCCGGAGGTCGCCATCCATCGGAACAAACAGGAACAGCTCCGACGAATTGCTCGCTACTTGATCCCGCGGTACGACGATCCGATGATTCGATTTGATGTGGTGGCGGTAGAAACCGGCGGAGAGGAACCGACCATCCGACACATCCGGGGAGCGTTCGACGACGGATTATGAGCCTGGCTCGCGTTCAGTCCGGCCTGGTCGACGGGGTTGAGGGAAATTTGGTCACGGTCGAACTCCACCTGGACGCCGGGTTGCCCGGCGTCCACATCGTCGGTCTCCCCGATCAGGCCGTGAAGGAAAGCCGGGAACGGATCCGTCCGGCCCTGAAGGAGAACGGATTTAAATTCCCGAATCAGAAGGTCACGATCAATCTCTCCCCGGCCGACCAGGCCAAGCGAGGATCCACTTACGATCTCCCCATCGCCCTGGCGATTCTGCAGGCGTCCGGTCAGCTGAACGTCGACACCCTGGCCGTTGAATCAACTCAGTTCCTGGGCGAAGTGTCCCTTGACGGAGAACTCCAGCCGGTCCCGGGGGTCCTGCCCATGGCCCTGGCCGCCCGGGACGAGGGACTCCAGCGAGTGATGGTTCCTCGCGCCAACGCCCTGGAGGCGGCCGAAACCGGCATCGACGTCCTTCCCGTGGAGCACATCCGGGAGGCAGTCGGGGTGCTCGAGGGGACCATCGACCCGGCCGAACTCCCCGAACCCCGACAGGTTGAGGATGGGGAACGAAGGGTGGATTTTGCCGAAGTACGTGGCCAGGAGTCCGCCAAACGTGCGCTAACCATCGCGGCCGCCGGGGGCCATAACGTGCTGATGATCGGTCCCCCCGGAACCGGAAAATCCATGCTGGCCCGTCGGCTTCCCACCATTCTCCCGGAGCTTTCCCGGGAGCAGGCCCTCACCACCACCGCGATCCACAGCGTGGCCGGAGAGCTTCCCGAACACGGGACCCTGATCGATCACCCACCGTTTCGGGATCCTCATCACACGACCTCCGGCGCCGGATTGATCGGGGGAGGGAACGTACCTTCCCCCGGTGAGGTTTCCCTGGCCCACAACGGGGTGCTGTTTCTCGACGAGATTCCTGAATTCTCCCGCTCCCACCTGGAGACCCTGCGGCAACCGCTGGAGAAGGGGACCGTGCATCTATCCCGAGCCCGGACCCGCAACGTCTTCCCGGCCGACTTCCAGCTTGTGGCCGCCATGAATCCCTGCCCCTGCGGCTACCTGACGCATCCCGATCGGGAGTGCGTCTGCCGACCCAGCCAGATCGATCGGTACCTCAACAAGATAAGCGGACCGCTGCTGGACCGCATCGACCTCCACGTTTCCGTCGGGCCGGTCGAATACGACGACCTCATCGGGGACGGGACTGAATCCAGCCGCTCATCGGGCGACCTGAGGGACGAGGTCAATCAAGCCCGTTCGCGTCAGAAACAGCGCAACGGCCGGGCCGGGATCGAAACCAACGCCGAGTTGACGTCCTCCGATCTCGAAACCTATTGTGACCTGACCGAATCGGCCCATGAATTGCTCCGACAGGCGGTGGATCGGCGCGGGCTGAGCGCCCGTTCGGTCCACCGGATTCAGAAAGTCAGCCAGACCCTGGCCGATCTTCAGGGCGACGACACGATCGGCGACCGCCACGTTGCCGAATCCCTGCAGTTCCGGCAGTTCGATCAGGGTGAGTACCTTCTTTGACCCGTCAGATCGCGGTCATCGGTCCCTCGGAACCCGATCGGGAACGGTACGAGAAAGCCAGGGAAGTGGGTCGTCTGCTCGGGGAGGCAGACGTTATCCTGATCTGTGGTGGTCGAACGGGAGTCATGGAGGCGGCCTGCCGGGGCATTCAGGAGCGGTCGGGAGGCCGGGCCGTCGGGATTCTTCCGGGATCCTCCCTCTCCGGAGGCAACCGGTACCTCGACCTGATTATCCCCGCCGGAACGGGGAACGCACGGAACCTCGCCGTGGTTCAGTCGGGACGGGCGGTCATTGCGGTCGGGAAATCCTCCGGCACGCTGATCGAACTGGCGCTGGCCCGGAAGGTGAACCGACCGGTGTACGGCGTGGATTCCCGGGAACTTCCCGGCCTTCCTTATGAAGTGGATCTGACTCCACAAGAAGCCGTTTCCGAGGCTCTGAAACACCTGGACGAGTAAACTTCCGCTTGGTTCCCTGATTCTCCGCCTTCTGGAGTGAGTCGATGGCAGTCGATTACGAACGAATTGAGGTCCGGTTGACGGGTCGGGTGCAGGGAGTGGGATTTCGAGCCTTCACCCGCCGCGCGGGCCGGTCCCTGGAGCGGGTGACGGGCTGGGTTCGGAACGAACCCGACGGATCTGTGAAACTTGTCGCCGAAGGTCCCCCCGATAACCTGGACTCCCTGCTGCGCTCCGTTCGGGAGGGACCCCGACACGCTGACGTCGAAAACGTTTCGGTCTCCCGCTCGGAACCGACCGGGGAGTTCGACCGGTTCACGATCCGATACTGATGAAGCTCGGACTGTACCTGGCCGGCTGTGGTTCCCTGGACGGAAGCGATATCCCGACGGCCGTTCTGGCCCGTGAGCTGCTGCAGGCCGACGGGCACGACGTCCTCGTGGGGGCCCGGGACATTTCCCAGGCGACGGTCATCAACCACCGTACGCTTGAACAAGAAGAGGCTTCCCGGAACAGCCTCGACGAGTCCGCACGGGTGGCCCGGGGAGCGATCGACGATCTGAAGGACATCGATCGCGGGGAACTTGATGGGCTGGTCCTCGTCGGGGGAGGAGGGGTTCTCTCAACCTGGACCGATTTTGATGAACGAGGAGCCGAGCTTCGAATCACCGAGCGGTTGAAATTCCACCTCGAATCCGTCCACGGTAACGGCGGTCCGATCGTCTGCCTTGGCAACGCTCACCTTCCCGTGGCGTTCGTCCTCCGGGAACAGGGACCGGTGCGATTTCACCGGGGATCGAACCGATCCGTGCGAGAACTGGTGGATTCGTGGAACCATGTTCTGACGGAGTCCAACCCGACGATCGATCGCTCCCATTCCGTCGCTCATCTGACCGGCCTGTTGAACCAGTCCGACTGGTCCAAGCTTCGATCCGCCATCCGGGATTGCTTCAACCGGATCCTGTAAGAGGTTCGACGGTCCCTGAATGATGTGAGGAGACCGTTTTTACACCCATCGATAGATGTCACCGGCGGAGTCTGGTGAACCGACCGCCGACCCGGTCGGGCTTCTCGGGATCGGTTGGTATCCTTACAAGTTGAACCCGACAGGAAAGGTGGTTTTTCCCCATGGCCGGTCATTCTGAATGGCAGAATCGAAAATATCGCAAACGTCGCCAGGACCGCAAACGGGCAAAAATATTCGGAAAACTGTCCAAGAAGATCATCTCGGCCGCCCGCCAGGGCGGGGGAGACCCGGAGAAAAACTCCGACCTTCGGAACGTAATTGAGCGAGCCAAGGACTACAACATGCCGAAGGAGAACATCGAGCGGGCCATTCTGAAGGGAATTGGCGAACTGCCCGGGGTTGATTACGAGGACCACCGTTACGAAGGGTACGGACCGGGCGGGGTGGCCGTGATGGTTGAATGCACCACCGACAACAAAAACCGCACCATCTCCGAACTCCGCCGGATCTTCGACAACCACGGCGGCAAGATCGGGGAGCGCGGATGCGTGTCCTATCAGTTTGAACGGTCGGGGTTCATTCGCGGCCGCCTGGATGAACTCGGACGGTCTGAGCTGTTCGAACGGGCGGTGGAAGCCGGGGCGGAGGACGTTCGGTTTGATGACGCTCGGTTCGAAATCCTTACTCGTCCCGACGATTTTGTCTCCGTTAAACAGACCCTGGAAGAATTCGGCCTGGCCCTCGAACGATCCGAGGTCATCCAGCTTCCCAAATCCACCGTCCCCGTTGACGAAGAGGATTTCGAGGACGTGATTTCCCTGCTGGAGACCCTTGACGATCACGACGACGTCCAGGAGGTTTATTCCAACTTTAACGTTGAGGATGCCGTGCTGGAGGACCGCCCAACCGCCGGAGTGAATTCCTGACCGGTGGCAATCCTGGGGTTGGACCCGGGCCTGGCGACCGCCGGCTACGGAATCATTACCGCTCCCGTTCACGAGCAACCGGAACTGGTTGCCTGCGGGGTCATCCGGACCCCACCGGACCGCGGTCACGCCGAACGATTGTCCATCCTTCACGGGGCGCTCAACAAACTGATCGATCAGCACTCTCCCGACCGGGCGGCGATCGAAGAATTGTACTTCAACCGGAACGTAAAGACCGCCCTGGTGGTGGGGGAGGCCAGAGGAGTGCTGAACCTGACCCTGGTTCAACGGTCGATCCCGATCTCGGAATACAACCCCGGCACCGTCAAAAAGACAATCGCCGGTCACGGATCGGCCGACAAAAAGGCCGTTCAGCAGTCCGTCCGGCGGGATCTTTCCCTGAACACACTCCCCAGTCCGGATGACGCGGCCGATGCCCTCGCCGTGGCAATGTGTGAACTGTACCACGCCCGTTCGGGCGTGCCGGACTCATGACGGCGTGACCCGGTCGACTCATCTGAAGCCGCGGTGAGACCCGGTAACCTTCCCACGGGGCGGGGCCAAACCCAGAAATAGACGTAGTCAATTGCCACGGGGTATTGGTTTATCGTACAATAATGTTTGCCTTCCGTGCTTGTGATGAACCAAACTTTGATTACCATTAGCCGGAAGAATTCGCTCCTCCGCTACGGAGACTCCGGCGTACCCGATGGTCTTCCAGCCCGCTTGGAGGTATATGAATACTCATGCGTACCCTGACCGAACAGACGGTGTCCTTTACCGTAAACGGCGAATCCCACACCGTCACGACTCACCCGATGAAACGAGTGCTGGACGTCCTCCGGGAGGACTTGAACCTCACCGGTACCAAGGAAGGTTGCGGAGAAGGGGAGTGCGGTGCCTGCACGACCCTGCTGGACGACCTTCCGGTCCTTACCTGCATGCTGCCGGTGTGCCAGGTGGAAGGACGGGAACTGACCACGGTGGAGGGACTCGGGGGAGACGGAGAGCTTCACCCCATGCAGGAGGCCTTTTACGAGGAGGGAGGAGCCCAGTGCGGTATCTGCACACCCGGCATGCTGGTCTCGGCCGTTCACTATCTGGACAATCCGGACGAAGCCGAGGACATGCGTGAGGCTCTCGCCGGGAATCAGTGCCGTTGTACCGGGTACACCCGGATATTCAAATCCGTTGAAACGGCATTTGAGACCGTCCACGGGAGCATACCCGGCGACACATGAGTTCCTACCTGCCCGACTTTTCCGTCGTCAACCCGGAGACCCTCGATGAGGCCATCCAGGCCCGGGCGCAAATCGATGGTGCCCTTCCGCTGGCGGGAGGGACCGACATCATGGTTTACATGGAATCGGGCCAGCTCGAACCCCGTCCGATCATTAACCTGTACTCCGTTGCCGATCGTCCCGTGGAACCGACCCTGGACGGGGAACTCCGGTTCCACCCCCTGTCCACCTATCGGCACGCTCGAGTCCTTGATGAGGTCCACGAGACCTTCCCGATGCTTGCAACCGCCGCCCGGGAAATCAGTGTCCTTGCTCTTCAGAGCCGGGCGACCTGGATCGGAAACGTCGCGAACGGCTCGCCCGCGGCCGACGGAGTCCCCCCGCTGATGGCCTACGACGCGGAACTGGAAATCACCGGTCCCGGGGGCTCCCGGACCGTCGAGCTCCATGACTTCTACCAGGGGTACAAACAGATGGATTTGAACGACGACGAACTGATTACGGCCCTGACCCTTCCGCTCCCGAACGACGATTGGGAAGAGTACTTCAGAAAGGTTGGACCCCGCCGGTTTCAGGCCATTTCCAAAACGTTGCTCTCGGGACGAATTAACCTGGACGACGGTCGAATCGAAGACATACGATTGGTGTTTGCCTCGGTGGCCCCGTACACCCTCCGGGCAACGGAAACCGAGTCAGTGCTGCGAGGAGAGGACCTGACGCCGAACCTCATCGAACGGGCGGAGGAGGCCCTTCAGGACGAAATACAACCGATCGACGACATCCGGTCCAACAAACAATACCGGCGCTCCGTTACCGGGAACCTCCTGAAGGATTTTTTATCCGACCACCTACCTGACTGACGTCCCGTAACCCCTTTCCGGAGTCCGGACCGAATATCTCGTTTATCGTCTGGCCGATACACCTCATCCCAGACCGCAGCTGGTGATCCGACTTGGAATACCCGCGACAGCGATGCAGGGACCTGCTTTCCCGTTACGCCGAACGGCATCCCGACCTTCAGTCCATTCCGCCGGGCCTGGACCGGCCTCCCGAAGACGTGCGGGCCGATTTTTCGGTGGCCTGGCCCATGCGGGCGAGTGGAGTCCTGGACGGGGATCCCCGCGAGCTGGCCGACGATCTGGCCTCCTTCCTCTCGGACGACGACGCCGTCGCCCGGACGGACGTCGCGGGCCCGGGGTTCGTCAACCTGACCTTCGAGGACGGGTACCTGGTGGACCGCGCCCGGGCGGTGCTCGCGGCGGAAGAGGTGGAGTTTCCCCCGATAACCTCCGGAGAGGACGGTCCCCCCTCCGTTCTGCTGGAATTCGTCAGCGCCAATCCCACCGGACCGCTCCACGTCGGACACGGTCGCGGTGCCGTGTACGGCGACACCCTCGGCCGGTTGCTCGAACTTCACGGCTGCGACGTCCACCGTGAATATTACGTGAACGATGCGGGAAGTCAGATGGAACGTCTGGGGGAAACCCTCCGGATCCGGCTGGAGCAGGAGGCCGGGGAAGCGATCGAACTGGAGGAGGAACACTACCAGGGGGATTATTTGCGTTCGTTTGCCCAACAAAATCCCGAGCTCCGGGGCTCGCCGGTGGACCAGCTGGCGGAGGAAGCAAAGTCCTTCATCCTGGAGGATATATTCGGTGTTCTTGATGACTGCGGGATCCGGTTCGATCAGGTCACTTCCGAACAAGAACTCGCCACCCGGGAAGCCCTGGACGAGCTCCTGAACAAGTTGAAGGAAGCGGGCCGGCTCGAAACCCGGGACGGGGCCGTGTTCCTGTTGACGACGGAGGGAGGGGACGACAAGGATCGGGTTCTGATCCGGTCGGACGGCTCTCCGACCTATTTCGCCAACGACCTGATCTACCACGATCGGAAGTTCCGGCGGGGCCACGACCGGTTCGTCGACGTCTGGGGCCACGACCACCACGGGTACCAGAAACGCCTTCAGGTGGGGCTGGATTTTCTGGGTTACGATTCGGACCGGCTCGAAATTGAACTCTATCAACTGGTGGACCTGTACCGGGACGGGGAGCCGGTGGCGATGAGCACGAGGGGAGGGGAGTTCGTTTCCCTGCGGGAACTGCTGGAAGAAGTCGGACCGGATGCGATGCGATTTAACTTTCTGACCACGAATCACAACCGCCCGCTGGATTTCGACATTGACGTCGCCCGTTCCGAAGACGAGAACAACCCCGTGTACTACGTGCAGTACGCCCATACGCGGATGGCCAGCATCATCGGGGAAGCCGACCGGTCCGTCGGTCCCGAGCTTCTTTCGTCGGACGATCAACCCCTGACGGAAGCGGGACATAACCTCCTGGTCGAAACGCTTGAATTTCCGTTTGTCACCCGGACCGCGGCGGAGGATAGGAACCCCCATAACGTCACCTTCGCCCTGAAGGATCTGGCCGGGCAATTTCATTCGTACTACGGAAAACACCGGGTTCTCGATCCGGAGGAACCCGCCCGGTCGCGGTTCCGACTCGGAATCGTCGGATTTCTCCGGCGGATGTTTGAAGCCGGGTTGTCCCGGGCCATGGGGGTGGAGGCCCCTCGCTCGATGTGAGGAGAGCAATTCATAACCGTCCGGGAGAGTCACGGTTCACACGCTCCCTTCCGACGGGCCGGTTGACCTTCGGAAACCATGCGTAGTAAAATCTATTTGTTCGAACCTTCCGGCTCCCGCATACACGAAAAGGGTACGATGACTTCATCGTTTTTATCCAATCATTGGTTCGAATAGCCGTGTCCGGCTTCATCTTCCATCCGAGGAGAGCCTTCATCAACGGACGACGTTCCCCACATACAAACGAAACCACCGACTTCCAGACTACCCGACGACGATCCGAGAAGGGTGGAGGATGACTTCTGATTCAGACCTGGGCTGATTTTTTACAGATCCTTGAAACCGAACCGGACCAGTTTCCCACCGTGCTGGACGAGGCATTTCCGTTCAACGAGCTTGAGGATCAGGGGGAGGAGATTGCTCTCCGTCGGTCGCTTCGTTCCATGGATGAACGGGTGGTGTTTCTCCAGCAGGACAGCAGGAACATCATCGGTTATCGGCACCGGGACGAGTGGACCGTCCGGGAGCTGGTTGATTCTTCGTCTCCGGAGTACATTTCCGAATTGATCGAGTACTTATCCCACGTTCTGGACCGGGTTCAACCGCGATCCAGTGATCCGACCCGGCGGGACTATTTTTCCATCCGTCCCCTTATCTATGGCGGGGAATACTGGCTGGAGGATGTAAGTCGAAGGGAATTGAACCGGTTTGATGACCTCGGAGAGGAGAAGGATCTTTCGGTTTTGCTTCTCAAGTGGAGTGCCGACGCCACCCTGTTCTCGCTGGTCCAGTCCTTGAGGAGAGGGGATCGTCTGGGGTATTTCTCCGGGATGGTGGCCGCCGCCTGTCCCTTCACCTCCCCCGATGAAGCCGACGTAATCCTGGAACGCGTACAACAGCAGTTCCTGCTTTCCTCAACGAAACGATTGACCTACCGACACCAGTTTCAGAACCATCCGGAATTGAAGGCTAAGGTGATGACGTTTCAGTGAACCTTGAATCAACCCTGAACGAAATCCGTGAAACCAGCCTCATCCGGGACGTGGATGAGGAAAATCCGGACCGTAACCAGGATTTTGAGGACTGGCTCCTGCAGCTTTCGTCCCGCTGGCGCCGAAACGATCGTCGACACCGGATCCGGTACAGCCGACCCGATCAACCCCTGTTTGAACTGGAGAGTTCACCACCTCCGGAAGACAATTCCGATACCGTTTCCGACAGCATCACGTTCTCGGAACTCGGGCGGCAGCTAACCATCCGGGTGGAGGGGATTTCTCCGTCGGCCCTTTCCGGCCTGATGGGTGAACTTTCCATTATCGGCTCCTCTTACAGACCCTCCGAGGAACAGTTCCGGGAACCGGAAACCAACCTGCTTTACCCGCGGCCGTTTGAAGCCGAGGCCTATGCCGAATACCAGCGGTTTGTCCGCCATGAAACGCCGATGTATTTCCTTTCCATCCGTCTGCAGGAGGAGAATTCCTGGCGGAAGGCAGCCCAGACGTTGAAGCACTCGACCCGACGACGGGACGTCCTGGGACTCCTGAACGAACACCACGTGGCGGCGGTTTTTCCGTCAACCCGGCAGAACGATGACCGGACGAACACACTGACCGAACAGCTTCGTTCGTCAAGGTTTTCCGTCGAACCAACTCTTCAGTTTCTCCACGTCCCCACCGACACTCGGGATTGGGCCGATTTGAAGGACATCCTCATTACGACTTGAACCGAACAGGGAGCGTGACGATCCATGGCTGACGTTGACGAGTTCAACATTCACTCGGCCTCCATCGATGACCTGCAGCAACTAACAGAATCTCAACTGAAATCCCTCGCCGAACGGGAAGGAATCGAAGACCTGGACGGCCAGACCGGTGATGATCTGGTGTTCCGTCTGCTTGAAAAAAAGGCCGAAAAACACGGCAACCAGTTTGGCGCCGGAGCCCTTGAAGTGCTGCCGGACGGGTTCGGGTTCCTGAGGAAGACCGAACACAGCTACACCCCCGGAGAACAGGACATTTACGTTTCTCCCTCCCAGGTGAAGCGGTTTTCCCTCAAAATGGGGGATATGGTGTACGGACAGATTCGACCCCCGAAGGAAAGCGAACGATTTTATGCCCTTCTTCGGGTCGAGGCCGTGAACGGCGAAAATCCCGAACACGCTTCCGACCGCAACGATTTTGATCAGCTAACCCCGCTGTATCCGGAAAAAAAATTCGAGCTGGAGACCACTCCTGACGAGGTTTCGATGAGGATCGTGGATCTGTTTACTCCCATCGGGAAGGGGCAGCGGGGGCTGATCGTGGCTCCTCCGCGGACCGGGAAAACCATTCTGCTGCAAAAAATCGCCAACAGCATCCACGCCAACCACCCGGAGTGCTACATCATTATCCTCCTGATCGACGAGCGGCCCGAGGAGGTCACGGACATGCGCCGGAACGTCGGGGCCGCGGAAGTCGTTTCTTCCACCTTCGACGAGACCGCCGAGCGCCACACGAAGGTGGCCGAAATGGTGATCGAAAAAGCCAAGCGATTCGTCGAATACGAACGGGACGTCGTCATCCTTCTGGACAGCATTACCCGACTGGCCCGGGCCTATAACCTCACCGTTCCGACATCGGGAAAAGTACTCTCCGGAGGGGTGGATTCCAATGCGCTCCACAAGCCGAAACGGTTCTTCGGGGCGGCCCGGAACATTGAGGACGGGGGGAGCCTCACCATCATGGCCACCGCTCTGATCGAAACCGGGAGCCGGATGGACGACGTCATCTTTGAGGAATTCAAGGGCACCGGCAACATGGAAATCAACCTGGTTCGGGAGCTCGCCAACAAACGAATCTGGCCGGCCATCGACCTGAACCGGTCGGGCACCCGGAAGGAAGAACTGTTGCTTGATGAGGATGTGCTTCAGAAGGTGTACGTTATCCGCAAAGCACTCGGTCAACTCCAGGTGAGCGACAGCATGGAGATGGTGCTGGAAAAAATGGCCGAAAGCGAAACGAACGAGGAGTTCCTGGACATGGTGAACAGCGAATCCGCCGTGTAACGGTCGTCGAACGAGGTACTTCCGGCCCTGACTTCTGAGTGTTATCCTCCCTTCGGTTTCCCGATCCCGTCCGGTCAGGATGGATCGGGATTGGCATTGTCCAAATGAGCCCGGAAACCTATGCTGTGTGCGACTCAAACAAACGATTTACCGGTACCTGACGACGTCGCTTCACATCGGTCGACTTGGCGCTGCCCGTTTCGGCTGGCGAAGTCGCCCTGTGAAGGAGGGAGAACCATACCGTGAAGGATTTTAACTCCTCCCGGAAACGTATCCTGGACGAATTCTCCTCCAACCAAACCAATCCGCGACGTCTTGTTGCCCTCGGAATCGGAGTGATCGTTCTGGCCCTGGCCGCCGGGTTTGTTTCGGTTCCGTACCTGTACGGAACCGAAACCGACGAACCCGCCATCGAGTCAATCGTCGGATCCGATCTGACCCTGCAACCGGATTCGCTTGATTACTCCGAATCCTATCACGGGGATGATCGGAACCCGGATCGACCTGTCTTCCCCCGAGTGAATCGGTCGAGTTTGTCATCCACCACCCCGCCGCAGATCCAGCATATTAAACCCTTCAATCCGGACGGCTCCCTTGAATTCCTGTCCCACACGGTGGAGTCCGGGGAGAGTCTCTGGACCATAGCCCGAACCTACGATCGGGAGCTGTATAGCATTGCGTCGGCGAACTTTGACCGACTGCGCCGTTCTCGTCACCTCCAGGTCGGAACCGAACTCCGGATCCCGAACCGTGACGGGGTTCTGCATGAGGTCGAACGAGGGGAGAGCCTCGGGCGGCTGGAATCGACCTACGGGATTCCCGCCGAGGAAATTCGAAAATTCAACGAACTTGAACGTTCAACCCTCCAGGTGGGTGATGAACTCTTCATTCCTGATGCCACCCCGGAAAATCCCCATAAATACAACTGGATCCTGGGCGGCAACCGGGGGTTTTCCTGGCCGGTCGGTCCGGATCACCGACGGATTACATCCCGATTTGGCAACCGGTACCATCCCATCCATGAACGGGTTATCTTCCACAACGGCGTCGATTTCGGGGCCAGCCACGGCACGCCCGTTCACGCTTCCGAACGGGGTCGGGTGATTGAAGCGGGGAGAGTAGGGGGGTACGGGCTTGTGGTGGACATCCGGCATCCAAACGGGTACGTCACCCGGTACTCCCACCTGTCGACGATTACGGTTTCCCGCGGTCAGACCGTGAACAAACGGGACATGGTCGGGCGGGTCGGTCAGTCCGGCCTCGCAACCGGACCGAACCTGCACTTCGAAATTCTTGAGAACGGGAGAAAACCGGTCAACCCGCTAAGCCACCTTCCCTGAATCGAACCGGTTCGGGAAGCAGGGCAGGGGTATCCCGTCGTCAACGCTGCGTTCATCGCGTTGTTCGCGATCCCCTGACGAGATAGTTCGTACTGCTCATTGATTCCTCGGTTCGACGGGGTTTCGAAGATGACAGCGGGGCTTTATCGTTCGAGACAACCATCCTTCGAGAATGGCACTCACCGTTCTGCTCACTCCCTTCAACGGAAGAGGTGGGTTCTCGATGTCAAATCGAACGTTGATCAAACAGGGATACCTTCTGACGCTGGAAGAAGAAGGGTTGGACGATGGGCGAGGGGACATGCTGATCGAAGGGGATACGATCCGGGCGATTGACGAATCACTGGAGGCGCCCGAGGCCGAGGTGGTGGACGCTTCCGATCACATCGTTATGCCGGGGTTTGTCGACACCCATCGCCACACGTGGGAAGCCGTCATCCGTAACATCGGGGCGGACTGGACCCTTACCGAATACCTCAATCACATCTACTACGGCGGTCTGGGGGGCGCTTTTCGTCCGGAGGACGTCTACACGGGAAACCTGCTGGGAGCTCTCGAAGCCCTGGACTCCGGGGTCACCACCATCCTGGACTGGTCCATGGTCAACACCCCGGACCACGCCGACCGGCTCATCCGGGGATTGAAGGATTCCGGAATTCGAGCCGTGTTTGGCCACGGCACCCCCACCCGAAACTCCGCCGAATACTGGAACGAGGAAAGCGACCTGAACCATCCCGAGGACTGCAGGCGTGTCCAGGAAGAATACTTCTCCGACAACGAGAACGGGCTGGTCAGGCTCGGTTTGGCGATCCGAGGACCGGAGTTCAGTTCCTGGGAAACGGCCATGAACGATCTCGAATTGGCTCGCGATCTGGACGTTCTCTGTACGATCCACGCGGGGTTTGGAACCTGGGGACGGGAAGCCCGGACCATACAACGTCTGAACGAAGCGGATTTATTGGGACCGGACCTTAACTTTGTTCACGTTAACGACATCAGTCCCGAAGAATACAAACTGCTGGCCGATAGCGGGGGATCCCTGTCCGTCACTCCCGAAATCGAACTGATGATGGGACACGGGTATCCGCCCACGGGAACGTTTATTGAACAGGGAGGACGACCCTGTCTGGGGGTTGACGTGGTCACGTCCATCAGCGGTGAGATGTTCACACCCATGCGGTTCATGCTGCAGGCCGAACGGGCCCGAAACAACGGGCAACAACTGGAAGCCGGCGAGATGCCCGAGACGCTTGATCTCAAGGCCCGTGACGTGCTGGAATTTGCCACCGTGGAAGGAGCCCGGGCCCTGAACATGGAGGACGAGATCGGTAGCCTCGAACCCGGCAAGCAAGCGGACTTTATCATGCTCCGGGCGACCGATTCCAATCTCTGGCCGGTGAACGATCCCGTCGGTGCCGTGGTTCAGTCCGCCAACACCGGAAACGTCGAGCATGTGTACGTGGCCGGTCAGGCCGTCAAACGGGACGGTGAACTGGTCGGGGTTGATTGGGAGGAAATTCGCGCCCGAGCAAACGACTCCAGGGATTACGTCCTGACCGAATACGGAGAACTGGACGACCTGACCACGGCGTAAGGAAGCGGCCTGCACAGATAGTCTGAACTTCTCGAATCTCCTTCGCTCCCCAACAAGCAAGAAACCGCAGGAAACCGGAGGAGGACTCGGATGGTAGCAAGATTCCGGCATAACTTCCGATAAGCTATATTATGTTGATACTCGTCCAAACCTGCCGAAGTCAGGTGCCTTCCGGCCGACTCAACGGATGATCCAATCCTCACCGCTCCGTTTAAGAGCTTCCACATCAACCGGTTGATGTTGTCATAACGTCACATCATGTATCTATATGTGCCTATCATCCAGTCGTTGCTCGGCAATTGCCCCTTCGTCAGTGAATCATCGTCATCAATGCAGGGCCTTACTCACCGTATAAGTTCCTTCCATGAGATGGATAGTAGATAGACGCGGTGACGTCCGTCTTATGTGTCCGTTCGGCCTCCAAACGTTGAACGCCTCGGGACTCGGACCTGGCCGCATCCCACCCGGCCAACATGCCCTGTAATAGATAACAACCAGTTAGCACCACCATAAATCAAACGATAAAGAAGGAATTTTCAGCTTTGGTATCTAACTGGTATAACGTTGTATAAAGGTCGATCACTTTAAATACACGTGGGAAACCAAGAAGTTTTCTGGCTATAAAAAGCATCCATTATCCAGGCTTGCCGAGCGCGGTATCCTGAAAATGGGAAGAATGAAGGATTGAGGCGGGTGTTTGGTTGTTGGAAAGAAAATGATCAAGCAGCGGCCGAACGATCAGCCAATGCCCGGGACATCCGTGGGATCGCTTCCCTTCGACGTGTCGAAGTCCGGGTCACGGACCATGAAATATCGATTAACAAAGGCAAATTCATGCTCCTGGTCGGGTTCAAACGTGATGAGAGGATCGACATCCTCCTCTTCCCGCGGATCCACGGCATACATCCGGAACCGTTTGTCGGAAAGATCCCTGGTAACATAGAGCGCATCGGACGAATTCAGTACATCAAGCTCCGAATAGCTTTGATCGATTCCACTAAATATATTTCTGATCTCCTGCACTTTAAACTCCAGTACCTTGTCCAAAATATATCACCCTCCGGAGGTCTGTCGCCTGGATGGACGGCTGTTGGTTGTCGGTAAATACCGTTTCAGGGGCTTAATTACCCATGGACCCAGCCCTGAGTCGAACGAAAGGTTTTCAAGATCGGAGACGGATCCCGAGCGTCCTTTCCGGGGTTCCGGAGCCATCGTTTAGTCTAACTTACGGTGGTTAAGTGACGGTAACCTACGGCGTATGTTCTCCAGGTAGGACAGATCAAGCCGGGTTGACGTCCAACCAACCTGATCCGACATTCGAACCACAACCTGACCCCAGGGATCGACGATCAGGCTCTGCCCCAGGCTCTCGATTCCGGTGTCCGGGTTCGGACCGATCTGGTTGGGGGCAATCACGTAGGCCTGATTCTCAATGGCCCGGGCCCGCAGGAGCGGTTCCCAGTGAGCTCGTCCGGTCTCCCGGGTAAAGTTGGAGGGCACGAACAGGGCCTCCGCTCCCCGGCTTGAGAGCTGCCGGTACAGTTCGGGAAACCGGAGATCGTAACAGATCGAGAGCCCGCAATGGACGCCGTCAACCCGTCCGTCGACCACTTCATTACCGGACCGCATCAGCCGGGATTCCTGAATTTCGACCTCCGGGAGGTCGACGTCGAACAGATGAATTTTCCTGTATTCCGCCACGATCTCCCCTTCCCGGTCGATTGCCAGCGCCAGGTTGTCCAAACGGTCCCCGTCCGTGTCCTCATCCTTCTCCGGCGGAGCCAGAAACGATCCCGCCTGTATAGCGATCTCATGGTTCCGGGCTGCTTCACGGAGACGGTCGACCCGCGGACCGGCGGGATCGATCCCCCTGGTCCGGGCCCCCTCCGAACTCCCTCGGTACAAAAATACTTCCGGAAAGGCGATCAGGGAGCAACCGGCTTCCGCTGCTTCCCGCAGGAAGGCAAGGGCCCTGGAGAGGTTGTCTTCCACGTCTTCCCCGGCATTAAGCTGGGCGATGGCCCACTGACGGACGGTCACCGGTGTGTCCTGGTACCGTACGGCATCGGGTTCCGGTTAGAGAAGCGTATGGGTTTCCCCGGGTTGCAGGACCACGACGTCCGCCGAATCCCCGACGAGATCGACAAAGTCCTGCGGATCCTGAGCCACGAAGTCGAAGGTGTTGTAATGCATCGGAATAACCTGCTCTACGTCGAGAAATTCCACTGCCCTGGCGGCACTTGGCGGGCCCATGGTGAACCGGTCTCCAATCGGCAGCAGGGCCAGGTCCGGATCAAGCATGTCTCCGATCAACTCCATGTCGGAAAACAATCCGGTATCCCCGGCGTGATAAATGGAATGGCCGTCCCAGTCGATCACGAAGCCGGCCTGATGTCCAAACCCGGGCCCGGATGAATGCTGGGCCTCGGTCATGTTAACGCTCACCGAACCGGCGGACACGGTTCCCCCGATGTTCATGGGTTGAGCGTGTTCGACTCCGTTTTCCTGAGCATGGGTCACGATCTCGAAGTTGGAGAAAAACACCGCATCATGCCTGGCCGCCAGCTCCACGGCATCCCCCAGGTGATCGTCATGGCCGTGGGAGACCAGAACATAATCGAGCGAGTCGATCTCGTCGGGTTCAATCGGACAGGCGGGATTATCACTCAGAAACGGATCGATCAGCATGGTCTCTCCGTCCTGATCGAGCCGAAAGGCCGCGTGTCCCAACCAGGTCAGTTCCATTGCCATCACCCCGTTGAAGAGTTGAAGAAATGATGTAGGTCAACCTGAACGTCGTCCGTATTCTAGCCTTCGATCCGATTCCCTTCGAGGTTCTTCCCTTTTTCCCGGAACCGGTTCATTTCGGGTACAGTGCCGATCCGATCAGAAAGCGGAGGGACTGATCCCGGGCTCGAGCCCGAGTCCCGTATCCTCCCAGACATAGGGAGGTTCCATGCAGAGCCGGGGTTCTCCTCCCGTTTGAGCGATCCATTCACAGAGCATGCTGTAGGCCCTGACCCGGCGCGGTCGGGGGTATCGGAGCTTGCCGTCCGGTCCTTCCACGAACTCATCCCGATGAAAGGAGCGGTCCGGAAACCGTTGCCGGATGGTGCGGTCGAAGCCCCGGGGAAACCGGAAGGTTCCAACCATCACGAAGGCCAGTTCGCTCAAGTCCAGGAGGCGATCCATGGAACGGATTAACTCGCGGTACTCCTCCTCCCATCCGTCCCGGAGCACCACCGGATCCAGCCGGACGGCCACCCGGAAACCGGCCGATTTCATCTGTTTCATCGCGGCGAGACGCTGCGGCAGAGGAGCGGTCAGCATTTCGTTTTTTCGATCGACCCCTTCCGGCGACAGGGTCCAGGTAAACAACCCTCCCGAATGGGGTTCGAGGGCCTCGGACAGGCCGTGAACGTGGTGGCTCTTGGAGCGGATCTCCAGCCGGGCGGGCGATTCTCGAAAGACGTCCCAGATCCGTCGGACGGTATGGGTCAGGGGTTCGAGAAACAATCCATCGCTGAGTTCACCGAGGCTGAACCAATGCGGAGGTTCCTCCGGGGGATCGGCAAGGAAACACTCGATCTGCTCGACCATTCGGTCCTGGTTGACAAACCACTGGATCAGCGGTCGGTCCAGGTAATCCTGCAGGTAGCAATAATCACAATCGAGCGGGCATCCTTCCACCGGGGTAAGGCACCACTCGTCCTCCCCCACCAGGTTTTCGTCCGACTCCCAGGGTTTGATGAAGGACCCTCGGTTCCGGCGCAACACGAGGGTCCGTTTCTCCTCCCGAAAGAAGGAATTGACCCGGTCGGACCCGGAGGGTTCCCATTCGGGCTCCACGCTGAGATCAAATGATTTGACTCGTTCGAGGATTCCCCGGGTCACGGGGTGGTCGCGGACCTCCGGACGGGGAACAACCCGCTGAAGGGCCGGTGCGAGGGAGACGGGCTCTAAACGTGTTCCAGAAGCGGTTCGCATTTCTTCAGCTCCTCGGCCAGTTCGGGCAGGGAATCGTTACGACCGCACCGGAGGGAAAAATCAAGGTAGTCGCCCTCGAAGTTCTTCGGCGGCGAGACCCGAATCCGACCGCTTACGTCCAGCTCCCTCAGATCCTCTTCAAACGACTCTCGTTGTTCATGCAGCGTCGGATAGACTCGCCGGCGGATTCGTTCCAGAAACTGTTTTCCTCGCTCTTTTGGGTTGTCGGCCGTGGTTTGATGGAACAGATCAAGCCACTCCTCCTCTTCTCCGGTCCAGCGATGAGACGCCTCCACAAGTTGCCGGAATTCCTGGACGGAGAGCCGGAACCGTTCCTCGGCCATTTCCCGGTAGATCGGACGCTTCCATGACTCGGGAAGCTCCCTCAAATATCGGATGGTCCGCAAACTGAGATCGTCCGCATCGAGTCGCGCACGGAGGGTATCGGGCAGCTCCAACGTTTCCAGCAGGGTTGAATACCAAACCTCGGAGGGATCTCGTCCGATCACCTCCATGGATTCACGAGGACCGATCGGTTCCGGGGCCTCGTCCCGAAGCCATCCAAGCACGTGACCGGACTCCACGGAGGTCATCTTCGCCCGGTGGTTCCAGAGCTCGATGACGGTCCTCCAGTCGGGTTGGTCCCGGGACACCTCCACCACGGAAGAGCGTTCACGGGGTTCGTCCGGCGGAGGCCAGAGGATGGAGTCTGAGCCCTTCAGGGTCGCCCAGGGGACCGGAGTGGATGGATGGACCCCCGGACGCCAGAAGTCCAACAACGGATGATGTCGTTCATCGTCCTCAGCGCTCATGGTATGTCCCTCCGGGAGGTTTTGAGAACCCGTTGCCGTCAAATCACAGCGGAATCCTTCCCTTCAGCGGGACTACACAATATCAGACCCCGGTCGTGGGTCCCAACCGGCTGGAACATGATCGGAGACCGGCAAACCCCATGATCCGGCCCGATCTTTGTCCGGTTATGGATCATGACTTCTCCCATAAGCCGTGGACCGTTACAATTCCCGAGGAGTCAACTCATTTCACTCAGGAAGGTGTTCCGGATCATGAGAACAAGAATCTTCGCCCGCAAACTGAATCGCACCGTCGAACACGAGGGATCCAAATCTCCCATCAAGGAATACACCCGGGAGGAAATCGAAGCGATCGAGGTCGAGGATCCAATTGAATTTTCCACCGTCAGACAGGCTCGACGGTCCCATACCAAACTCCATTGGGCCTGGGAGGATCGGGATCTGGAAGGTTGGTCTTACGAGGAAATCGTCGCGGAACACGCTCGGGTGGTCCAGTACATTGTCAATCGTGGGGGGCGCCATGTCCTCGTCGACAGCCTGGACACCACCCTGCCCGAAGGGCTGAAGGAACGCTCGATCAACCCCAACTACGACCTGAGCTTTCTAACCGGGATCAAGAACGAGACCATCGAATTGTTCCTTCGGGAAGGAATTGACAGCGTTACGAAACTCAAACGGGCGGAAGCCGAAGAACTGGCCGAGCAGACGGATATCCGGCTCGACTACATCGAGCGCCTTCAGGAGAGAGCCGCCGCCCTGTAAAGCCCCCGGGTCCTCCGACAGGCCTGTTGACGTTACTCCATTGGTTTCCGGGTGAACCCAGCAAACGATTTGTCGCTCAGGAGTCTTCCGACTGGAGCGGCCCCGGGATGAATTCGGGGTCCCTGAGGGCTTCGTCCAGGTCAAGCACATCGTCAAAATCTTCGATCCGGTCGCCGTCCTGGCGTTTCATCCGATCGATCCGGATCAGGTTGTACACCACCTCACCGAAGTCCCGGCTTTCAAGGATCCCCCACTCCCTCAGCACCAGCGGTGCCATGGAACCGTATTCCTGGCGAGCATAGGCGACAAAAAGTTCGGTACATTCCTCCCCGGTTAGATGTCGGCGGTGGGGAAGCTGTTTCTGGGACCAGTGGATTGCCTGCAGAACGAACATATAGGCTTCCCGGCGGTAGCGCGGGTCCTCAAAGGCGAGGTCGGTGACCTCATCCAGCAGCTTCATCTGATCCTGGGTCACTCCGATAGCCCCCGGTGTTTGGATTTGGTCTTCAAGCGAAGGATCCCTAACAACAACCGGCCAGAGCCGATTCCAGGGATTGACGCAGCTTCGTGTAGTCCTCCGGAACCTCAACCGACACACTGCAAAGATCCGGGACCGCCGTCGAACCGTCTCCATCCCGTATACAGGCGATCCGGGCTCCCCCTTCGTGCAGTCTCCGAAGCGTGCCGCGGTCGGATGCACCCCAGATTATCGTCGCCCCGGAGCAATTGTTCGGCGGCGTTTCACGAACAGCAAAATTATAACGGGGACCGATATCCTTGGCCAAACGACGTCGAAGATCCGGCTCGCCGCCGGTCAGGACAATCATACTCACGACAGCGGTTCCATGGTTTTCCAGAAATTCCAGCTCATCAACCCGGTTCCCACCAGAAGCAGCCCCCCTGCCAGGCCCTGGAAAAGCAGGACAGTCCCTTGAAAACCCGGTGGAAGAAGGAGGAGGAAGACAAGGGAAACGAACGCGACCCCCGGAGCCAGGACCAGGAGCCAGAAGGTCCACAAAAGGACCCGGAGGCTATGCAGATGGGTCCGGCCGCCAAAGCTGGAAGGAAGGAACTTGGCTCCCATCCCGGCGACAAACAGCAGCAACGAAACCATGATCAGCAGGAGCAGGAGATACCCGAGGGTTAACTCGACGGAGCCGGCCACGGGGTTTCCCCGACCGAACCGATACACGAGGACCAGTAGAAGGACCGTCGCCAGCATGCTTCCGATCAGGCTGGCTCGAACATGCCACCGGGCGAGTTTGTTGAGTCGCTGAAGCGGCCGGCCGTGCAACCGGGAGGCCACTTCCATCTCGGCATTGGTTCCGGGTTTTCGCTTCCCCCCCGGACTGCCGCTCAAATGCCGATTCCTCCGTTAACCCGAGGCGTCCTGAAGAACGGATGGAACCGGTTTGGCGGAGGATTCAACGGACTCGGCCATGGAGAAAAAGATCTCGGTGGCCCGGCAGTCCGGATGGTTCAGCACCGTGGGGACGCCTGCGTCGCCGTCCTCCCGAAGCCGGGAATCCAGCGGGAGACCGCCGAGGAACGGCACGTCCAGCCGGAGCGCCTCCTTCCGGCCGCCTCCGGCCCCAAAAATTTCACTCTCGTGGCCGCACTCCGGGCAGGTGTGGAAACTCATGTTCTCCGCGATGCCCAGGATCGGCGTATCCATTTTTCGAAACATTTCGACGCTTTTCTGGGCGTCGATCAGGGCCACGTCCTGGGGAGTAGTCACGATCACCGCACCGGAAAGCGGGACCTTCTGCATCAGCGTCAGCTGGGCATCCCCGGTTCCCGGCGGCAGGTCGACCACGATGTAATCAAGTTCCCCCCACGCAACGTCCCTGAGGAACTGTTCGACCGCCTTCATCACCATGGGTCCCCGCCAGACCACCGGTTCGGTCGCGTCCAGCACGAACCCGATGGACATCACCTTGAGCCCGTGAGCTTCCAGCGGAAGGATTTTCTCTTGTTCATTAATCTTCGGTCGATCGGCGATTCCCATCATCGTCGGAGCGCTGGGACCGTAGATATCCATGTCCGCCATGCCGACGGAATGACCGCGCTCGGAGAGCGCCGCGGCCAGGTTTACGGCGACGGTGGACTTTCCCACCCCGCCCTTCCCGCTCGCGACCGCTACGATGTTTTGAACCCCCTCGATGGGTTGACGGTCAACCGGCCCCTCCCCGGGGGACGTGGTCGCCCCCGGTGCCGCCGCGGCAACCCGGTTGCCCCCGCCGTTGCCCTCCTCGTTTGATCCCTCGTCCGCGGGGGAACCGTCCTCCTCCGTCCGAACGTCGACCGTGACCGAGCGGACCTCGTCCATCTCCCCCAGTTTCTGCTTGATCTCTTCCACCATCTGATCGACGAGGTCCTCCCGATCGGTCGACGGATCAAACTGAACCGTCACGTTCCCGTCGTCCACGGAGAGTTCTTCCACAAACCCGAACGAAACAATGTCCCGGTTCAGTCCCGGATACTGGATGGATTTAAGCTGTTCGCGCAGCCGTTCTGACAAACCGTTGCTGGCCAAATCAATCACGTCCCTGAGGCGGTGGAACGAAGCCATCGATCCACCGGGTATCGGTTGATGTCCTAGCAGTGTATCAAACCGCTTGTCCCCTCCCCCAGCTTCCCCGCCGAAACGGATTCACCGGCGGTCCGGGTCCCCTCCTTGTTCGCGGGCGTCAGGTGGCTCCTCCCCATTGGAGTTTGGACCGGAGAATTTCATAAAACGTACGATCCTTCGGGTGAATCAGGGAAACGGTCCGGTCCGAACGCCGTATGACCACCTCGTCCGATCGGTGAAGACCGGTGATTCGCTGCTGGCCGTCGGCGGTGAGAATGCATTCGTCGTCGGTCAGGACGACAAACCGGAGTTCCGCGTGTTCCGGAAGAATAAGCGGTCGATTGGTCAGGGTGTGAGGACAGATCGGGTTGACGACCACCGCGTTCATTTCCGGATGAATGATGGGACCCTGGGCGGAGAGGTTGTAAGCGGTCGAACCCGTCGGGGTGCTGACGATGATCCCGTCACACACGTACTCCGTCACAAAATCCTCCCCGACGTAGGTCCGGATCCGAACCACCCTGCCCAGTTTCGATCGACTCAGAACCAGATCGTTCAGGGCGTGAAGTGTGGTTCCGGGGTTCTCGGGCCGATGTCCGCTGAGCATCATCCGTTCGTCCAGCTGAAACCGTCCGTCGACGACCCGCTCCAGGGACTCCTCCACTTCCTCCAGGGTTGTTTCGGTCAGGAACCCGAGCCCCCCGGAGTTTACCCCCAGCAGCGGCGTCCCGGTCCCGCCGGTGTGTCGGGCAGCGTCCAGAATCGTGCCGTCTCCCCCAAACACAATCACGACCTCGGCCTGTTCGCAGAGGTCCGCCACCCGATCGTGAGTCCGGACGGAGTCGTGCTCCCGGAGGTACGGGGCTCCCCGTTCGACATGAATCGTGACGGACCGTTCCTCCAGCCAGGAAAGGATTTCCCGAACCCGGGGGAAAACGTCCGATTTGCCGGAGTTTACGAGCAGTCCAATGTCCACGGGCCGCTCCCTCCTTCCGTCGCCGCTTCTGAGGTCAATTGAACCGTCGAATTTCGGCCAAACCGTGCTTCGTCAGTCAGTCTCCTCGCGGACGGTGACGGGTTCGGCCGAACGCAGGTGCAGGTCACGCTGCGG
>CAYPTI010000002.1:3872-12539 GCA_964413525.1 uncultured bacterium | reverse complement strand
TAAGCGACACCGATGGGCACCCGCAACCGGAGCCGGTCGTCCCCGTGGGCCCAGTTCACCACGTTCTCCTCGATAAAACTCGAGTTGGGAATGATCATGTCGAGGTTGTCCACGGTCCGGACCTCGGTGGCTCGCATGTTGATTCGCTGGACGGTTCCAATTTCTTCCCCAACCGTCACCAGGTCACCAACGGCGATGGGACGCTCGATGAGCAGGATAAGGCCGCTAATAAAATTGGACGTTACGTTCTGAAGACCAAACCCGATTCCGACCCCGAGGGTCGCCAGGATGAAGGTCAGCGAACTGAGGTCGATCCCCACCGTTTCAAAGGCAATAAACACCCCGAGGAGAATGACTCCGTAATGGAGGAACCTCCGGATCGAGTACTCCACTCCGGCATCCAACCGTTCACCGTACCGCCGGGAGAACAGGTGCCTGGAGTATTTTGACACCATGAAGGAGAGGACGACCACCACCAGAAAAACCAAAACGGCGAAGGGCGTGATCGGTTCCTCCCCCAGCTGGAAGAGCTGGATATTCAAGTATTCACGGAAGGTCTCGAGGGCTCGGGACAGGCTCATGTCCATGATGGTTCACCTCGGGTAATAGCGGATCGATCGGGTCTTCAGCACGGTACGGGCAAAATCCTTTCCGTCGGGAGGCAGTCGGTCGAGCCGGAACTCGACTCGAAATTTTCGGGTTCAACCCCGGTCCGATCCCGATCGGAAAGAACCAACACAATACGATCAAACCCCGCCGGTTCGAAGGCGGTTCGCGGGCTCCCGTGCGTAAATGTCCGAGCCGGGGCTACTCTCCCAGGACCGCTTCCACCTCGGGCAACAGACGCCGGAGGTCCTCTGGCTCGCTGGCTCGAGCGACGCTGACCGCGTCCGCTCCGTAGTCGGCGTACTGCCGGACGTGTCGGCCCTCCCGGATCCCGTTGTTGGCAATGATGAAGGGCGCCCGAAGGTTCCGGAGCAGGGGCTCGCTGTCCATGGCGTCCACGTGGAGAAAATCGGCTCCCGCCTCGGCGGCCCGGTTCAAGTTTCGGACCGGATCGGTGGTTTTAATCTCAAATCGCCCCTTCACCCCCACCGTGACCCCGAGGGACTTCACGGCCCGAACGCAGTCCTCAAGCTTGTCGGGATCGGCCAGCAGGGACTCCCCGCAGCCGATATCCAGCATCTCCGGCTGACGGCAGTGCGCATTGATCTCAACCAGGGCTCCGTGGGCCCGGGCGATCCGGGCGGCCCGCAAAAATCCCCGGAGGGTGGCCGATCGCACGTTCAAAGCGACGAGCATGGGGCAGTCCGACAACAACCGAAGCTGACGGTCCAGAAATCGCTCGGGCCGGGAGACAAGAAATTCGTTGCGTCCCCGGCCCACCATCCGGGAGGACGCCGCCCGCGTGGACGCGTCCATCGACACCCCCCCGAGGCAAACCATGCCGACAAACCGGGACCGTTCCCTGGCCCATCGGGCATCGCTCTCTCCGGACAGCGAGGCGGCGACCAGCGGTGGATGGAGGTTCATGTCTGAAATCTCTCCTTCTCGGTACTCGCTCCGTCAGCCGACCGGCCGTCGGCATCCGAACGTCCACATGAACATTTCATTTGCGCGAGTTCGATCCGGAACCGGTCAAACCAGCCGGTGGATCCAGTCGACGCATTCGCTGGCCACCCGTGTTCGATCCTCCGGGCTGTTCATCATGGTATCGGTTCGCAGGGTCGGAAGGGAGGGTTCGACGGGGTCCTCTTCGTGGATCACAATGCCGTCCAGGAAATCTTCGTACAGTTCGAGCAAACCCTCGGTCCCCGGTGACAATTCACGAGCTTTCAAAAATTTATCGGCTGGCCCCGAGAACGCACTCCGGTCGAGAAACGGAGAAACCGCCAGGACAACCGTATCCTCAAGCCTTTCTCGAACGCCCGGCAGGTCCAGGATGGGTCCAATGCTCGTGACGGGGTTGGAGGGCGAAACGAGGACCGGGTTGTTCACGGCGGTTTCGACGGCCCCGGTGGGATGGGCCTCCTCGATGCCCAAAAATTCCACTCCATCGACCTCCGGATCCCCGTCCCGGGCCACCCAGAATTCCTGAAAGTGGAGCCGTTCGTCTCCGCTCTTGATAACCGTGCTGACCGGATCGTTGCTCATCGGAAGGACGTGAGCGTGGACCCCGAACGAATCGGCAAGGATCGACATGGCTCCCGTGAGGGTTTCCCCCTCGTCCAGGAGCGACGTCCGGAGGATGTGCGTGGCCCGGTCGCGATCCCCGATCGCCATAAATTCCGCCGTACCGGAGAACCGACGGTTCCTGGCCAGGGGGCGACCGTCGGTCTGTCGTTCCGGTGGGAGTTCAAATCCTCTTGATTGGTGAGGGCTGTGGTTCCGGATCGCCTGGTGAGTGTGAAAGGTGTCGTCCTGGATCCCGAACCAGCCGCCGGTGTCGATGAGACCGGCCAGGGTATACAGGACGCTGTCCAGGTCCGGGCAGACCATGTTGCCGGAAATTTCGACGTCGTCCCCGGTGTTGACCACAACCCGGAGTTCCAGCGGATCAATCCGGTCCAGCCGGTGGATCCCGTCCAGCAGTTTACAGCCTCCGGTTCCTCCGGAAAGCACGGTCAGCATGGTGCACGGGTTGCCTCATCGGGCTGCTCGAGATCCTTGAGCAAGGGGGTACCGTCGGCGTGCGGTCCCAGGGTCGGACCGGGGGGATCGGTCCCGTTAATCGGATTGAACTTCTGATAATCGGTGCTTCGCTCGCAGGGGATCCGGCCTCGTTCCCGGATCATGTTCCGGTAATCCTGGAAGGACCGAAACTCACCGTAGCTCCCGCCGGCCCGGCGAGTAATTTCCTCCGACAGCAGGGTACCCATAAAATCATTCGCTCCGCATTCAAGCATGTCCAACCCCTTCTCGTCCCCGTACTTCACCCAGCTCGACTGGATGTTGTCGATGTTGTCCAGAAACAGCCTGGACACGGCGATCATCAGTTCGTCTTCGTCGGAGGTCGAGGAACCGGAGACCATATCCCGTTCGTAGAGCGGGGTTTCCGGATAAATGAACTTCAACGGGACAAATTCCGTAATGGACCCGGTCTCCTCCTGCAGATCACGAATACGTTTCAAATGGTGGACCCGGTGGGCCTCGTTTTCGACGTGGCCGTACATGATGGTCGAAGTCATGGGGAGCCCCACCCGTGCGGCGGCTCGCATGGCGTCCATCCACTCCTCCGTCCCGATCTTGCCCGGGCAGATCACGTCCCGGACTTCGTCCACAAGGATTTCCGCCGCGGTTCCCGGAACGGAGTCGAGCCCGGCGCGGGCGAGGGTCTCGTAGACGCGTTCGTACGACCAGTCCGTTCCGCGTCGGGCGTGACTGGCCTCCTCCGGGGTCATGGAGTGAACGTGAACTCCGTCGACGCTCATGGCCCGCATCTGATCGACGTAGGTTCCGGGGTCCCGATCAAACGTCTCCGTCGGTTCGTAGTTCACCGGATCCGTTTCCAGCCGGTCCCGGTGGTCTTCGTTCAACGCCAGCGCGGGGTGAAGTCCGCTGACCGAACACACCTCGTAAATCCCCCGACGAACGTGTTCCCGGACGATGTCCCGGGAATCCTCCGGGGTCTTGGTGAACCCTTCGTTCGATCCGTCGTACTCGGAACGAAATCGATGCGCCGGGTCCTTGAAGTTGCAGAACAGGCACCCGATGTTGCAGGCGGTGGTTACGTTGTTGTTCAGGTTGGCCACGAAGGTCACCCGGTCCCCCGCAACTTCCGCTCGCCGCTCGTCGGCCAGGTCCAGGACCCGCTGTTTCCGTTCCGGATCGATTCCTTCCCGGTCGGTTCCGGCGGTCATCAATTCGATCCCGTCCTCCACCCGCAACCGGATCCCCTTTCGAGCCCGGCGGAGAGCCGATCGGAACGTGACTCCGGAGGGGGTTTCGGGTAGGACGGCAAAATCATAGTCCTCCCGGGGAATGTTCATCCGGGTTGAAAAGTTATCCGGCAACGGGGACACCTTCCTCCGTGGGTTGAGTTCGTTCCACGGCCGGGGTAACCCAGCCGGGACGTTCGAGGTACCGGGGATAGACCGGTCCTCTCTCCACCAGTTCGAACCCGTGCTCACGGGCCATGGCTTCAAGCCGTTCGATCTGGGGCCACTGGTAATCCGGGTTGATGTAATCGTCGGTCACCGGCGAAACTCCTCCCAGGTCGTCGAGTCCGCAGTCAAACAGGTCCTCCACCGGAGCCAGGTTCGGAGGTGATTGCACCCCCACCTCCTCCGGCAGGAGGGTGCGAGCCATGGCCACGACCCGCCTGAGATCAGGAACCGAAGGACCGTCGAAGGACGATCGCTGGTTCGGAACCACGTTCTGGATAATAACCTCCTGGATGTGGCCGTATTCCCGGTGGAGTTTTCGGATGGCCAGAAGGCTGCGAGCCCGATCCCTCCAGTCCTCACCGATCCCGACCAGGATGCCCGTGGTAAAGGGAATCTTCAGCTGACCGGCGAACTCCAGGGTGCGCAATCGCTGGGCGGGGGATTTCGTTCGGGGGCCGGCGTGGGCGTCCACGTCGGCCGTGGTTTCCAGCATCACCCCCATGGAGCCGTTGACCTCCCGCAACCGGTTCATCTCGTCGTACGTCAGGTCGCCGGGGTTCGAGTGCGGAACGAGTCCGTAGTCCATGGCCCACTCACAGGCCCGGTAGAGAAACTCCAGGATGCTGTCGTATCCCCGGCGGGAAAGTTCGTCGTGAATGGCCTCGTACCGTTCGTCCGGTTTGTCTCCAAACGTAAACAGGGCTTCCCGGCAACCGGCCTGGCGCCCCCGTTCCAGACCCTGATGAACCTCCTCCCGGCTCATCAAACTGGCCTCGCCCGGCACGTCGAAGTACGTGCAGTAGGTACAGGTGTACCGACAGGCGGTGGTCAACGGAAGAAACACGTTCTTACAGAAACTGATCCGGGACCGGGGTTTGACGTCGTCCGGACGCACCCTCAGGGCCCGGCGGATTTCGTCGTCGGAGAATTCGTACGAAAGATTCAGGTCGTACCGGTCCTCTCCGGGTATCATTCAATCACACCTTCTCCACGGGTAGATTGGCTCGGTCGGGGGGGTGCAACCGGATCGGTGAACGGACGTCACCGTCCCGGCGAACCCTCCGGTCCGAATTATGCGTAATGCTCGGAAAAAACGTCAATCATGTACTTCACATCATCACCCATGGGATAAAGGATGGGACAGGTACAACCGTGTTCAATGTACTCCTCAACCTTGGCGATGGCCTGTTCGGGAGTGCCGCTGGCGGTGATCCGATCGACCAGCCCATCCGGCACGTGGTGTTTCGCCTGGTTGATTTCCTCCTCGGTCGCGGGCCAGCTGAGAATCTCCTGGATCTTGTCCACGACCTCCTGGGAGGTATTCGAGGCTTTGGTGATGTGAGGCTGCTGGGCGATGTACTGACACAGAAGGGACTTGGCGTCATCACGGGCCTTCTTCTCGTCGTCGTCCACCGAGCAGACCACCAGCTGGGGGCGGTCGATCTCTTCCAGGTCCCTGCCCGCCCGCTGGGCACCGATCTTGAGGTTTTCCATGTACTCGTCGTTTTTCTCGATCGGAACGCAGTAGTTCATCACGATGCCGTCGGCGATTTCCCCGGCGAGCTGGGTCATCTTCGGACCGGTCGCCCCGATCATCATGGGTACGTTTCGGGGTTCGGTCCGGCCGTGGACGACGTCGAGCTTGATCCCGTTCACCTGATGGAATTCACCGTCGTAGGAGACCTCCTCCATGTCCAGAAGCGGTCGCAGTACCTCGATGGTCTCGCGCATGGCCGACAGGGGTTTCGTTCGATCGATGCCGACGTTTTCCGCCAGCGGATCCCACCAGGCCCCGATCCCACAAATAATGCGGTCGGGAGCCAGGTCATCCAGCGTCAGGAAGGTGGAGGCCAGGAGACCAATGTTCCGGGTCCAGTTGTTAATTACCCCCGCCCCGACTTTGATCTCCTCCGTCACGGCGGCGTAGGCCGCCATGGGCACGATGGCGTCCCGGACCAGTCGGGATTCGGCCTGCCATACCTCGGTAAACCCCTGCTTCTCCGCGTACTGCGAATATTCCATCCCGTCCCGAATCGGGTGTTTGTCCTGGAGGTACAGACCCAGCCTCTGGGATAGGTCCGGCATGACGATCAATCCCTTCGCATAAGAATAAAGTTGAGTCCCGTTGGGAACGAACGGTTACAGGCTACAGGTGAACCCACGGGAAGGAAACGGTCCCGACCGTCCACCTCTTCCCGGCAAGCGTGGATCCGTCAAACCGAAACAATACACGAACTCATCCGATGTGTTCAAAGGGTTTTTTAACGGATCACTCCGCCGGTCCCCCAACTTCCGGATGGCTGCCCGCGGTTGGAGTCAGAAACGGGTGACACCGGGAACCGCGCCGATCCCGCCGGGTCACCCGGAAGGTCGGTCGAACGGTTTGTTCCGGTCTGTTTTGTTTGTTTTGTAATTTGTACCCATAATCGTTATGATTGTAGGATTTTCGCTTATCCTCGAACTCGGGTGAATCGACCATGTCCAACACGGCCAAACGCGTCCTCTTCGTGGTGTTTCTCGTGGCGATTGCGTTGCTCGCCTACGAGTTCATGACGGACGCGGAGGAGGCCCGGGAACTCAATTATAATGAATTTATCCAGGCCCTGAACGACGATCAGATCGATTCCGTCACCATCATCGGACGGGACAACGTGCAGGAAATACGAGGGGAATATCGTGTCCCCGTGGAAGGGGCCGAGGGGGAGGAATTCAACCAGTTTGTGACCACCGCCCCCAAGGGAAGCGAAACCAGCATCCTCAACATGCTTGAGGACCAGGGGGTCACGATCTCGGCCCGGGAACACGAGGAAGGGATCTGGAGTTCCTTTCTGATCTGGTGGCTCCCCTTCCTGGTAATCATTGGGGTGTGGGTCTACTTTATCTGGCGCACACGGTCCTCCATGGGCGGGGGCATGATGGGGGTCGGGGAAAGCAAGGCGGAGCTGTACGACGAGGAGAAACCCTCGGTTACCTTCGACAACGTCGCCGGATACGAGGGGCCCAAGAACGAGGTGACCCAGATCGTCCAGTTCCTGAAGTCGCCCGAAAAATTCGACCGGGTCGGAGGGGAAATCCCGAAAGGGATCCTCATGACCGGTCCACCCGGCACCGGAAAAACCCTCATGGCACGCGCCATCGCCGGTGAGGCGGAAGTTCCCTTCCTGTCGACCTCCGGGTCCGACTTCATGGAAATGTTCGTCGGCGTCGGGGCCAGCCGGGTCCGGGATCTGTTCAAACGGGCCAAGGAAGTCGCCCCGGCCATCATCTTCATCGACGAGATTGATTCCGTTGGTCGGAAACGGGGTACCGGGGTCGGAGGCGGTCACGACGAACGGGAACAAACCCTGAATCAACTGCTCAACGAAATGGACGGGTTCGAACCGAACTCCGGCATCATTCTGCTGGCGGCGACCAACCGACCGGACATTCTGGATCAGGCCCTCATGCGCCCCGGCCGGTTCGACCGCCAGGTTACCTTTGACATGCCGACGTTTTCCGAACGGCACAAAATTCTTGAGATCCACGCGGAGGACAAACCCCTGTCGGAGGACGTGGATCTGGAGAAACTGGCCCGCGGAACCCCGGGGTTCTCCGGCGCCGATCTGGAAAACCTCCTGAACGAAGCGGCTCTCCTCTCCGCCGAGGAGGATCGGGAAATCATCACCAAGGACGTGGTGGAGGAAGCCCGCGACAAGGTCCTGATGGGGCTGCGCCGGGACGAGATGACCATTTCCGAGGATGAGCGTGAAACCATGGCGGTCCACGAGGCCGGTCACACGCTGGTGGCTCACTTCACCCACACCGCCGATCCCGTCCACAAGGTGACCATTATCCCCCGGGGGCAGGCTCTTGGTGCCACTCAGCAACTGCCCCTGGAGGAAAAAAAGATGTACACCCGGGAGGATCTGATGGGACGGCTGGCCGTCATGATGGGAGGGCGAGCGGCGGAGGAACTCAAGATCAACTCGATTACGAACGGAGCCCAGGACGATCTGCGCCGGGCCACCAAGCTGGCCCGGAAGATGGTCCTCGAATGGGGCATGAGCCCGGAGATCGGCAACATCGCCTATCAGGACAACGGCAACAACGTATTTCTCGGGGAGGAGATGGCTCAGAATCGGGAGTACAGCGAGGAAACGGCGGAAAAAATTGACGACGCCATCCGCGAGATCATCGACAGCGCCATGTTCAACGCCCAGCAAATTCTTGAGGATCACGAGGACGACCTGAATCGCGTCGTGTCGCTCCTGAAGGACCGGGAAACCCTCTCGGCGGAGGAAATTAAAACCATCATCGAAACCGGCGAACTGCCGGAGGAGGACGAACAGCCCGACCCCGAGGAGGAAGTCAGTTCGGGCGAGACCGACGGGGAAGCATCGGACCCCTCAACGGAGGAGTACGAACCGACGGCCGAGTCCCGACCGGGACCCGGTGAGGAGCGCTCCGACGGGGACTCCAAACCGTCCTCGCCCACCACGGACGGAGAGGCCGGACGGGAGTCGGCCGAATCCGATCCGGAGGCTGAATCCGAAACCGCTGACGAAGCCGAGGCGGAAGAATC
>CAYPTI010000002.1:0-3772 GCA_964413525.1 uncultured bacterium | reverse complement strand
CGGATCAGTCGAATTGATCCATGATCTGATCGAAGTGATCCTCGGGGGGACGCATTTCCTCCGGTTCAAGATCCACCAGGGCCTTGTCCCCTTCTTCATAGTAGACGTCGTGATGGGGACTGCTCTGTTCATCGAGGTAAATGATGCCCAGGGGGATCTCGTCCTTGACCTTGTATTCGTTCCAGGTTGAGAGGGCCTGGGTCACGTTCGTCGGGTCATAGTCGGGATCCTCCTCCAGGTTGTCAAACTGGAGCCCGAACCGGCCGCCGAACTCCTCAAACGTGATGGGCGTCGAAAGCTCGTCGTCGGAGGGGTAGTCGTCCTCAAAATTCAACACTTCAAAATCGGGCAGTTCCCGGGATTGGGCGGCTCCGTACTCGTAGCTGTGGTGGCTCTCGCCGTGGTCGTTGAAGGTCACGCAGGGACTGAGGACGTCAATGTATGCGAGGCCGTCGTGCAGGATCCCGGCCTTGATCTGTTCGACCAGAAGATTTCGTTTGGCGGAGAACCCGTTGGCGACAAAGCTGGCCCCGGCCATCATGGCCACCCCCACACCGTCGACGGGGGATTCGGTGGGGAGCCGTCCGTCGTGATTGGGGCTCCCCTCCTCGGTCGTCGGGGACAGCTGGCCCTTGGTCAACCCGTAGGTTCCGTTGTTCTCGCAGATGTAGACCATGTCCATGTTGGTCCGGAACAGGGAGATCATTTTGCCCGCTCCGATGGCCCAGGAGTCCCCGTCTCCGCTGACCAGAACGGTGGTCTGGTCCGGGTTGGTCAGGCCGGCTCCGATGGCCACGGGGGAGGCACATCCGTGAAGGGTATGGATTGAGTTGGCGTTGATCTCGGCGATGGTTTTGCCGCTGCAGCCAATGCCTCCCACCACGTTGAGTTTCGGCGGAGGAATCTCCAGTTCGGCCACGGCGGCCTTAATCGCCGAGGTGATGGCGTTGTGCCCGCACCCCGGACAGAGCTTGGCGTCACCGTCGGTCTCGTAATCCTGACGGGTTAAGTCGGACGGGTCCTTCTCCGCGACCAGAGGACTCATGAACGATCACCTGAAATCCGGTTGGTAAGTTGAGTTGGTTTCATGAAATCACCGTCGTAATTTCGAATCGGTCGAAGGTCGTAATCATGCCCCAGTTCCTCCTTGAGGACGCTCATAAACTGACCGGAGTAGTTTTGTTCCACGACGTAAACCGTCTCGTGGTCGGCAAAGAACTCGGTGAGCTCCTGCTTCGGAAGGGGGAGCACACAGGCGTTGTCCATGAAGTTCGTGGCGATCCCCTGTTCGGCCAGCTGATCCTGAGCTTCCCGAATCGTGTAATGGGAGGAACCAAACCCGAGAATTCCGATGTCGGCTTCCCCGTCCCCGTAATAGTCGGGTTCCGGAACGTCCCCGGACTCCAGGGCCCGATCCAGTTTCTCAAAAATTCGTTCCAGGTTGGCGGAATAGAGGTCCGGGTCCTCCGTCAGGGTCGCGTCGGGGGCGTGGCCGGAACCCCGGGTCACGTAGGTGGCCTTCTGACCCGGGACGGTCCGGTAGCAGATCCCGTCCCCGTCCACGTCTTCGTAGCGGTTAAATTCCTCCAGTTCGTCCAGTTCCTCGTCCGTCAGCATCTTGCCTTTGTCCGGCGGTTCATCGGGGTACTCGAACCGGTCGGACGTAAAGTTGGCCATCCCGAGCCCCAGTTCCGACATCACGAACACCGGCATCTGGTACTGGGCCGCCAGATCGAAGGCCTGGCGCGAATACTCGTAAATCTGTTCCATGGTGCTCGGTGTGAGCACCATCCGGGGAGCCTCGTCGTGGCCGATGTGCATGAGCGACCGGATGTCCCCCTGTTTGGTGTGGGTTGGGAGCCCCGTGCTGGGCCCGACCCGTTGAATGTCGAAGATGACCACCGGGATCTCCGTGAACGCGCTGTACCCCACGAATTCGGCCATGTTGGAAATGCCCGGGCCGCTGGAGGAAGCGCAGGACCGAGCTCCGGCCCAGGACGCTCCGATGGCCCTCCCCAGGCAGGAGTCCTCGTTCTCGGCCTGCTCGACGATCATGGGATAGGTTTCGGAAAACTTCTCCAGGGTTTCCCCGAACGAACTGGCCGGGGTGATCGGGTACCAGCTGTTGTAGTTGCAGCCGCCCATAACGGAACCGATGGCGGCCGCCTCGTTTCCATTGAGAAAAATCTTACCCTCGTTGAGATCCCGTTCCTCGAGCACGTACGGATCCCGTTTGGTGATGTTGTCCCGGACGAACTCCCGCCCGATGTCGAGTCCGTCAAAGTTGCTCTGGACGATCTTTTCCCCCTTGTCCTGGAAGTTCTCCCGGATAATTTCCCGGATGTAATCCACCTTCATGTCCAGCAGCTCCACAAGGGCCCCAATGTAAATGACGTTGCGCATAATTTTCTGCAGCTGGGTGTTGTCAAAATTCTCCTCGGCCAGGCCCTCAAAGGGAATCGCGTAATAAATCACGTCGTCCCGGTAATACAGGCCGTCTTCCTGTTCTTCCTCGATTTCCTGTTCGATCCGGCCACCGAGGTTGGAACTCGGGTCGTAGGTTACGACGCCCCCGGGGCGGACGCGGGCGATGTCCTCCGCCGCGTTGTCCTCAAACAGGACCACCGTCCAATCAAGCACGTCCTTAATGCTCTGGTGCCCCTCCTCGGAAACTCGGAACATGTACCGGGTGGGAGCTCCCTTGATGTTGGAGGGAAAAAATCGCTTCGTGCTGACCGGGACCCCCATCCGGAAGAGAGCTCGTGAAAAGGCATCGTTGGTGGAGACACTCATGTCGCCGTTCATGCTGGCGACGGAGAGCTGCAAATCGTTCACCTGAGGCTCGGAACCGTTGGTACTCATCGAATTATCCTTTCCTTCAGTCGTTCGAGAAAGCATCAAAAGGTGAAAGCAATATTATAACAACGCGCTTCCTTGTTTGTCACACCTCATTCGGGTATCGGTTCGAGGACGGATCGCCTCATCCCGCTTCCCATTGTCCACCGGTCGAGGTCCGGTTTGGTCTTACCGTGGGATGACGTAGACTGTCGCAACGCGGTCGGATTGCCGACGCAGGAAGGACTGATTTCGTTGCTCGATCTGGTCGTGGTGGAACCCGAAATCCCTCCGAACACCGGAAACTTAGGCCGCTTGACCCTCGGCTGGGGGACTCGCCTGATCATTGTCGGGGAACCCTCCTTTGACCTGTCAAACGACGCGGCGTTAAAGCGGGCCGGACTGGATTACTGGTCCGAGGTAGATCTCGTCCGGTTCGCCGAATGGAAGGAATTCAAACGGCAGCATGATGGGGCCCTTCACCTGTTGACCAAACGGGCGTCGCAACCGCTGGCCGAAACCACCCTCCGTCATCAGGACGCCCTGGTCGTGGGCTCGGAAACCCGGGGGGCTCCGGAGGAGGTCCGCCGGGACCCGGACGTCAGGGCCTGGACGCTTCCGATGTCGGACCAAATTCGTTCCTACAACGTCTGCAACGCCGCCGCCATGGGCCTGTATGAAGCCCACCGGCAGCTGGTCGGGAGCCGCGACCCGGTCGACCGCGGGTCGGCGCCCTGAACCGATCAAATATCGATCCTATTTGCAACCTCGACTTCGTCGCTGACGTGATCTTCCTTCGGGAGGGAACCGGCCATGTCCTCCGGTCGTGAGAACTGGAACTCCCGACTGGGGTTCATTCTGGCCGCCGTCGGCAGCACGGTCGGACTGGGCAACATGTGGCGGTTCCCCTACATGGTGGCCGAAAACGGCGGCGCCG
>CAYPTI010000001.1:67156-95209 GCA_964413525.1 uncultured bacterium | reverse complement strand
CTGCCGGATCCGGATCCCGATCAGCTCACGGAACTGGCCGCCGGCGCGAGCCGCTTGTTCGAGCAGCTTCTCGACCCGGTTGAGGAAGCGCGGGTGGCGTTCCTGTCGTTTTCGACCCGCGGCAGCGCCGATCATCCGAGGGTTGAAAAGATGAACCGGGCGGCGCGACGGTTCTCCGAACGACACCCGGAGATTGATTCGGACGGGGAACTGCAGGCCGATGCCGCCCTCGTACCGGAAGTCGCCGATCGGAAGGCTCCCGACAGCCGGGTCGCCGGCCGGGCGAACATTCTGGTGTTTCCGGACCTGGACGCTGCCAACATCGGCTATAAGCTCGTTCAGCGGCTCGGGAACGCCGGTGCGTACGGTCCGTTCCTTCAGGGCCTGAACGGTGCGGTGAACGACCTCAGCCGGGGCTGCAGCGTCGATGATATCGTCACGGTGGGGGCCGTGACGATGCTTCAGGGCACCGGCTAACTCCCGAACGGAAAGGGATTCCCATGTTTACGGTTTCCGTTGACGAGCTTCTGAAGCACCCGGACCGTACGCTCCGGTATCGGGAGAACTGGTCTCCTGAGAGCTTTGACCTGAAGCACGACGAGGCTGCTCTGGCTGACGACGTAAAGGTTGAGTTTGAACTTCGAAACGAGTCCGGGACCATCCACGCGACCGGTGAGGTCGAGACGCGATTATCGCTGACCTGCGGTCGGTGTCTGTCCGATTTTCATCGACGGGTACGAACCACCGTTTCCGTCGAATTTGTGACTGATTCAAGCGACCACGAGGAGCCCTTTGAGGAGAAGATATACCTGTTGGAGTTTGATGGAAAAAAAGTCAACCTTGCTGAACCCGTTCGGCAGGATCTGGTCCTGCACGTACCGATGCAGCCGCTGTGCAGGGAGGACTGCCGGGGACTGTGTTCCGTCTGCGGGGCCGATCTGAACGAGGAGGACTGCGGCCACGATCAAAAATCGATCGATCCGCGGCTGGAGGCACTTCAGGACATCGAACTGTCCTCCGAACAGTAAACGTTGAGACGCGTCCAATCCGACCGGGGTGACCCGGACGGAGACGAGGACCTTGAGAACCATGCCCGAATCAGAGAGAACCCCGGGATCCGAAGGGATTCCGTTACGAACCGTTACGGGAGGTGATTTTGATGGCCGTTCCCAAGCACAAGCACTCGAAGTCGCGATCACGCCAGCGCGTCGCCCAGTGGCAGGGAGTCGAGGAACCGTCCCTTGGTTCCTGTCCCAACTGCGGCGCCGCCCGGCCCCCGCACACGGTCTGCATGAACTGCGGGATGTACCGGGGTGAACAGGTGCTTGCCGTTCACGATGAATCGGACGCCGGATAACCATGCAGGATCCCACCATCGCCGTGGACGTCATGGGGGGAGATCGGGCGCCCGAATCGGTGCTGGAGGGAGCTCAACAGGCACTCGAAGAAACCGGTGTTCGGCTGTTGCTGGTTGGGTCCGAGGAGATCATCAGGAACCATTTCGGATCGGACCTTCCGGAGGATCGGGTCACGGTCCGGAACGCGACCCAGACCATCCGGATGGACGAACACCCCCTGAAAGCGATCCGTCGAAAGAAGAATTCATCGCTGAACGTCGCGGCGGATTGCGTGAAAGAGGGCCGGGCGGAAGCTCTGGTGAGCGCCGGCAACACGGGTGCCATCCACGCCTGCACCAAGATCAAATGGGGCGTACAGCAGCACGTCGACCGTCCCGCCATCGCGGCCCTGCTGCCGAATCGGAAGGGTTCCCATTCGATCCTGATCGATGCCGGAGCGAACGTGGATTGCGCGCCGAACCAGCTGGTCCAGTTCGGGGCCATGGGAGCGGTTTACGCCGAAATTGTTCTCGGTCGAGAATCCCCGACCATCGGGTTGTTGAACCTCGGAATTGAGGAGATGAAGGGCAACAACCTCACGAAAGAGGCCTTTTCGCTGTTTCAGGATCAACCGCTGAATTTTTACGGAAACGTCGAGGGACGGGACATTATCCACGGGACCACGGACGTCATCGTCTGCGATGGATTTGTCGGCAACATTGCTCTGAAGCTGTCGGAAGGAGTGGCGGAAACGATCTTTGAATTCATTCGGGACGAGCTGGAGACGTCGTTTCGAGCCCGGCTCGGGGGGATGTTACTGGGACCGAATTTTCGGGAGTTGAAACAGCTGGTGGATTACACTGAATACGGGGGAGCCCCTTTGCTTGGGCTGAACGGAGGTTGTATTATCAGCCACGGTGGAAGCAACCCGAAGGCGATTAAAAATGCAATTCGGGTGGCCCGGCTGTTTACGGAACAGGAATGCAACCGACTCATCGGGGACCGGTTGCAAACCCTTGATTTTGTTTAGGTTACGAGGCTGATACGACATGAACCGGAACGCAGTGATTCTCGGAACGGGTTCGTACGTCCCGGACCGGGTGCTCACCAACGAAGACCTGGCCGAGACGATCGATACCTCCGACGAGTGGATTCGAAGCCGGACGGGCATTCGGGAACGCCGGATCGCCTCCGGCGATCAGGCCGCCTCCGACCTCGGGATTCACTCCTCCCGGGAGGCCCTGAAGGACGCCGGGATCAGTTCGGAAGCCATTGATCTAATCATCGTTGCCACCGCCACCCCGGATATGTTCTTTCCTTCCACGGCCTGTGTCCTCCAGGACGAGCTCGGTGCCCCCAACTGCGCCGCGTTTGACCTGTCGGCCGCCTGCACCGGGTTTATTTATGCTCTCTCCATGGCTCAATCTCAGATCGTCTGCGGCGCGGTTGAAACGGTGCTCGTGGTCGGGGCGGAGACCCTGTCCAAGGTCACCAACTGGGAGGATCGCTCCACCTCCGTTCTGTTTGGGGACGGGGCGAGTTCCGTGGTGCTGGGGAACCGCCCGTCCGAAAACGGAGCCGGGTTCGACTCGATTTACATCAAGGCCGACGGACAGTACAAGGATGTTCTATCTATTCCGGGAGGCGGCTCCCGGGAACCGGCGACCCATGACATGCTGGACCGGAACCGGCAGTACCTGACCATGGACGGCTCGACGGTTTTCAAGGTGGCGGTTCGTAAAATGGGGGAGGCGGCGACAAAGGCGGTTAATCGAGCCGAACTCACTACCGACGACATCGATTGGGTGATCTGCCACCAGGCGAACCTCCGGATCATCAACGCCGTTCAGCGGCGGTTGGAGCTGCCGGAGGAAAAAATGATCGTGAACCTCGACAAATACGGCAACACGTCGGCGGCATCCATCGGTCTGGCCCTGGACGAAGCCCGGCGCGACGGCCGGATACAGCCGGGGGACCGGAGCCTTATGGTAGCTTTCGGAGGGGGGCTCACCTGGGGCTCCTGCGTGGTCACGCATCCGTGAATCGAGCGTTTTTGTTTTCCGGACAAGGGTCCCAGTACGTGGGAATGGGAACGGACTTTGTCTCCGGAGATCGGGACTGGATCGAGCGGGTCAACGCTCGACTTGACTTCGATCTACTCGACCTGCTCCGGGAGGGGCCCGAGGATCGTCTGGAGCGGACCCGGTACACTCAACCGGCTCTGTTCGTGGTCAACCACCTGATTCTCAGGTACCTTCGGAGCCGTGGCCTGGAAGCCGACCTGTACGCCGGGCATTCCCTCGGGGAGTACAACGCTCTCGTGGCCGGGGGATGGGCGGAATTCGACGATCTGTTGCCGGTGGTGGTTCGTCGGGGTCTCTCCATGGACCGAGCGGCTCGGTCCACGGAAGGCGGGATGACGGCTGTTTTAAAGCTCGATCCGGCCGTCCTGGAGAATATATGCGAAGAAATTTCGGAGGACGATTCGATTTCGGGGACCGTGGAGGTTTCCCTCCTGAACACCCCGCTTCAGGTGGTTGTGTCGGGAGCTCTTCCGGCGCTGGACGTGCTTGAGGAACGAGCTCGGGACGCGGGGGCCCTGAAGGTCGTTTCGCTGGACGTCAGCGGTCCCTGGCACAGTCGGTACATGGAACCGGCGCAGGAACCTCTCCGGGAAGCGCTTGAGCAGGTCCGCTGGAAGCCCGGGGAGCCGGTGTACAGCAACGTTCAGGCGGTCCCGGTGACCTCCGTTGAGGAGGTCGAATCCGGTCTGCTCGATCAGCTTGTCCGACCGGTCCGGTGGGAGGAAACGATCCGGAACCTCCGGGACCGGTCGACGGATGAATTCATCGAGCTGGGACCGGGGAAGGTCCTGCACGGAATGACGGATCGGATCGTCTCCGACGACGAGATCCTCAACCGCTACACCGATACACTCGATCACACCAATCAATGGCTGGAGGAACTGGAATGCCGGAATTGAGTGAGCAAAATGTAATTGTTACCGGAGCCAACCGAGGAATCGGACGGCATCTGGTGGAAGCGTTTGCGGATGAAGGAGCAACCGTGGGCATGCTGGGTCGCCGACGGGAGGCTCTGGAGCAGGCAATGGACGAAATCGGTCGGACCAATGAGGACGACGAAGAGGAGGAAACGGATAAGCCCGTCGACGTGTCTCCCATTGTTGCCGACGTATCGAACCCCGAGACCGTCCGTGAGGCCATCGAGGAGTGGGTGGACGAACACGATGGTGTACATACCCTAATTAACAATGCGGGAATCACCCGGGATGGTCTGCTCCTTCGGATGGACGAGGACGAATGGAACGACGTCCTCAACACCAACCTGGACGGATCGTTTTATTGCAGCAAAGCGGTGGTCCGCTCGATGATGCGCCAGCGGTGGGGCCGGATCATCATGATCTCGTCCGTGATCGCCCTGATCGGGAACCCGGGCCAGACCAATTACGCCGCGTCCAAAGCCGGCATGATCGGACTGGCCAAGTCCCTGGCCCGGGAACTGGGTTCGCGCAGCATCACCGCCAACGTCATCGCTCCCGGTTACGTCGAGACGGAGATGACGGAAGACATGACCGCCCAGCGGCGTGAACAACTGCTGGAGAAGACCCCGCTGGAGCGTCTCGGGTCCCCGGAGGACATCGTGGAACTGGCCAAATTTCTGGCCAGCGACCGCGCCGATTACATCACCGGTGAACTGATTCGTGTGGACGGCGGACTGGCGATGTAACCGTCTGCAGGTTGTAAATTCGACCGCTTTGACTATACTTTGAAGCAATTTTTTAACCCTTCTGGAGGTGTTCTGGATGTCAGTAGAAGATCGCGTTACCGAGATTATCAAGGAACAGATGGGCGTCGACGACTCCCAGATTACGAGCGATGCGTCGTTCACGGAGGATCTGGGGGCGGATTCCCTCGACCTGGCCGAACTCGTCATGGCGTTTGAAGAGGAGTTCGACCTCGAGATCCCGGACGAGACCGCCGAAAAAATCACCACGGTCGGCGAAGCCGTCAATCAGATCGAATCCCTTCAGTAAGTCTGGAACGGTAAGGATTTCACGGTCATGAATGGTTCGGAAGTCGTCGTCACCGGCATGGGAGCCATCGCTCCGAACGGGGTTGGTCTACCCCGGTTCTGGGAGGCCGTCCGTGAAGGAGTGAGCGGGGTCAGCCGGCTCGAGCGATTCGACGTCAGCGAATTTCCCGTGACCTTCGCGGCGACGGTCGACGGGTACGATCCGTCGGACCATTTTTCCCGCCGGGAAGCGAACCGGATGGACAAATTTGTTCAATTCGGAGTGATCGCCGCCGAGGAAGCCATCGAGCATGCCGGCTACGACCGGGACGATCCCGAATACGATCCCTACCGGACAGGGGTTCTCATCGGGTCCGGAATCGGGGGGTTGTCCACGATCGAGGAACAGCATAAAAATTTCCTCGATCGCGGTCCGAAGCGGATATCTCCCTTTCTCATCCCCAAGCTGATCATCAACATGGCGTCCGGCCAGGTGGCCATCCGCAACGACTGCCGGGGGCCCAACAAATCCGTCGTAACCGCCTGCGCGTCCAGCGGCCACGCCCTGGGGGATTCCGCCCGAATGATCCAGCGCGGGGATGCGGACGTAATGGTCACCGGCGGAGCGGAATTCGGAATTACCCCGCTCGGGTTTGGGGGGTTTTGTTCCATCAAGGCTCTTTCGACCCGAAACGACGATCCGCAGGCCGCCTCCCGGCCGTTTGATGCCGAGCGGGACGGCTTCGTCATGGGAGAGGGAGCCGCCTGTGTGGTGCTTGAATCGCGCGAACACGCGGAACAGCGCGGCGCCACCATCTACGCCCGGCTTGCCGGCTACGGTCAGACCTGTGATGCTCACCACATCACCGCCCCCCGGGAGGACGCCGAAGGGGCCGTCCGCTGCATGGAACTCGCCCTGGAGGACGGGGAAATTGACCCCGACCGGGTGGATTACATCAACGCCCACGGCACGTCGACTCCGCTGAACGACAAGACCGAAACCCTGGCCATTCGGTCCGTCTTTGGTGACCACGCCGACCGGCTGAAGATCAGTTCGACCAAGTCGACAACCGGTCACTTGCTGGGCGCGGCCGGGGCGCTGGAGTCCATCGTCAGCATCATGTCGATCGATCGGGGTGTGATCCCTCCCACGATCAACTACGAACATGAGGATCCCGATTGTGACCTGGACTACGTCCCCAACACTCCTCAGGAAGTCGACGTGGACGTGGCATTGTCCAACACCTTCGGGTTTGGTGGTCACAACGCAACCCTGGCCTTTGTTGCGCCCTAACCTCTCGGTTTCGAACGATATCGATCACCCGTAATCTCGTGGATCTCCCCGATAGATTCAACGATCGGCCCCTGCCTGACGAGGTTGATCCCCAGCTGCTCGAACAGGCTCTGACCCACAGTTCGTACGCGCACGAAGAAGGGTTGTCGTATGACAACGAACGGCTTGAATTTCTTGGCGACGCCACGATTGAACTGATCGCGGCCTCCCACCTGTATGACGAGTACCCGGAACAGCCCGAAGGGACTCTTTCCAAAACCAAGAGCGGCATCGTCTCGACGGGGAGCCTCTCCCGAATCGCGCGGCGGTTTGAACTGGATCGATACCTTCGCGTCAGCCGCGGCCAGAAGCAGATCCAGCGGGGAGAAGCGAAGCTCCTCGCCGACAGTTTTGAGGCCTTCGTGGGAGCGATCTTTCTGAGCACCGGGTACGAACGCACCCGGGAGTTCGTCCTGCCCGAGCTCAAACGGGAACTGAGACGGTTCGAGGAGGGGGCACTCCACAACCCCAAGGGCGTCCTGCTCGAGATTGCTCAGGAACACGGATGGCCCGAACCCGATTACGAGGTGGTTGAGGTGAAACCTCCCGAACACGACCCGTATCACATCATCGCCGTCCGGATCCACGGGACGAAGCTGGGAGAGGGAGAGGGGCGCAAGAAAAAATCCGCCGAGCAGCAAGCGGCTCGTCAGGCCATTCAGCGGTTGAACGACGATCCGCCCGGCTGGGCCGAAGAAGCCCGGATCGAGCGATGAGGAACCCCCGTGCGGATCGAGTTTGAGTCCCCCCAATCCCCGACCGGCACCCTCCGGGTGCCTCCGTCCAAATCCTACACGCACCGGGCCCTCCTGGTTGCCCTGACGGCTCGAGGAGGCAGGATCCGAGACCTCCTGCCAAGCGACGACACGGAAGCCACCGTCAACGTTACAAGAGGTCATTCACGACGGGTCCGTCGTGAGGACGACGACGTGGTAATCGACGGGTCGGAGGCCCCCTTTCGCTGGAACCGGACGGAACTATCCGCCGGGGAAAGCGGCACCCTGCTTCGGTTTTTGCTTCCCCTGTGCACGGTGCTGGACGGACCCGAAAGCATGGAGCTTCAAGGCGTGGGGAGTTTGCCGGAGCGCTCCAATCGAGATCTCCTGGCCAGCTTCCGACGGAATGGATACCGAATCGAAGGGTCCGGAGACGGGGAGACGGTGCCGATCACCTGCTATCCCGGCCAGGGGTTGCCGGAAGACGGGCGGGTGACGACGGTGGCCGACACCACAAGCCAGTTGCTGTCCGGCTGGTTGATCACGCTGGCTTCCAAGGGTGGAGGCGAGGTACGAACCACCACGGATCTGGTGAGCAAACCCTACGTCGAGATGACCCGCCTGGTTCTCGACGAGGCGGGGTTCGGGACGGAGGTTGCGGGGAACCGGTTCCGAGTGAAGGGACCGGGGAGGCCGCTGGATTTTACCGTCCCGGGGGACTACAGTTCGGCCGCCTTCTGGATCGTCGCCGGGAGTCTCGGCGACGGGTCCCTCCGGTTGACGAATTTGAGGAGCTCGGATCCTCAGGCCGACCGGTACGTTGTTGACCTGCTTCGCGATCTCGGTCAAACCATCCGGAGGGACGACGAAACGGTATTCGTGGAGGGGGGATCCCGTCCGGAGGGGTTCCGGATCGATGCCGGTGATTGCCCCGACCTGGTGCCGATCCTCTCAGTCCTTGCAGTATTCGCGAAGGGACCGTCCGGCATCGGAGGCATAGCTCATCTGGCCAACAAGGAGAGCGATCGAATCGCTCGAACGGCGGAAGAACTTCGGAAAACCGGGGTGGAGGTCGTCGCCGGGGATGATTCTCTGTCGTTCGATCCGACCGGAGCGGACTGGTATCCGGGGTGGCCTCAATTCGACCACCGCCTGCAGCTTGAGTCCCACAACGACCATCGCCTGGCCATGTCCTTTTCCGTTCTCGGAATGCTGACCGGAGGGATCGTGGTTCGAGGGGTCGAGTGCGTGGACAAATCCTACCCCGGATTTTTCCGGGATGCCCGGCGTCTGGGGTTGGAATTTACCTTGGAATAGGGGAACGCTACTCGCGATCCGGCTTCCCCTGACCGGTTGAGTTCCGACGTGTAAGAAAAAATTCGCCTAGGTTGAAAAAATCAGGAGGATTGGTCGGTGGAGCGAGAAATGAAGGTTTCCCGAATGGTGTTCACCTTAATTTCCCCGCTGTAGGTGATCTCATCCTCGATGTCCCGGGCGATCTCCCGGGCGAGGCGGGGCATGTCGTCGTCGGATATCTGATCCCGCTTGACCCGAATTCGCAGTTCCCGTCCGGCGTTCATGGCGGAGACCTTCCGGATTCCCCGGCGGTCCTGAGCCACGGAGAGCAACTCCTCAATTTTTTTCGAGTAGTTGGACATGTTCTCACGTCGGGCTCCGGGTCGGCTACCCGAAATTGCGTCGGCCGCGGCAACGATATGGCTTTCAACGTACTCCGCGTCCATGTCGCCGTGGTGACTTCCGATGGCGTTGACGATGATGTTGGGTTCTCCGGCTTCTTCGGCCAGGTTTGCCCCGACCACGGCGTGTCCGTTGTCGCGCTGGCGGTCGATGGCCTTTCCGACGTCGTGGAGAAGCCCCGCCCGTCGTGCCACCTTCACGTCCGCACCGAGTTCGGCCGCGAGCATGGCGGACAGGTGGGCTACTTCGAGGCTGTGAACGAGTTGCTGCTGTCCGTAGGACGTCCGGAAGTAGAGGACCCCGAGGTTCTCGAACAGCACGTCGGGCAGCCGGTCGATGCTGCAGGAATTCAACGCCCGTCGAGCGGCCTGATGTTGTTCGTTTCGTACTTGATCGGTGTAACGCTGAATCCCGGATTCGATCAATTCATAGTGAAATTTCTTCTGCTGAATGATGTTGTTGAGGGTCCGGTAGGCGATGGTTTTTTCTACCGGTTTGAGGGTTTCGACCACGGCGATGTCGTTTTCCTCGTCGAACCGAACCCCCGAGTCGATGGTTTCAACAAGGTCCTCTTCGTGTTCCTGATAGAACTCCTTGAACCGTTCGTAGGCGTCCTGATCGGGGAACTTGAGGGCCGCCGAGGGAACCTTCACGGGGGTGACGACGTCGGTTCGGTTAATGGCCTGTTGGAGCGTCCGCCGGGCCCGGGACTCCTGCCGGGCGTCCGTGAGCCGTTCGATTCGTTTAACGTAATGTTTGGTGTTGAGATCGCAATTGGAAATCATGTCGTCCACGAGGGACTGGACCATTTCGTCGGGATCGATATTGGTTCGCTCGATCAGCCGTTCGCGATATTGATCGGTCGCCCGATCGACCTGATCCCGGAGGTTTTGAATTTCCCGTTCCCGGGTCGTAGTGTTTCGCTGGATCTTTCCAACCATCTCGATCCGGCCGTCCAGCCGGGAACGGAGGGATTCAAGCCGGTCCTTGAGGCTGGAAATTCGGTTCTCCGCGTGCTCTTTTTCCCGTTCAAAATCAGCCCGGGTTTCTTCCAGGAGACTGCGGGTCCGGTGTTCCTCGTCGGCCCGGTCTTGGGCTTCCTGTTCGGCCCGGGCGATACGTTTCCGGGCCCGGGCCCGGTTGAGCCGGATTCGGAGAAGCCCGAAGACCCAGGAGGCAAGAAAACCGAGGAGGACCAGGCCCAGGGCGGCCAGGGCCGTTTCCGTCCAGCCGATGGTTTCCAGGGCGATCACGAGGTCAGACAAGAATTCCACGGAGGATCACCACCGGAGGCACGGAGATTTACTCTTCACCCAGATCGAACTCTTCTTCCTCGTCGAGATCGCGACTGAACCGTCGTTCCCGTTCCTCCTTCAGGACCTTCCGGCCCTCCTCAAACGCCTTTCGGAGGGATTCGAGTTCGTCCTGAACCCGTCCGGAGCCCCCTTCAACCGCCTCCCGGGAGAGCTGCTGAATTTCCTCCCGGAGGTTCCGGATCCGGCTGGCTATGTTGGTTCCTCCGCCTTCCGCCAGCGAGGAAGCCTTGTTCCCCAGTTCCCGAATTTGTTCCCTCGTTTCCTCTCCGGTTTTCGGGGCGAGAAGCAGGGCGGTACCCGCCCCCAGCGCCATGCCGGCGATCAGCGCCTTGAACACGTTGTTTCCGTTGCTCATGTTGAATCCTCCTTCTTGGATTGGGTACGGGATTTCTCATTGCTGCCGGAACGAAACTCAAAGTAGGCCTTGACTGCCTCCAGGACGATGCGCGCGAGGAGGGAGATGCTCCCGCTTCCATCCTTCGGCGAAAGCTTTTGGGCCCAGGACCGGCTGACCTGTTTCCAGTCCGAACGGACGTCGTCCAGGTCCTCACGTACGTTGTCCAGCAGAACCGTCACGTTGGAACTCTGCTGGTTCACCTGACTGGATACCGTCTCCAGATCCTCGAGCACTCGATTCAATTTTCGAAGCGCCGGACTGGCTTCGTTTCGGGTCTCCTGAAGAAGGTATTCGGTCTCGGAGAGAACGCTCATGATTCGGAACGTGAGGAGCCCGAAAAGAAGCACGATCAGCACGGCACAGATCGTCAGGACCAGCAGGTAAATGTCCATCAACGGCCTCCCTGGCTAGGTCTCCCGGCTGGATGCAGGGGTTGGTTGGAACCGGCGGTAGAGGGTAACGACTCAACCCGAATCGCCGCGGGTTCCACCCCCTGGTGACCGCGGGAAGTCCGGCGGCCTTTCGGGGACGTGTTTACCCGAACCCGCTGGTCCCGCCTCCGTTACAGGCCGGGGTCCGTCGACGCGTTAGCGTAGTCGTAGTTGGCGTTAATCTCGACGTAGTCGCTCCATTCCTGGGGCAAATCGTCCTCGAAGAAGATGGCTTCCACCGGGCATTCCGGCTCGCACATGGCGCAATCGATGCACTCCTCAGGATGGATGTAGTACATGTCATCTTCTCCCGTGCTGTAAATGCAATCGACCGGACAGACTTCAACGCAAGCGGAGTCCTTCACCCCGATGCAGGGTTCGGCAATGATGTAAGCCACGATGTTCACCTCCTGTGTTGGCTCCGTAAAGTTTGATAATTAGGCTAATTGAGCAGCCTCTGTTTTGCAAGCGTACCATCAGGTTAAATGACGGCCGCCGTCGACATCCAGAACCGATCCCGTGGTGTACGTGGCCTGCTGAACCAGAAATCGGACGGCCTCGGCAATCTCGTCCCGGCGGCCCTCCCGTTCAAGCAGAGTCCGGGAGAGGATCCGGCTTCTTCGGTCGTCATCGGCGTCGTCCGGAAACTCGATCGGACCCGGAGCGATCCCGTTGACCCGGACCTCCGGAGCCAGGTGGCGGGCCAGCGCCCCGGTGAGGGTCTCAAGGGCTCCCTTGGAGGCCTGATAGGCAAGGTAGGCGGGGTAGGGTCGCCGGGTGGACCAGTCCAGTACGTTGACGACCGATCCCCCCCGGGCGATCAGAAGCGGGGAAAGATCCCGAACCAGAACCGCCGGCACCCAGGCGTTGAGGTCGAGGTGCCGGTCCCAGGACTCGCGGTCCAGCTCCTCCAGGATCGTGCGGCGGAAGAGCGCCGCGTTGTTGATCAGGGCGTCCAGGCCGTCGTGGCGGTCCCGGATCCCGGCCACGAGATCGTTTCGTTCCTCCGGATCGGTCAGGTCGGCACGGTACCGTTCAACCAGCGGGTTCTCGGCCAGGTCGCGAGCCCGATCGACGGATCGGTGATAATGGACCAGAACGGTCCATTCGTCCTCCAGGAACCGCTCCACCACCCCCCGACCGAGCCGGCGGGCGCCCCCGGTCACGAGAACAACGTTGGACATCAGCTATCCTCCGTTTCCGGACCGACCCCGGATCAAACAGCATGGTATAATTTACGAATGGTCGAGAGTGTAGCATCCTATCGGGAACCCACCGATTCAGCGACATCTTTCCCGTCCCTTCTCGCTCACCGGGAGCGGGGTGATCGCTGGAAGGAACGACGGACGGTTGCGGAACGGCAGCGCCCTCCATAAAGTTGCGCGAGCCGGGGAGGATTCAGGCTGTCCGGGACAATACAGATACCGGAGGAGGAAACGGTCGTGGGGTACAAACTGGCCAAGGGTCTCCAATTCATCGCCCTGCTGGTGGTGGCACAGGCCCTCGTGGTGGGGTTGGTTCTGGAGGAGGGGATCGCCCTCCGGAGACAGTATGAATTTTTCTTTGCGGGCGTGCTCCTGTTTCTGGTCGGATATGCCTGGGAACGCTGGGGGACCGGTCCGTCATGATCCGGGCCCATGGTTGAGATAAGTGGCGGTCAAACACGGGGTTAACTTTCCTCGACGACCTCCAGGAGACTGCGGATCCGCTGCACCATAAAGTGGTAGGCGGAGAGCTGGAACGTCTGTTCCCGTTCCAGTCGTTCCCGGATTTCCCGGAGCCGGGACAGGAGTTGTTCGTGTTCGGCCAGGAACTCCCCGGGGGGCTGCTGGTTCATGAGCAGCTGACGGCTGAGGGATTTTTGGAGTTGCCGGATGTCCGTGGTGAGGGTCCGAAGGGCGAGCTGATCCCAGCGTTCGTTGACGTCGGCGGTGAAGATTTTTTGCATAATCCAGTCGATGTTCAGGTCGGAGCCGAGTGAAAAGTAGAGTTCCGCGGCCTCGTCGACGGACTGATCGGATTGTTCCGCCAGCTGGAGAATGACGAAGCCGGGGATCGTGTAGTGTAATTCGGCCAGTCGCCGGCTGAATTCCTCGTCAAATCCCTTTTCCTTCCATTCGTCGGTGTTTGCTTCGAGCCAGGCCGAACGACGGTCACCCAGATGGTTCATGATGGCGGGTTTGTGTTCCTCCAGACTGGGCTTGTAGTGGCTGACGAAGTCCTTCAGGGATTGGTTGTCCGGCAGGCTCTGCATGAGCCATGAAACGCAGTTGGCGAGCTGATCCTGAAGGTGCAGTTGAGCTCGATACTGAGCCGTGGCGTCGACCCGGTAGTCGTGGTCCCCGATCATCAGGCGGAGTTCCTGAGCTCCGACCAGGTCGTCGGCCGCGAGGTACCCCCGGACAATTTCGGGAATGGGTCGGGCCAGTTCCTGCGACAGCCGTTCAAAATAAACCACTCCGGTGTAATCCACGACGTAATTCACCAGCTGGGTAAGGGCAATTTCCAGCCGGAGGGGATGGTTGTCCAGCGCCCGGGGGAAGACCCCGTGGAGGGAGTCGGGGAAGTACCGCCGGAGAAACCGTTCCACGACCCATTCTTCGTCCCAGGAGGTTCGTTTGCACTGTTCGTAGAGGTCCATCTTGGTGTAGCTCATGAGCACGGCCAGCTCGGGCCGGGTAATGCCTTCCCCGGCCAGCTCCCGGTCCTGAAGGGTCCGTTCGTCGGGGAGGGCTTCCACCGCCCGGTCGAGTTCGACCGATTCCTCAAGCCGGTTGAGAAGCTGACGGATGTCCTCAAGATCGGCCAGTTCCCGGCAGGATTCCAGGCTGATGGCCCCGGATTGACGGTAGTTGTTCCGGGTGACGGCCTCGACGACCGAGTCGGTTAAATCCATCAGGGTTGATTCCCGGTTTTCTGCCTCCAGTTCGTCCTCCCGGATGGCTTCCTGCAGAAGGATCTTGAGGTTGACCTCGTGGTCCGACAGATCGACTCCGCCGCTGTTGTCGATCGCGTCGGTGTTGAGCGACACGCCGGTTTGATCCAGCTCAATTCGACCCCGTTGAGTGATTCCAAGGTTCCCTCCCTCGCCGATGACGTCGGCCCGGACGTCGGGGGCGTCGACGCGGAGACGGTCGTTGGCCGGATCGCCGACGTCGGCATGGTTCTGATCGGAGTGCTTGATGTAGGTCCCGATGCCGCCGTTCCAGAGCAGATCCACGTCCATGGTCAGGAGGGCCCGGATGGCCTCGGCCGGAGTACAGGTGCTGTCGGGCAGGCCCAGCATGGTCCGGGCCGGTTCCGAGAGCTCAATGGTTTTGGACTGCCGGCTGAACACGGCTCCGCCGTCCGAGAGAACGGATTCGTCGTACTCGTCCCAGCCCAGCGCCTGCTCGAAAAGCCGTTTGCGTTCCCGGTAGGAGGCCTCGGGATCCGGATCGGGATCGAGAAAAATATGCAGGTGATTGAAGGAAGCCCTGAGCTTGAGGTTGTCCGACAGGATCATGCCGTTGCCGAACACGTCGCCGCTCATGTCCCCGATCCCGACCACGGAGATCACTTCCTCGTCCAGGTTTACGTCCCGTTCCCGGAAATGTCGTTTGACGCACTCCCAGGCGCCACGGGCGGTGATGCCCAGTTCCTTGTGGTCGTATCCCACCGACCCTCCCGAGGCGAACGCATCCCCCAGCCAGAAGTCGTATTCGGCCGCCACGCTGTTGGCGGTATCGGAGAGGTGGGCGGTTCCCTTGTCGGCGGCCACGACGAGGTAGGGGTCATCGCCGTCGTAACAGACGACGTTCTCGGGGTGAACGACGGAGTCCTCGACGATGTTGTCGGTGAGGTCCAGCATCCCACGCATAAAATTTTTGTACTGTTCGCGTGCGTGTTCCCGGAGGTCCCGGTCGTCGGAGAGGTGTTCGGTCTTGAGTACGAACCCTCCCTTGGAGCCCACGGGAACGATGAGTGAATTTTTCACCATCTGGGTCTTCATCAGGCCCAGGACCTCGGTTCGGTAGTCGTCCCGTCGATCGCTCCATCGAATGCCTCCCCGGGCCACGTCGCCTCCCCGAAGGTGGGTGGCTTCCATGTAGGGTGAATAGACGAAGATTTCGTACTTGGGCCGGGGTTCGGGCATGTCCTCGACCTCGCGGCAGGTCACCTTGACGCTGATGTAGGAGCGATTCTCGGCCGACTGGAAGAAGTTGGTTCGAACCGTGGAGGTAACCTGATCGAGCAGGGAGCGAATGATCAGGTCGTCGGTGCGGTCCTCGACGTCGTCCAGCCGTTCCTCAATCCCGGTCACAACGTCGGATTGTTCCGTCTGCCGTTCCTCCTCGCTTCGTCCGTCGGGACGAAACCGGGCGACGAAGAGTTCGTACAGCATCCGGGAGATGTCCGAATGCTGGACGAGGGTCCGGTTGATGGTTTCCAGTTTGATGGCGGGTTGAAGCTGGTGGAAATAATTTTTGTACAGCCGGAACAGGTTCAGCGTGTTGGGGGTGAACCCCTGAAGGGTAACCAGCTGATTGAGCTGATCGTCCCGGTAGGTGCCCTCCAGGACTCCCCGGATGCTCTCCAGCAGGACGGATTTTCGTCGCTCGAGGTCAAGGGGCTGGCCGTCGGGGCCCTGGACCCGGAAGAGGTGGTAGTGGTAGGTATCGTCCGTGTCCTCCGGATCCACCTGAAAGGTGGACTGATCGAGGACGATCAGGCCGTGGTTGGTCAACATTGGCATCAGATCGCTGAGCCGGATGCGCTCCCGGCTGTACACGATCAGGTGGGTGTAGGACACCTGCTCGGGCTGGATCATGTCGACGACCGGATCGTCCCCTTCGAGCCGGAGTTGTTCGAAGTTTTCCAGGTCGTTCAGGGCCAGTTCGGGGTTCACGAGGGCCTGGAACTCGGTGGGGAAGGCGTCCTCGTACCGCTGAAACAGTTCGTGGGCCCGATCCTTTGGCCTGGACTGGTTGAGGGTTTCTTGAAGGTTATCCGTCCAGGTCCGGGTGAGCTGGAACAACCGGTGTTCGAGCTCCTCGAAACTGCAGGTGCGGGGACTTCGGCGGTCGGTGTTCAGGTGAAAGTGGAGCCGGGCCAGGTTTCCTTCGCTGAGGGAGAGCCGGTAGTCCACGTGGTCAACCTCAAATTCCTCCTGCAGAATCTCCTGGATGTCCTGACGGACGTACTGGTTGAACCGGTCCTTGGACATCAGGACCATGAGGGAGATGCCGTGCTGGTAGAGGTCCGGCCGGGCCCGGAGCTTGAACTTGGTCTCCCCGTGGACGCTGATGATGGAACGGATGTCGTCGATGATGTCGTCCACCGGGGTCATGAACAGCACGTGCTTGGGCATTCCGTTGAAGATGGAATAAAAATCCCGGTACGTGTGGGAGTGTTCCTGGATGTCCTCCTGCCGGCAGATCTGTTCGAATTTCTGTCGGAGCAGAGGAAGGTTCACGGCCGGTTCGGCCAGGACCCGGTTGGTGAACAGCCCGACGAACCGGTCTTCCCCGACGACATCCCCCTGTTCGTTTAACTGTTTTACCCCGACGTAGTCCAGCCGTTCCCGGCGATAAATGCGGCTTTCCTCGGCCGCCTTCGACACCACGAGAAGATACTTCGGACGCATCCGTTCCCGGTAGGTTTCGTCCAGTTCATCCAGCGGAGTGGCTTCGTGGACGCTGGATTCCTCTTCGTTGCGCAGAATGCCCAGGCCGCTGTCCCGGTCCACCTGGAGCATTTTCTGACCGTTCTGTTCGAACAGGCTGTAGGAACGGTAACCCAGAAAGACAAAATTTCCGTCGATGAGGTAGCGGATGAAATCCCGGCCTTCCTCCAGCAGGATATGCTGTTCCTCATCGAGGAAGGATTCGTAGGTTTGAAGCTTCTGTTTGGATGACCGGGCCCGCTCGATCATGGGTTCGAAATCGTCCACGGCCGCCTCGAGGTCGGCCATGAGATCCCGGACCATCGAGCGGAGTTCCTCCTGCCGTTCGGGTTCGACCCGATCGAGGTGAAAGGAGACAAAGAACCGGGCGTCGTCCTGGCGGTCCTCCAGCTCTCGGAGCGCTCCGGAGTCGTCCCATTCCAGATAGACGGGGTTATAAATCGCGTAGCGAACCCGGAGACCCAGGTCGCGAAACAGTTCATACAGCGAATCGACCACGAAGGGAAGGTCCTCGACAACCAGCGTGAACACGGTGAAGGGGGAATCCCAGCCGTGGTCTTCGACGGTCGGATCGAGCAGGCTGAGCTGCAGGTCGTCGGCTCCGCCGTAGGACTCGAAGGCGTCCCGCAGGTGCCGGAGGTACCCGGCGAGGTCGTCGGGGGTGTACCGATCAAAAAAGTCCGGTTGGGCCCGATCGTACACGATCCGGGCCAGCTCGCTGAGTTGTTCTCGTTCGGTTGCGTCCTCTACGTCGGCGAACTGCTCGAGGACCCGCTGGAAACTTGAATGATAGGAGTCCTGTTCGGTTTCCGTGTCGAAGGGAATGACGTCGTACTCGGGCTGGGACATTCGTTGGCCTCCCGACGATTTTGGTTCAAGTATAGGCAGGGGGATCGCCCGTAGACAAGCCGGGTTTGAGAAAAGGATTCGACCGCCGAACCGGCCCATTCATGGGCATTGGTACGTCCCAACTCGGGAACAGGCGATCAGCTGGTTCCGGAATCGTTCCGGTGGGAGGGACGGTCAGCAGGAGAGTGGGCTCGTATCGTCCCGAGAGGATGAACTACTGATCTTGGATAAACCGAAGCCGTTCTTCCAGCCGGGCCCGTTCTTCCCGCAGGTCGGCGATGGTTTCCCGGAGCTGAATCTGATCCCGTCGGGATTCCTCCAGCCGCTGTTCCAGGAAGAGGAGCCGTTGGGCGGAGGCGTCCGCAAGGGAACCGGAGGCATCGCCTCGCGGGGAATCTTGCGGAGAGGCGGCGGACTTCCCGGAGGCAGAAGACGGCTGGTCCGAAGGGCCTTGTTCCGAATTGCCCTGGGAGGCGCCGGCTTCGGGTTCCGGTTCAGCAACCGGCTTTTGGTCCACGTTTTTCCTCTCCGGGGAGGAAATCGAATGCTTGATGTTCCGGTAGTAGTCCAGGATCGGATCGCCGGTGGATTCGCCCGCGACGGTCGAGGACGGATCCTCATCCGGGGGGCGACCCGATTCCGAATCGGGTGTGGAATGATCAAGGGGTTCCTGGGAGGCCTCGGCGGTCACTCCGTCCGAGGACCAACCGATCTTGGGAAGCCCCTCCCTCCGGGGGGCCTGGGCCACCGGGGAGGACTGATTGTCGGAGGGCGGTTCCTCCGGGCGAACGTCCCGTTCGGTGGACCGGGATTCCTCGTCGGAGACGGGCTCCTCGGGAGAATCCTCTCCGGAGGAATTCGCCCGGGGTTCGTGGGCGGATTGACCGTTCGTTTCGGGGGTCGAGGGCCGGTCGGACCCGGAGTGATAATCGTGGTTGACGTGGATCGGCGCCGGACCGCCGTGCCACCACTCCGGCCGATCGGCGGCAATCCCCGCCCGCTGCTTGGCCTTCAGTTTTCTGGCCTTGTACAGCTGCACCTCAAACAGCGTCTCCTCGTCCAGTTCACTCGGGTTTACGTCCAGCAAATCTTCCAGCTCGGGTTCGGGCTCAAAATTCGGAATGGCCGACGACACGGACATCACTCCTTCCTGTTTAACTATACTAACCCTATCGACTAACTATACTTGTTACAACCCGCGCTTGAGGTCGGATTTCAACCAACCGAATCTGCGATCCGGCGATTCATTTTCTCCTCGCCCTTCCGTCCCCGGGTCGTTGAAAAATTTGTTCAGTCGAGTCATGGTTTGAGCCGATTGACGTCACTCGGGCCGGGTGGAAGGGGATAGGGAGGTCGATGACGGTTGAACATCCGTGCTTGGTTGATGGCTCTGCGGCTCCATACGCTCCCGGCCTCCGTGGCTCCCGTTCTGGTGGCGGCCGGCTGGTCGGTCCATACCGGTCAGGTGCATCTGCCGGCCCTTTTTCTGGCCCTCGCCGGGGCCGCTCTTCTCCAGCTTGGGACCAACCTCATTAACGATTACCAGGATGCGGTGAGCGGGGCGGATACCGAGGACCGTACCGGGTTCACCCGGGTCACCCAGGCGGGGTTGCTGGAGCCGGGTCGAGTATTGAAGGGCGCTTGGATTTGTTTTGGACTGTCGGTGATCGTCGGGGGGGTCCTTGCGTACTGGGGAGGATGGCCCGTCGTGGTGATCGGGTTGCTGGGGCTGGGTGCCGCGGTGACCTACACCGGCGGTCCCCTCCCCTACGGCTACCGGGGCCTGGGGGATCCGATGGTGTTCGTATTTTTTGGCCCGGTGGCGGTCGTCGGAACGGTCTACGCCCAGCGTGCCGCCCTCACCAATGATTCCTTCTGGGTGGATCCGTCCCGGCTCACGGTGGAGCCGGAACTCTGGTGGGCGTCCCTCGTACCGGCCTGTCTGATCACGGCCATCTTGGTGGTGAACAACCACCGGGACCGGACGACCGATGAACGGGCCGGCAAGCGCACGCTGGCGGTTCTTCTGGGACCGGTCGGCACGCGGATTGAATACGTTCTGCTTCTCGCGGTTGGGTTCGTCGTCCCGCTGATCCTCCGGTTCGGGTACGGTGTCTCGTCCTGGGTCCTGCTTACGATCCCGGTCGCCCCGTATTCCCTTCTGCCGCTTCGCTCCATGCTGTGGTCCTCCGACGGGGAGGAGCTGAACCGGGCGCTGACCCGGACGGGAAAACTCGCCGCCCTGACCTGTCTGGCCCTCGGGCTGGGCCTCGCGGCGGGATAACGGAGGGACGATCGTGAAGAGGATCCGTGGACCGCGGCCGGTGCGAACCGGTCCTTCGGCGATTCTCGTGGTCCCGCTTGGCGTTGACCTGTTCGGTCGAGACGGAATTCGCTTGGAAGGAGACCCGGCATCATGCCGTCGTTGACGGTCGAACCGTACGACTTTTTGCTTTCCTCGCCTCTGCGGACCGCCCGGGGACTTCACCGCCGCCGGCGGGGATTCGTGCTGACCCTCCGATGCGGTCGGCACCGCGGACTGGGGGAGACGGCTCCGCTGGCGGGCTGGACGGAATCCTACTCCCGGGCCGCCCGGAAACTCACCCGGCTGACCGGATCGTACCGGTCCTGGAGGGAACTGCGGGGAGCAATGGACCGGCTTGATGGGTACCCCGCCACCCGCCACGGACTGCACATGGCCATCACCGACTGGAAGGCCCGGTACAACAACCGGAGGTTTGTGTCGGAACTGGGAACCCGCCGAAGACCCTCCAGGGTATCCGCGGCGGCGGTGGTGGGCCGGGGCACCGCCGGGGAGACGTCGACCCGGATCCGGCAGCGGCGGGAGGAGGGGTACCGGACCGTTAAACTGAAGGTCGGCGGACGTCCCCTGGAGGAGGAACGAAGCGTCCTCCGGTCGGTGGTTCAAAACCTCCCCTCCGACCTGGACCCCCTGCGGCTTGACGCGAACGGATCCTGGACCCTCCGGGAGGCGGCGCAGATCCTCCGGGACCTGGAGGACGAACCGGTTTCCTACCTCGAGCAACCCCTCCCGGCCGGATGTTTTTCCATGACGGAGTTGCTGCCGGGAACGATCAGACTGGCCTGGGACGAGGAACTGACCGGACTTCGTTTTCCCGGGGAACTCCGGGACCTGCCGGTTGACGTACTGATCGTGAAACCCATGGTTCTCGGCGGCCTGGATCGGGCCCTGAACCTGATTGATCTTGCGGGCGACCTTGGGATGAAAACCGTGCTTTCAACCTCGTTGGAATCAACCGTGGGCCGCTGGGGTCTGGTTCACCTGGCGGCCGCCCGGCGGCTGCCCGCGGCCGGCCTGGGCCTTTCCGTCGGTCCGGAGTCCGATTTGATCTGGCCCGAGGTCGAGGCGGAGGGTACGGTCCCCCTGCCGGAAGGACCCGGGCTCGGGGTGTCCGTCCCGTGAAACCGAGTTTCGCTCGGTCCTCCGGGGGCCGGTCCACCGCCGGAGACCGGAGGGATCATGTTGCCGAAGGGAAGTGGGACTGACTGATGTCCTTTCTGCACGGAGCGGATCGGGCTGACGATCAACCGTTCGTAAGCCGATCCGACGGATCGGTTTCGTTGAGTCGGGGGGAGGTTGACCGCCGGGCGTCGGCCGTCGTGGAGCGGCTTCAGGCTATGCAAAAACAGGGAATTCTGGCCCTGGGATCCGTTCCCGTGCCCTCCTTCTGGCCGGCGGTGCTCGGGACCTTGCGAGCCGGGTGGAAGGCGGCCCTCGTCGGTCCTTCCGGGGAACGGCAACGCCGCCTGATCCGGCGGCTGAACCCGGATTTGGTCGCCGGGTTTCAAGCGGACGAACGGCCGTCCCGGCACCTTGTCCTGAACGATGTATTTTCTTCCATTGAAAGCACTGAAAACAAGAAGGATAACCGTCATGAAACTGAAGTATATTATAACCATGGATCCCTGCTGGTTGCGACCTCCGGTTCCACGGGAACGCCGAACCTCGTGGAGCTCACGGTCGGGAACCTGACCCGTCATGTTCGAGCCGCCCGGAACCGGCTGAAGCTTTCCGAGCAGGACGTCTGGTACAACCCGCTCCCCTTCCATCACCTGGGGGGATGTATGCCGTTCGTCCGGAGCTGGGCGACAGGGGGACGGGTGGTGGTGGCCGGAACCGAGGACGGGTGGATGGAGGGACTCGCCGGGGCCAGGGCCACGGCGGTTTCGCTGGTTCCCGCGATGCTTCGGGATGGATTGGAGCGAGCGGAGGAATCCCTGGGATCCCTACGATTCGTTCTCTGCGGGGGAGACCGGATCCCTCCCGGGCTGGTGGAACGATGTCTCGATCGGGACATCCCCCTGATCCCGAGTTACGGGCTGACGGAAACGACCTCCATGGTGACGGCTTCTTCTCCGGACGAGACGGTTCCGGAGCCGGGGTTTGCCGGGCGACCGCTGGACGGGGTCGACATCCGGATCGTTGGCTCGGAGGGAGACCCGGCCGATCGGGGGGAGGAGGGCCGGATTACGGTGGAGGGACCTGTTGTGGCGAGGGGGTATTTTGAGGGGGATCGGTTCGAGGGCCGATTTGAGACCTCGGACCGGGGATACCTGGATCCATCGGGTCGGCTGTACGTGACCGGTCGGCGGTCGGACCGGATCGTCTCCGGGGGCGTCACGGTCGAGGCCCGGGAACTGGAGGACAGCCTGCTCGAGCTGGAGGGGGTTCGGGACGTCCTCGTTGTGGGGTTGGAGAGCGAGCGCTGGGGACAGCGGCCGGGGGGACTGGTGGTGTCCGAAGACCACTCGAGACTTGAGCAACGGATTGAGCGCTGGAATGACCGCCGCGAGGCGGCCTACCGGTTGGACACCTGGATTGAGGTCGAGGAGCTTCCGAGGACGGAATCCGGCAAACCCGATCGCGGGACGGCCCGGAGGATTCTTCAACAGACCGAGCGGAGGGGTTAGGACACGAGGTTCACCAGCGTGTTCAGGTTTCTCCCGTAGTCTTCCTGCCAGCTTTCATCCACCGGTGTTTCCAGGATTTTGGGACAATTTTCCCACCGTTCGTCTTCGAGCAGCAGCCGGAAGGGTTCGGTTCCCATGGTTCCTTCGCCGATGTCTTTGTGGCGGTCCGTCCGGCAGTCCAGTTCCCCCCGGGAGTCGTTCAGGTGAAGGACCGTCACGTTTGAGCTTCCGAGGATTTCGTCCACTTGCTTCATCGTCCGTTCGTAGGTCTCCGGGGAGGTGATGTCGATGCCGGCCGCATGCATATGGCAGGTATCCAGGCAGAAACTGATCCGCTCCGGGTGGGCTGATTCCTCCCGCATGTAGGCCAGTTGATCCAGGGTATGGGGAAGAACCGTTCCCTGACCGGCCATGATTTCGGGACAGAGCCGGGTGTCGACCTCCGGGATGCGCTCGAACAGTTCGTCGAAGGAACGCACGATGGTCTCAAGCCCGGCCTCCTCGCCGCTGCCCACGTGGGAACCCGGGTGAAGGACCAGATCGGGGATCCCCAGTGCGTGGCAGCGCTTCATCTGTTCGGCCAGGGAGTCGAGGGCCTGGTCCCGTTTTTCCCGATCGGGTTTGGCGAGGTTAATCAGGTAGGACGCGTGGGCCACCACGGGCCCGTCGAGCTCCTGACAGTTGTCCCGAAAAGCTTCCACTTCCCCCTCCCGGAAGGGTCGGATGGACCAGGATCGATTGCTGGCGGTGAAGATCTGTCCCGTGGGGCACTGAAGTTCACGGATCCGGGAGGGGACCCGGTCGATCCCCCCCTTGATGGAGGCGTGAAACCCGAGGTTGTGGCGGTTCAGGACTGCTTCCATGATCCGTACCTCCGGATGCTTTTCCGGCGTTGCCGCCCGGTTGAGTTGATGATAGGTCTCCGGCTGGTCCCGGCTCGTCGAAATCAACGTCCCTCGAAGTCCGTACGTGCACAGGGAAAAGAATCGGTCCGGCTGTTCAGGATAGTGAAGTGAACGGCAATTTGTAACAATGATCGGCATGGTACGGTTCAACTCCGGATCGGGATGAACGGTTCCAACCCGTGCCTGGCCGGTGAGGTTGGATCCCATCGGGACTCGAACCGGTCCCCGGATTCCTCGGGACCGTCCCGTGAAATCCGGCCCCCCGGCTGATCAACGAGGAGGTTGTCCCCGACTTGAATTTGTCCGCGCCGACCGTTCGAACCATCTCGGTGATTCTCGTAACGCCGCCGGACCGCAGCGGGTTGAACCCGGCCCTTGAGTCCCTCGTCCGGCAGGATTTTCCCTCCCTGGAGACGATTGTCGTGGGGATGGAGGGATCGGAGGGGCTGGCGAAGTTTCTGCGCGACTACGACCTGAATGCCTCCTGTCTGGCCGTTGAGGACGACAATTACTGCGCCGCCCGGAACGCCGGAGCCCGGGAAGCCACCGGGGATCTGCTTCTGTTTATGAAGGGCACCAGTGAATTGCCCCATTCCAACACCCTTGCCCGGATCATGAGGTACTTTCGGACGAACGATGCCGCGGCTGCGTCGTTCCGGTTGATCGACGGGTCCGATCAGGAAATTGAGTGGTACCGATGGGACGGACCCGGCGACGGAGTCACCGGGCGGGAGAGCCCGGTCCTCCACCCGGCGGCGGCGGCGGTCCGGTCCAAGATGTTTGAACGGGTCGGAGGGTTCTGGGACGGGTACAACCGGGAGCTCGCGTTCAAGGATCTGGCGGCGCGGATTATTATCCGGAACGGACCGGTTCGATTCTGTCCCTCGGTGTCCGTTCGGGACCGGTCCCCGCGTCAGCCGTTTCGCCTCCGCCTCGAGGGCCTTCGGTACCGGATCCGGAACCGGATTTTGTTTGCCGTTCGGACCTTCTCCCTCCCCCGGGCCGTATGGTGGGGGTTGCGGGAGACGCTCGGAGCCGGGGGAGCGATCTACCGGCAGCCGGCCGCCTGGCGGTCCTGGCTGAGTGGAATGGTCCTGGCCTGGAAGGATTTGCCCGAGGCCTGGAGAACCCGAGAGGTCGCGGCGGGCGACCACATCCGGCGGATCCTGGGACGGTACCGGAAGGAGGGGGATTCGTGAGCACCGGGATCGTGGGCCACCAGAACATGGATTTTGATTGCGTCTCCTCCATGGTGGCGGCCCGCTGCCTGCACCCCGGGGCCCGGATGTACCTTCAGCCCACGGTGGAGGGGACGGTTCGGGAATTCCTGAACCTGTATCGTGGACAGTACGGGTTCCTCCGGTACGGACGCTCCCGGACCCGGTCCCCTGACACTCTCATCGTGGTGGACACCAACCGGGCCTCCCGGCTGGGCCCCTACGAGGAATGGCTTGATTCGGCCGACCGGGTGATCCTGTACGATCATCACCCGGAATCGGAACTGGATTTTCAGACCGACGAGCGCTACGTGGACCGTGACGTGGGCGCCCTGATCACCTCCATGGTTGAGCGGATTATTGACCGAAACCTCCGCCCGACGGCTCTTGAGGCAACCCTGTTTATGCTGGGACTTCACCAGGAGACCGGCAGCCTTCAATTCGGCACCGCCACGGAGCGGGATTATCGGGTGGGAACGTTTTTGATGTCCTCCGGGGCCGATCTGGACGTGGTCCAGCAGTTCTACCAGAGTTATCTCGACGAGGATCAGCGGTCCCTGTTTATGCAGTTGCTTGAAAACCTTCAGGACCGGGAGATCAACGGGTTTCGAATCTCGTTTGCTCTCGCGGAAGTGGATGATTACGTCCCGGAAATTGCCCTCATCACCCACAAACTAAGGGATGCTGAAAACCTCAACGTCCTCGTCACCCTGGTGGAGATGGGGGACCGGGTCCAGGTGGTTCTACGCAGCCGGGTGGATCAGGTGGACGTGGGGGAACTGGCCCGGGCCTTCGGCGGGGGCGGTCATCCGCGGGCCTCCTCGGTGACCATGGGGGATTATTCGCTGGAGACGGCTCGGGAGGCCATCGAACGGTGGTTGCTGGAGAACCTCCAATCCGGCCTCCGGGCTCGTGACCTGATGAGTTCCCCGGTTCACACGGTCCGCCCCGACCTGAGCCTGGAAGAGGCTCAGCGGGTGATGTTACGGCTGGGACACGGGGGGATGCCGGTGGTGGACGAAGACGAACAGCTGGTGGGAGTCATCACCCGGCATGACGTGGATCAGGCCATGGAACACGAACTCATGCACGCTCCGGTTAAGGGGTTCATGAACCCGGACGTCATCACGGCGGATCCGGAGGACGGATTGATGGAGCTGAAGAACCGGATCATCCACAACCAGGTGGGTCGGCTGCCGGTGGTGAAGGGGGATCACCTGCTGGGGATCGTCACCCGTTCGGACATCATTCGGGCCCTGCACGATCGGGAGATGGGAGAACCCGGGGACGGGGAGTTTGAAACCGTTCGCAGCCGGTCGGAGGACGTTTCGGTGAACGTCGAACCCCGGGTGGAAAACCATTTTGACGAGGAGGGGCTGGAAGCCCTTCGGCGCTGGGGGAGTGTGGTGGATGAATGGGACGACAGCCTGTTTCTGGTGGGAGGGTGTGTCCGGGATCTTCTGCTGGATCGGCCGGTGAAGGATCTGGATCTGGTGGTCGAGCAGGACGGTCTCCGGTTCGCCCGTTACCTGCGGGACGCGGAGGACTGCTCGGTGTCGGTCCACGAACCCTTTCAGACCGCTGAAGTGACCCTGCCCGGCGGACGGGACGTGGATGTCGCGACCGCCCGCAGCGAGTACTACTCCCGGCCCGCCGCCCTCCCGGAGGTTGAGGTCGAGCACACCTCCGTGCGGCAGGACCTGCGCCGGAGGGATTTCACCATCAACGCGATGGCGGTGGACCTTTCCCCGGACCGGTTCGGTCGACTCCTGGATCCGTTTGGCGGCCTGAAGGATCTTGACGAGGGGCGGATCAGGGTTCTTCACAGCATGAGTTTTCAGGACGATCCAACCCGGTTGCTTCGGGCGATCCGGTTCGCGGGACGGTTTGATTTCGAACTGGACGAGGCCACTCGCCACTACATGAATCAGGCCGTTTCGGAACGGATCTTCGATCCGGTCAGCGGCGATCGGATCCGGGAGGAACTGGACCGCGTGATGGAGGAACCCCGGCGGGCGGAAATCCTGACCCGTATGGAGGAGGTCGGGGTGCTCGGAACCCTGCACCGGGATCTGACGGTTCCCGATGGGTTCACCGACCATGCCCGGGCGGCCGAGGAACTGATCGGACGGTATCAACCCCGGCGACCGGTGATGGTCTACTATTGTCTGGTTTTCGATCCGCTGTCCGCTCGAACCCGGGATTTTCTCTGTCGTCGCTGGAATTTTTCCCGTGAACGTCGCCGGATCGTGGAGTCCTACGAGGAGTTTGAGGACCTCCGCGATGGGCTTCGGAAGGCCGGGGATGATGCGACCGTCTACCGGTTGATCGAATCGATCGGTCACTGGGAGGCCCTGCTGGCCCGGCGGGCTCGGGAAGATCGGAGGATCCGGCGGGCCATCCGGTTGTACCTTGACGATCTGGTCAGGGTGGAGCCCCTCGTGGACGGGGACGATCTGGCCGAATGGGGCATGGATCCCGGGCCGGAGATGGGGGACTTGCTCGACGAACTGTTCGACCATCAGCTGAACCATGACATCAGGGATCCCGGGGAACTAAAGGAATACGCCCTGAGTCGATATCCGGAGGCGTTCGGGGTCGTCTCGGAACCCGAACAGACCGGCTCGTGAACGGACCGGAACTGGTGGGCTCCGTGGTGGTCCTGTGGATCTCGGTGATCCTGCACGAACAGGCCCACGGATACGCGGCGGGCTGGGTGGGTGACCGGACCGCCCGGGAGGCGGGGCGGTTGGGATGGAATCCCCTTCGCAACCTGGATCCCGTTGGGGGTCTGTTGGCACCGCTGGTGAGCATCCTGCTGGTCTGGTTTCCCCTCGGGTACGGGCGCCCGGTCCCGGTCGACGGGAGCCTGCTGCGGAATCGCCGCCGCGGGATGACCGTCGTCAGCCTGGCCGGTCCGGCTCTTTCCTTCGGGCTGGCAGCCGTCTTTGCCGGTGTCGTTCGCGGGACCTTCCTCCTGCATGGTCACGGGTGGCTGGAGGGGATCGAACCGGGAGTCCTGCTGACCGTGCTTCAGTACGGAGTGGTGTTCAACCTCCTGTGGGGTGGGTTGAATCTACTGCCGATCCCCCCGCTGGACGGGTTTCAGCTGCTCACCGGATGGCTTCCCACCCGGCTCAATGATACGCTCCAGCGCCTGTCGGTTCCGGGGACGATTGTTCTGATCGGAGGGTTTCTGATGTA
>CAYPTI010000001.1:56436-67056 GCA_964413525.1 uncultured bacterium | reverse complement strand
TGGATTTTGCCCGTCACCTGGATTCCCGGGCCGACGAACTTCCCCTCGGGGTAGCCTCCGAGTACCTGATGATGTTTTCGGAGTTGATCCGACTAAAAATTCGCCTGATGCTCCCGGGGGACGACACCGGGGAGTCGGTGGAGGATCTGGAAGGACCCGGCGAGGAAGAACGGGGGTTCTTTCAGCGGGTTGCTCGTCGGCTCCGGGTCCAGGCCCGCCAGCGCGCCCGGCTGTACGACACCGAACCCGACGTCCCCGAATCCGTTCAGGACGGGGTGACGAACTACCAGGAAGTGACCCTGTTCGAACTTCTGCAGGCCTTCGGGAATCTGCTGGAAACCCAGGTGGAGAAGCCCTTACCGGACCTGGAACTAACCAATGAGTACAGCACCGAGGAGCGGATCGAGTGGATGAAGCAGGAGGTTCCGGAGGGACATCGCCGGGCGTTTCTGGAATTAATGAGCGATCGACCCACCCGGGAGGAGATCATCGTGACGTTCCTGGCCATTCTGCACCTGGTCAAATCCCGGCGGCTCCGTCTGATCCGTCCGGAGGAAGGCGGCACCATCCAGGTCCTCGGGCTGGACTCGGACGACTCCGATGAGTGAACCCGCACCGGAGGAAGAGGAAGTCAGCCTGGAGGAGGCCGACGACGAGGAGATCAAATCCTGCCTCGAGGCGGCGCTGTTCGTGGCGGAGGAACCCCTGCGGGCTTCCGATCTCAGCGATCCGCTCGGGGTTGACGGAAACCGGCTCCGCCGACTGCTCAAACAACTTCAGGAGGAGTACAGGCTCGATGACCGGGGCATGCAGGTCCTCACCATATCCGGCGGCTTTAAGCTCACGACGAGGGAACGTCATTACCCGTACCTCAAACGGATGTTCGGGGAACGGACCCGGGCCCGCCTGTCGGACTCCGCCGTGGAAACCCTGGTGATTGTAGCCTATCATCAGCCGGTAACCCGGCCGGAGGTCGAGGCCGTTCGAGGGGTGAACAGCCAGTCGGTGCTCAAAACCCTGCTGGAGGAGAACCTCATCCGGATCAGCGGTCGCCGGGACGAGATCGGCCGACCGATGGAGTACAAAACGACCGATCGGTTTCTGGACTATTTTGGCCTGAGCAGTTTGAATGATCTTCCCGACCAGGACGAAATTCAGCAACTTATTGACGAGACGTGAGGTTCGCTCCGGACCGCGAGTGTCCGGCCCCACTTGTCCGGATCCTCCGGTGCCGGACCTTTCCGAAGGGAGGTCGATCGTGAATCGCTGACCCGGAACGATTTGAACCGATGCGGTTAAACAAATACCTGGCCCACTGCGGGGTCGCTTCCCGCCGGGAGAGCGACCGGCTGATCCAGCAGGGTCACGTGATGGTCAACGGGTCGGTCGAACTGGATCCGGCACGCCGGGTGACCCCGATCGAGGATATGGTGGAGTTCGACGGGGAACCGCTGGAACTGGAACCGAAGGTATACTTTCGGTACCACAAGCCGGAGGGCGTCGCCACGACCCTTGAGGATCCGAAGATCGAACGCACCCTGAAGGAGGTCGCCGGACGGGTGGATCAGCGGATCTACCCGGTGGGTCGACTGGATCAGGACAGCCAGGGGCTGCTGCTGTTGACCAACGACGGGGATCTCGCCAACGCCATCACCCATCCCCGGCACGGGGTGGAAAAGGAGTACGTGGTCACCCTGGATCAGGAACCGTCCCCGGCCGTGATCAAGATCATGGAGGAATCGGGGGTTCACCTGGACGGCCGGCAGACCCGCCCGGCGTCCGTCGAACCGCTGGGGGAAGGAAGGTTGAAAATGATCATCAAGGAAGGACGAAACCGACAGATCCGCCGGATGTTCGATCGGTTTGACTATACCGTCACCGACCTCGTTCGGGAGCGGATCGGTCCGTTGACCCTGGAGGGACTTGAACCGGGAACGATGGAGGAACTGGACGAACCGACGGTGGAACGCTTACGGGAGTTGACCCTCGATGACTGACGAACTGGAGCAGGCCCGGGAGGAAATTGACGAAGTCGATCGGGACCTCGTGAAGCTGCTGGACCGGCGAGCCCGGGTCGTGAAACGAATCGGTAAAATCAAGAAGGAGAACGATCTCACCCTCCACGCGCCGGCCCGGGAACGGGAGATCTTCGCCCGGCTGGAGCGCCTGTCCGGGGGGGAGTTTCCCCTGTCCTCCCTGAAGCAAATTTTTCGTGAGATCATCGCCACCAGCCTGAACCTGGAAAAACCCATGACCATCGCCTACCTGGGCCCCGAAGCGACCTTCACGCACGCCGCCGCCCGGAGCCGGTTCGGACGGACCTCGAACTTCAAGCCCGTTTCCTCCGTCTCCGGGGTGTTCGACGAAGTGGAGTCCGGCCAGGTGGATTTTGGCCTGGTGCCGGTGGAAAGCAGTCAGGAGGGGGCCGTCCGCCACACCCTGGACCGGTTTCTCGACACGACCCTCACCATCACCAGTGAATGTTACCTCTCGATCGATCTGCAGCTGATCAGCCGGGAATCCCGGCTGGAGGACGTCACCCGGGTCGTCTCCCACCGGCAGGCCCTGGCTCAGTCGGGGGCCTGGTTGGAACGGAACCTGCCGCGGGTTGAAACCGAAGAAACCCCCAGCACGGCCAGCGCCGCCGAACACGCCGCAAACACCTCGGGAACCGCGGCCATCGCCTCGGAGGTGGCCGCCGAACTGTACGAACTCAACACCCTGGCCCGGGGACTTCAGGGCGGCGGGGACAACTTCACCCGGTTTCTGGTTCTCGGTCAATCATCCCCGGAACCCACGGGAGACGACAAGACCAGCATCGTGTTTTCCGTCCCGAACCGGGCCGGGGCGCTGTACGAAATGCTCGAACCGTTTGGAAACCACGGCGTGAACATGACCAAAATCGAATCCCGTCCCTCCCCCCGCCGGACCTGGGACTACGTGTTTTTCGTCGACTTCGTGGGTCATAAGGAAGACGAACAAATCTCTGAATTACTGAATCTTATTTCCAACAAGTCATCCTTTTTCAAGCTTCTTGGTTCCTATCCCCGGGAGGATGAAGCAACATGAGCGAGCCGGATCCGAACCCCTACGAACCGCGGGACTCCGTCCGGGACGCGGTGCCCTACGAACCCGGCAAACCGGTCGACGAACTGATGCGGGAACGCAACGTGGACCGGCGCCCGCTCAAGATGGGCTCGAACGAAAATCCTCTGCCCCCTCCCGAGTCTCTGCGTGAAGCCTACCGGGACGTTTTCGGGCGTCTGAACCGCTACCCCGACGGAGGGAGTTACCGGCTCAGACAGGCGTTGTCGGAGCACTACGACTGGCCGCTGGAGGGGATCCTGGCCGCCGGGGGGAGCGACGAAATTCTGGACTGCCTGGGGAAGGCCCTGCTGGATCCGGAGGACGAGGTCGTGGTCAGCGAGTCGTCCTTCGTTCGCCTGCCTATGATCGCCGGGTTCATGGGAGCCTCCCTCCGACCCGTTCCATTGACCGATGAATTTTTGCTCGATCTAGCGGGCATGGAGCGTCGGATCACCGATCGCACGCGCATGATCTACATACCGAACCCCAACAACCCCACGGGACGGTACGTGAGCCGGGAAGCCCTGGAACAATTTTTGTCCACCGTTCCTCCCCGGGTCCTGGTGGTGCTGGACGAAGCCTACTTCGAGTTGATCGAGGACGAGTCCTATCCGGACGGGCGACGACTTCTGGAGGGTTCCTTCCCCCCGGGGATCGTGGTCCTGCGGACGTTTTCGAAGTCCTACGGGCTGGCGGGGCTGCGGGCGGGATACGGGTTGATGGATCCTGAGCTGCGCCGGGAACTGGACAAGGTGCGCCCGCCCTTCAACGTCACGGCTCCGGCCCAGGCCGTGGCGAGGGAAGCCCTGGTTAGTTCCGGGGAGTACCTCCGGCGAGCCCGGGACCTGCTTCCGGCGGAAGCCGATCGGGTCCGGGAAGCGCTGGAAGAACGGGGCGTGGAAACCGTACCGACGTCGGCCCACTTCTTCCTGGCCAGGGCCCCGGGAGGCGAGGGGAGGGAGGCCTTCGACCGCTTGCTGGACCGGGGAGTGATCACCCGGCCCATGGATGGATACGGGCTGCCCGAGTACCTGCGGATCTCGGTGCTTGAACCGGAGGACAACGACGAGTTTCTGTCCCGATGGGACGAGACCTTTTGACCGAATCCGGTTCTCTGTATCTCGTGGGGCTTGGTCTGATCGGCGGCAGCCTCGCCCGGGGGTTGCGGGATTCCGGGTGGACGGTGAGGGGCTGGGACCGGGATCCGGACACCCGTGAGGCGGCGGACCGGGCAGAAGTCCTGGACGGGCTCGTTCCCCCGGAGGAACTATCAACCGACCCGGATCTGGTGTTGCTTGCCGTCCCGGTCCCCGCCATGAAGGACGTCGTTGACGAACTGATCGAGGTTCTGCCGGAATCGGTCGTCTGGACGGACGTCGGCTCGACCAAACAGTGGATCACCGAATTCATGGACCGGCGGCTGCCGGACGGACACCGCTACGTAGGCGGCCATCCCATGGCCGGCTCCGAGGAGTCGGGGTTTGAGGCCGGGGATCCGCTGTTGTTCGAAAACGCCCTGTGTGTGCTGACCGGTCCTTCCGAGGGACCCGCGTTTGAACGGGTGGCCGGGCTCTGGGACTGCCTTGGAGCCCACGTGGTAACCATGGACGCCCTGCTTCACGACCGGCTGGTCGGGAACATCAGTCACCTCCCGCACCTGGCCGCGGCGGCCCTGCTCCACGTGCTGGATCGGCTCGGTGACCACCGGGACGAAGCCCTGCCGCTGGCGGCCGGCGGATTCCGTGACGTGACCCGCGTCGCGGAGGGGGATCCGGATCTCTGGAAGGACATTCTGCAGACGAATCAACCCCGGATCGTGGAGTCCATTCGGTCGCTCCGTGAAACGCTTCGGGAAGCGGAAGAGCTGCTGGAGGAGGAACGCTGGGATCGACTCGCCGACTGGCTGGAGGAGGCCCGGGGGGTTCGACGTGAAATTCCCGAGAAGACCAAGGGGTTGCTGGGCACGCTCCATGAACTACGGGTCCAGGCCCCAGACCGGCCCGGGATTCTGGCGACGATTACCACCCGGCTCGGGGAGGAAAACATCAACATCCGGGACCTCGAGGTGCTCCGGGTGCGGGAAGGGGAACTGGGAACCCTCCGGCTGGCCTTTCGGGATCCGGAGGACCGTGATCGGGCCCGCGAGGTCCTGCGGGAGGCCGGGGAAGGGTTCACGGTGATATGACGGAGTCCAGGCGAGTTATCGCCATCGACGGACCGGCCGGCAGCGGCAAGAGCACCGTGGCCCGGGAGCTGGCCGAACGACTTGGATGGGATTACATCGATACGGGAGCGATGTACCGATGCCTCTGTTTGAAGGCTCTGGAGGAGGGGGTTCCGGTGGACGACGAATCCGGCCTGGTGAATTTGCTGACCGAAACCGATCTCCGGATGCGGTTCACCGACGGGAGGCTTCGGGTCTGGATGGACGGCCGAGAAGTCACGGAGAAAATCCGACAGAACCGCGTCAGCCGGCAGGTCAGCACCGTGGCGGCTCTGGAAGGCGTCCGGGAACAGCTCGTGGAGGAACAGCGAAAAATGGGTGAGGACGGGGAAGTAATCCTGGACGGACGGGACATCGGAACAGTCGTCTTTCCGGACGCCCGCCACAAGTTTTATCTGGACGCCTCGCTCGAAATCCGTGCCCAAAGACGTTACGATGAATTACAGAAATCGTCCGAGGATGTTTCGTATGAGTCCGTGGTGGAGGAGATCCGGAAGCGGGATCGAACCGACCGCGGCCGGTCCGCCGGCCCGATGAAACCGGCCGAGGATGCCGTTCGAGTCGACACGTCCGATTACACCGCCGAGGAAGTCGTCAGGACCCTGCTGGCTCACGTACGGAGGAAGGAATCCTCGGTGTCCGAATCCCGGTAGAAGGTGAACCGTACGGGCTCGGAACCCCGAAGGTCCTCGGAGAACGGAGGCTTCCCGTTCCCCGGTTTGGTTCCCTGTCGTCCCACCCTTGGCTTCGATTGCGCTATTGATCTGATGTACGTTATGTTACGGTTGCTGACTATTTTGAGAGAATCGAACCCAAATGTTGAATTAATTTGTTGGAGGTATCCGAGAAGATGGCTGAGCCGAAACCCACGATGCTCGATCCCGAAAACGACAATTTCGATCTTGATGAGTTCGAGCAGGAAAAGGACGCTTCAGGGGACGTTCCGGAGGATCTGACCGAGGAAATCATTCTTACCGGAACCGTGGAAGGAAAGGGCGACGATCACGCCACCGTTGATCTCGGGAACGGTCTCACCGGAATTCTTCCTTTCGATCAGCTTCACGAGGGATCGATCTCCGTGGGGGACGAGATGTTCGTCAAGGTCAAGGAACTCAATTACGAGGACGACGCCCCGCTGTTGAGCGAACGGGAAGCCGTGGCCGATCGGGCCTGGCAGATGGTCGCTGAGGCTCACCGGGAGGATAAGTTCATCGAGGGGACGATCTTTAAGAAAATCAAGGGTGGATTTTTGGTTAAACTGTTCGACGAAATTACCGCCTTCATGCCTCACTCCCACCTGAGCCTCCGCAGAAAACAGAATTACGACAAGTACATGGACCGCGAGTTCGAGATGAAGGTTCTGGAGTACGACCGGGACGACGACAACGTGGTGGTGTCCCGGCGTGAACGGCTCGAGGAACTCCGTCAGAAGGAACAGAAGACCTTCTTTCAGGAGAAGGAAAAAGGGGAATGGGTCACCGGAACGGTGAAGAACATCGTGAACTTCGGGGCGTTCATCAACCTGGGCCCGGTCGACGGCCTCCTCCACAAGAGTGACGTGGCCTGGGGATCCGTCCGGGACGTCAACGACTACCTGACGCTGGGCGAGGAAGTCGAAGTCCAGATCCTTTCGATGACCCCGGACGAGGGCAAGGTGTCCCTCGGCCTGAAACAGAAGTACCCCGACCCCTGGGAGGACATCGAGGAAAAATACGAACCCGGTCAGGAGACCACCGGCGAGATCGTGGATGTCTGGTCGGACGGGGTGTTCGTCCGGCTCGAACAGGACGTGGAGGGGAAGGTTCCCGAGGACGAGCTGGCCTGGGCAACGTCCTGGGAACACCCGGAGGATCAGTTCCACAAGGAAGAGAAGATGAAGGTCAAGATCATGGAGATCGATTCCGATCGCCGGCGGATGACCCTCAGCCGGAAACGGACCGGGGCCGATCCGTGGGAGATCCTCCGGAAACGGTTTCCGGAAGGGACCGTGCTGTCCGCTCCGGTCGTCGACATCACGAAGGACTTCATCAACGTTCAACTCCTCCAGAACGTCAAGGGGATTATCCACCGGTCCAACATCCAGTGGGGCGACGAGGAGATGAACCTGTTCGATCGGTTTGAGATCGGCCAGAAAGTGAAGTGCAAGATCCTGAACCTGGACGCCGAGAACCAGGTCGTGGAACTGGGCATCAAGCAGACGATGCCCGACCCCTGGGTCCAGAAGGCTCAGGACTACCCGGAGGGAACCACCACGAAGGGAACCGTAACGAGCGTTCTCCAGTTCGGGGCTTTCGTACGCCTGGACGACGATCTCGAGGGACTGGTCCACGTCAGCGAAATGTCCGGCGGCAAGCGCGTGAATCCCTTCGAAGTCGTCAGCGAGGGCGACGAGGTCGGGGTAAAAGTCATCGGCATCGATACGAACGAACACAAGATCGACCTCAGCATCCAGGGGTATCGGGAGGAACAGCAGAAGCAGGACGCCGAGGAGTTCCTCTCCGACGGGTCCCCGAACGACGGCAACATGACGATGGGGGATATGTTCGGCGACGATCTGAAAAACTTCGTCACCGACTGACGAACTTCCTTCGTTCGGGGATGGACGTTGACCCTGCCGTTACCCTCCTCAGCCGGTTCGGTCAGCTCACCAAACAACCGGTGGATTTTCTTCAACAAGACAACGTTACCCTTCGGTTCCGTTGTTCGCATCCCTTTCCCTGAACCGTGAAACCATGTCTCCGGAAGCGTCCGGATCACGGATTCCCCGGTCCGGCTCGCAGCACGGAGGACCCCCCTATCCGGTTGCCCTCGATTCGTCGTTTTTATGCTAGTATGGACCGGGCGGGAGCCCGGGTCCGGGAGCCGGGTTGCGACGGGTTGGCGGTCAGGAAATCGACGGGAAACGGATTCCGAACGGCCGATCACGGGAGGTGGTCCTGATGAGTCCCTTCTGGAACCGGGATCATCCCGACGGCTCCAGCATGGAAACGCGTCGGCGCCAGATGGTAAATCAGCAGCTTGAGCGCCGGGGCATTGACGACGAACGGGTTCTGGAGGCCTTCCGCCGGGTGCCGCGGGAAAAATTTGTCCGGGAGTCGGACCGCTCCCGGGCCTACGACGACCGGGCCCTTCCAACCGACCGGGGACAGACCATATCCCAGCCCTACATGGTCGCCCAGATGACTCAGGATCTTTCGGTTGAACCGGGAAACCGCGTGCTGGAGGTGGGGACGGGGTCCGGCTACCAGGCCGCCATCCTGTGCGAGATGAGCGCCACCGTCTACGGGATCGAGTATCACGAGGAACTGGTGGGGCCTGCCCGTCGGGTGCTCGATGAACTGGGCTACGGGGACCGGGTTCACCTGCGATCCGGCGACGGAGGGAAGGGCTGGCCGGAGGAAGCTCCCTTCGACCGGATCCTCGTGACCGCCGGAGCTCCGTCGGTTCCGGATCCCCTTAAGGAACAGTTGACCGTCGGAGGCATTCTGGTCATTCCGGTAGGGTCCCGCCGGGCTCAGACCCTGACGACGGTTCGACGAACCGATCGGGACTCCTGGGAAACGTCTCGCTCGATCTCCTGCGTGTTCGTGCCGCTCGTGGGGGACGAGGGATGGCAGGACGACTAACGGTGAAACCCTCGTCCGGAAACGACCGGGAATCAAGCTGGCTGATTTACCTCAAGGGGATGGCGATGGGGGTATCCGACCTGGTTCCCGGCGTAAGCGGGGGAACCATGGCCCTCATCGTCGGGGTCTACCGGCGGTTGATCACCGCCCTGGATCGGTTGGATCGACGGTTGGTGGGGGACGGATTCCGCTGGTTGATCAACCCCTTCGACCGGTCCCGGTGGGACCGGTTGCGACGCTCCGCCGGGCGGGCCAAACTGCCCTTTCTGGGGACGCTTCTGGCCGGGATTGGTTCGGCGCTCGCCGTCGGCGTGTTCGTCCTGCCTCCCCTCATCCGGAACCATACCGCCGAGGTGATGGCCCTGTTTACGGGGTTGATTCTCGTGAGTGCCTGGATCCCCCTCCGGCAGGGCCACGACCTGCAGGGGACCTGGTCGCGCGGGATGACGGCCTGGCTGCTTCTGGGGTTGGTCCTGGGAGTCGGGGTCGCGTATGTGCCGGACGCGGGCACGATGACTCACCGCTGGACCGAGGTGGAAGCCAACGGTCGCAGCCTGGACCGGCTGCTGGACGATCACCCTCGAGCCCTCGACGCCGAATCCGTCCTGGACCATCCGGAAAATCGGGACCTCCCGGATCCGCTGACCGAACGGACGGTCGTTCACCTGCCGTCGGTTCCCCTCTGGATCGTGTTTCTGATGGGGACCGTCTCCGTGAGCGCTCTCATCCTGCCCGGGATCAGCGGAGCCTACATTCTGCTCCTTCTGGGGGGATACACGTATCTGCTCGAGTCGGGCCGAATGCTCCTCGTGCGGCTCAGTTCGGGGGACCTTCCCGGCCACCCCTTCTGGGTCATCGTCCTGTACTTGCTTGGGGCGCTGGTCGGGGTGAAAATCCTCTGCCGGGGACTTCGCTGGTGCCTCAATCGGCATCCGGGGGCGACCTTCAGCGGACTCAGCGGATTCATGCTTGGGGCCCTGGTTGCGGTCTGGCCCTACGAAACGGGAAACGGACCCGGCTGGCCGGGCTGGGATACGGTAACCGCGGAAGTGCTTCCGTGGTTTTTCCTGGCGGTGGTGGTGACCGGATTGTTCATCGGGATCTGGGAACGGCGACGGCAAACCTCCGGACAGTCGGTGTGGTGAGCCTTCCCGGTGTTTCCGATCCGGTTCACGGGGCGGTTCGGACCGGAACCGGGGAAATCTTCCGGCCGGAGTTGACGCAAGCAAAGACCGGAATCTGACCAGGCGGAATCGACCCAGGATCAGCGCCTCAGACGAGGCGACGGGACGGAGCCCAAACCATGGAGGAAGCCGACCTGCCGGAGGAGTGGCTGGATCGTCTGACCCGGTACCGGACCCACCTGCAGGTGGAGCGCTCCTGTTCCGGGGCCACGGTCCGGTCCTATCTTGACGACCTGCGGGACTGGTTCCGGTTTCTGTCCGGGATGGACGCGGACCCCCTGACTGCCGGACAACCCGAGGCCCGGGGGTACCTGTCCTCCCTGTACGACCGGGGTTTGGCCATTGCCACCGTGCAGCGCCGGATCAGTTCGCTGCGCGGTTTTTACCGCTGGGTCTGTCGGGATTCCGAACGGGAGGACAATCCCTTCCGGGACGTGGAATCCCCCCGGTCGGAGGCGCGGTTGACCCGGGTGCTTGAGGAAGGGGAGATCAACAATCT
>CAYPTI010000001.1:40316-56336 GCA_964413525.1 uncultured bacterium | reverse complement strand
GCCGACATTTACGTTCATCTCAGCGACGAAGTCCGCACCGCCCACGAGGACTTCCACCCCCGCGGCTGAGAACCTCGTTCCCTCCAAACTCATTTTTCTCCAGACCTTCCGTTTTTCGTTTATAAATTATTAGAAACCTTTACCCAAACCGTCCAGAGATGGAACTGAAGAATGGTGACGACTCGATTTCGTTCTCACGAGGGTTACCTGTCCGCCCGATGCCCGCTCGGTTCCGGAGGGCAATTCTGTTCCGGTCGATTTCAACATGATACGGTTTGCAAAATCAGCAGCCCGAACCGGCCTGTCATCCGGTTTCGTCCGCATCGGCATCCGTTCCGGGAGGTGAAAACTTCCGGGAGAGCGGTCGACGGCTGACCGGGGAGGACAATCGGAGGCAGTTTTTACACGCGATTCGAGACCCAATCTGACAGTCAGAGGGATGTTTATGTTTGAACGATCTGAAACCCTGTTTGAGGAAGCCTCCCAATTCATTCCGGGGGGAGTGAACAGTCCGGCCCGGGCCTACGCGGCCGTGGAGGGACCGCCGCCGTTTATCGAGTCGGCCAGCGGAGCAACAATTGTTGATGCCGACGGCAACGAATTCATCGATTTCGTCGGTTCCTGGGGACCGATGCTGTTCGGACACAATCCCCCCGAGGTTGTCGAGGCCGTTCAGGAGCAACTGAACCGGGGGATGAGTTTCGGGGCCCCGACGGAACTGGAAACCCGCATGGCCCGCACGGTGGCTTCCATGGTCCCCTCCGTCGACGTGGTTCGGATGGTGAACTCCGGCACCGAGGCGACGATGTCGGCCCTCCGGCTGGCCCGGGGAGCCACCGGCCGCGACCGAATCGTCACGTTCACCGGCTGTTACCACGGCCACGGAGACAGTCTGCTGGTCCAGTCCGGGTCCGGGGGAGCGACCCTCGGTCAACCTGACAGCGCCGGAGTCCCGGAGGACCTTGCGAGGCTGACCATCAGCCTACCGTTCAACGACGAGTCGGCGCTCCGGGAAACATTTGACGAGTACGGGGAGGAAATCGCCGGCGTGATCGTCGAGCCGGTGGCCGGGAACATGGGGCTGATCAAACCGAGGGAGGGCTTCCTCCATGCCCTTCGCAGGACCTGTGACGATCACGGGGCGTTGTTGATTTTTGACGAGGTCATGACCGGGTTCCGAGTCGCCGAAGGAGGCGTTCAGGAGGAGTACGGGGTGCTTCCCGACATCACCACCCTGGGAAAGATCATCGGCGGGGGCATGCCGGTCGGTGCGTACGGGGGACGGGAGGAGATCATGCGGGAGGTGGCTCCCGACGGACCGGTCTACCAGGCCGGAACCCTGTCGGGCAACCCGCTGGCCATGCGGGCGGGACTGCGGACCCTCGAACTTATTCAGCAGGATCCTCCGTATTCTCTGCTGGAGGAGATCGTGGATGAACTTGAGACGGCTTTTCTCGACGCTGCGGCCGAGCAAAACGTCCCGCTCCAGTTTCACCGGATGGGCGGAATGTTTTCCTATTACTTCACGGACCGTCCCGTGAGGAATTATCGGGACGCAACCTCCACGGATGACGAACGGTTCAGGCGGTTCCACCGGGCCGCGCTCGAGGAGGGACTTTATTTCCCCCCGTCGTATTTTGAGAGCAGTTTCGTGAGCACCCGTCACCGGGGGGACGTTCTGGATCGGGCCTGCGAAGGGATTCGGCAGGCATTCGATTCGCTCTGACCGCTGGGCGGGCACGGTGGATCATCGGGGCGGATCCGACGGGGAACAGACGCGAAGGGTCGTTCCGAAATACTGAGTTGGCTCGGGAGGCCGTGATCAGGAATGAGTGAACCGGACGGAGGTCGGATGGCCTTCTGGGACCACGTCGGCGAACTTCGGGGGATGTTGATCCGATCGGGGCTGGCGACCATTCCGGCCCTGGCCGTGGTGATTTATTTTTCCCGGACCATCTTTGACTGGTTGTTGTTGCCGCTTCAGCGAATTCAGGAGAGCACGCCGCTGTACACCTTCTCCCCCCCGGAAGCCATTTTTCTGTATTTGAAAATCACCTTCGTCGGAGCGCTGATCCTCAGTTCGCCCTACTGGTTGGGGGAACTGGTCCGGTTCATCCAGCCGGCCCTGAAACGGGGGGAACGCCGGCTTCTTTACCCGGTTGGCACCGCCGGGCTGGGGTTGTTCGTGGCCGGTCTGTCGTTCGCGTACTTCGTTGTCCTTCCGCTGGCCCTCAAGTACCTGTGGGAGTTCAACCGCTTCTGGGGTCTGGAACCCCACTGGCGGATCGAGTACTACATCGACTTCGCCCTGATCATTCTGGTCGTGTTCGGGGCCGCGTTTGAATTGCCGCTGGTGCTCACCGTGCTGGCCCGGATGGGGATCGCCTCCCCCGCGTATTTGCGCCACCTGCGTCCCTACGCGGTGGTGGCCTTCGTGGGGTTTGCGGCGCTGTTGACTCCCCCGGACGTGATTACCCAGATCATGCTGGCCGGTCCCCTGTGGTTGCTCTACGAAGCCAGCATCTGGCTGGCGGTGCTGGTATATCCCGACGAACACCCGATCGGGGGAGGGGACGACGAATGATGTCCCGAGCGGAGAAAAGGGCGGAAGGACCGCCCGGAGACCTGGATGTTGAAACCTATCTGACCCGGGCACGGCGAGTGCTCGGGGATGGAACTCGACCCGGGGGAGAGGATCTGTACGCGGGGGTCGATCTCGGTACGTCGACCATTCAGGTGAACCTGGTGGATAGCGACGGGTTGCCGGTCGGAGGCAGGATGGTCCGGGAGGACGCCGTCCGGGACGGGGTTGTGCTGGACTACCGGCGGGCGGTTGACGTCCTGGTGGATCTGTCGGATCAACTCCTGGACGGAGCAGACGAACTCCCCACCGCGGTAGGCTATCCGCCCGGCACCGACGCGCGGGCCCAGCGCAACGCCGCTCGGGACGCCGGGTTCGACGTGGTGCGGGGGGTTTCCGAGCCCGAGGCGGCCCGTGAACTGCTCGGGGTGGAGGACGGAACGATCGTGGACATTGGCGGGGGAACCACCGGGATCACGGTGGTTCGGGAGGGGACGGGCGTCCATTCCACGGACGTCGCCACGGGCGGGCATCACATTTCCCTGGTGCTGGCTGGAAGCCGGGGCATTGAGTACGAGGAGGCCGAACGGATCCGGGAAACTCAACAGCTGGACAGCTACGAATCGGAAGTCCTGCCGGTGATCGAAAAAATGGCTTCCATCGTGGAAGAAAACCTCACCGGAGCGGAAGCCGGGACCCCGGTCTACCTCGTCGGGGGCACCTGTGTGCCGGAGGGGTTTGAAGTACCGTTCGAGCGGCTGCTGGATCGACCCGTCTTCAAGCCCTCCGACCCGCTGCTGGTCACCCCCCTCGGGATTGCGCGAGCGGCCCGGGACTCCGATGGTCGGACGAACTGAAGAATCGATCGTAGACAGACGTGCTGTTTATGAATGACAATTATTTTCGTCCATCGTCTTCTCGGCCCGGCCTGGAGAGGTCCATCACGAACATTTTTTCGTTCGAACGATTCCCTTTTTAGAAACCCGCCATCACCATCTCTATCAAAATGTCTATCCTGTTATATTTTTGGGTAACGGGTTGAAATCATCCTCGGGAACGTCATACTACGCCCGCCAATTCCGGGGGAGGAAGGGATGTAAACCGTCCACGAGCGATAATTAACAGAGATGATGTACGAATGATTGTTTATCTTCTGTTTGGAGGTTTTGGGAGACGATGGAAGCTCTAGGAATGATTGAGACACGAGGGCTGGTGGCCCTGATCGAGGCGTCCGACGCCATGGTGAAGGCCGCCAAGGTCGAGCTGGTGGGACATGAAAAAATCGGTGCCGGTTACGTCACCTCCCTCGTCCGTGGTGACGTGGCAGCCTGCAAGGCCGCCACGGACGCTGGAGCCGCCGCGGCGGAGAAAATTGGTGAGCTGGTCGCGGTCCATGTCATCCCGCGTCCGCACAACGACCTCGAGGAAGCCTTCCCGATCGCTCTCGAAGAGGGCATCGAATAAAGCCCTTAACCGGTTCGGAGGTCCTCGATAAGGATGCGTGAATCAGAAATTCGTTCGATCGTGCGGGACGTGATCGATCGCGTTCGGGAACGGTCCGACGAGCGGAATCCGTCCGATTCCGAGGGCGGTACGGTTCCCCGGACCACCGGGTCCGCCGGTCGCCCGCACGTGCAGTCGGAATCACCTTCATCCTCTTCATCCTCCCGTCCCCGGGGGGATTCCGTCACCGACGGCTCCTTCCGGTCGGTGGACGAGGCCGTTCAGCAGGCCCGACTTGCCTTTACGGAAGTCCGTGGCCAGGGAAACCTCTCGCTGCGGAATCGTGCCATCGAGAGGATCCGTCAGCTGGCTCACGATCGGGCTGCCGATTGGGCTCAAAAGGCGGTCGAGGAGACCGGGTTCGGGCGGGCGGAGGACAAGGAGACCAAGATTAACCTGGTTGCCGATCAGACGCCCGGCATCGAGGACATCGAAGCGGAAGTCACCACCGGCGATCACGGACTCACCCTCGAGGAATTCGCCCCCTGGGGAGTCATCGGATCCATCACTCCCTCCACCAACCCGGCCGCCACCATGATTAACAACGGAATCAGCATGCTCGCCGCGGGCAACGCGGTGGTGTTCAACCCTCACCCGGCGGCGAAGGAAATCTGTACCGAGATCATCGGTCTGGTGAACCGGGAAATCCAGGCGGCGGGTGGCCCTCCGAACCTGCTCTCCATTCTTTCCGAACCCACCCTGGAAACCGCCCAGGAGGTGTTCCACCACGACGGGATTAACCTGCTGGTGGTGACGGGCGGGGGAGCGGTGGTCCGGGAGGCCATGAAGGCCGACAAACGGGTGATGGCGGCGGGACCGGGGAACCCACCGGTGGTCGTCGATCAGACGGCCGATGTCCCCAACGCCGCCCGAAAGATCATCGAAGGAGCCAGTTTCGACAACAACGTCCTGTGTACCTGCGAAAAGGAAATTCTGGCCGTGGATTCCATCGCCGACGACCTGCTTCGCCAGATGGAACGAGAACGGGCGTACCGGTTGTCGGAGGACGAAGCCGAACAGATCGCCCGGCTGGTCCTGGAGGGCTATCCGGGAACGGACCCGTCCGTGAACAAGGACTGGGTGGGACAGGACCCCCAGGACATCGCGGCGGAAATCGGGCTTTCCGTCCCGGACAACGTGAGGTTGCTGGTGGCGGAGACCGGCCCGGACCATCCGTTCGCCGTGGAGGAACTGCTGATGCCGGTCATTCCGCTGATCCGGGTCCCGGACGTCGACCGGGCCATCGAGCTGGCAGTTGAACTGGAGCACGGCTTCAAACACACGGCCTGCATGCACTCCCAGAACATCGAGAACATGCACCGGATGGCGGTGGCCGTGAACACCAGCATCTTTGTCAAAAACGGAAGCAACCTGAACGGGCTCGGGCATGAGGGAGAAGGCTGGACGTCCATGACCATCACAACCCCAACCGGGGAAGGGATTACCTCCGCCCGAACGTTTGTTCGGCGCCGTCGGTGCACGCTGGTTGATTACTTCCGGATCGTCTGATGAGTTCCGACGAGGGGCCGGCGTTCGACGAATTGACTCCGGAGACCGGTCAGGAAATGCTTCGGAACCAGCTGCGTCAGGCCCGGAACCGTTCCCGAACGTCCTGGAGAACCATATTCCTGTCCCTGGCCGCTGCGCTGACCCTGTTCGCCGTGGGGCTGGCGTTCGGGGTACGAATGCCCCGTGAGGCGGCCGACTTTCTGGCCCTGTTTATCGTCTGCCTGCTGGTCGTTCCCCTGCTGGGGTACCTCCTGGTGCGGCTGTATCTCTCCGGGCAGTCCGAGGAGTGACGGTGTGCTGCTGAATTTGGTTGAAGGGAGCCCTGAACCCGCCAAGCTCCGACTTTTTCGACCACGAGTCCGGTTTCAGTCCCGAGGACTTGCTCCGGAGGGCCGACCGTGACCCGCCCGGATCTCACCGATCTGCTTGACTCCCTGTGGAACCGGCTTCACGAGCAGGGATTTTCCACCACCGATGTGCCGGGGAAAGCCGGATCGTCCGCCGGGGATGCCCGGACCGAAGCCCCGCCGGAGACCGGTCCGGACTTCGGTCAGGTGCTTACCCGAACCAAACTGGAAGACTACCTGGAATCCGTTGAATCAACGCCCTATGAGCTGGAACTCGATCCGGGGATCATCGTGACCCCCGCCGCCCGGGAATGCGCTGCCGATCACGACCTGGAACTCCGCCCGGCGCAGGGAGAAACACGGTAAGCCCGGACGAATGAAGATTGCCCTGGGGGCCGATCACGGCGGTTATGCGCTGAAGGAATCCATCAAACTCCACCTGGAACGGGAGACCGAACACGAAGTGGTGGACTTTGGTACCTACAGCGATGAGTCCTGTGATTATCCGGACTACGCTCGACTCGTGGCGGAGGCCGTCGGAGGCGGAGGGTTTGACCGGGCGATCATGGTGGACACGACGGGTATCGCCTCCGCCATCGTGGGCAACAAAGTGTCCGGGGTCCGGGCCACCAGCCCCACGAACGAATTTACCGCCCGGAGTGCCCGGGAACATAACGACAGCAACATGCTGGTCCTCGGGTCGGAATTGATGGGGGAGAACCGGGGGCGGTCACTGGTGGAACTCTGGCTTGACACCCCGTTTGCCGGGGGACGGCATCAACGAAGGGTGGACAAAATCAATCAACTCGATTGACCGCTCCGTACGATTGATGGTCGGCTCGGACGAGCGATATCCAACCCGGAACAGGTCGGTGCGATAAATGGAGATCGAACTGGTTTTCAGTCTCCTTGGCATGGTCCTGATCCCCGTCATCGCGTGGCTGATGTCGGTGAAGCATTCCGTCATCATGTGGAAAGTTGTCTTTGTGGGAATGGGCATCCAGTTCGTGCTGGGGATCCTCGTGATGCTGACCGAACCCGGGCAGCTGTTTTTCCAGTACATGAACGACATCATTCTGGGATTGCTGGCGATGTCGGACGAGGGGTCCCGGTTTATCTTCGGCAACCTCGTGGATTCGCAGGAACTCGGGGCACAATTTGCCTTCTCCGTGCTGCCTACGATTATTTTCTTTTCCTGTCTGATGGCCGTTGCCTACTATTCGGGCTTGATGCAGAAGGTCGTGGAGCTGTTCGCCTGGGTGATGATGAAACTGCTGGGAACCAGCGGAGCCGAGACCCTTTCGGTCAGCTCCAACATCTTCGTGGGACAGACCGAGGCTCCCCTGGTGGTTCGACCCTTCATCAAGAACATGACGATGTCGGAGATCAACACCATCATGACCAGCGGGTTTGCCACCGTGGCCGGTGGAGTGATGGCGGCCTTTGTGGGGATGCTGTCGGATGATTTTCCCGGCATCGCGGGCCACCTCATGACGGCCAGCATCATGTCGGCGCCCGCCGCCATCGTGATGTCCAAGCTCTGCTATCCGGAGACCGAGGATCCCGAGACCGGCGGCGAGATGAGCATCGAGATCGAACAGGAGCACGAAAACGTCCTCGATGCGGCGGCCGGCGGAGCCAAATCGGGTCTCACCCTGGCCTTTAACGTGGCCTCCATGCTGCTGGCGTTCATCGCCCTGGTCGCCATGGGCAACGCGATCTTCGGCTGGTACGGGAACCAGGTGCTCTGGATGTACGGGACCGAATCGACTCCCGGCGGAGTCTTTGCCTGGGGCATGGCGCTCGGGGGGTTCGTGATGTTGTTCCTGGTGGCCCGGGTTTCCTGGCGGGATGAGCTGACCAAGTTCTGGCTCGGGGGCAACATCCTTCTGTTTGGGCTGCCGGCCGGGGGCTACTTTCTGGTGCCGGAATTTATGTACGAGCGGTTCGGTGTCGGGCCCAGCGCCGGGTTCTGGAGGAACCTCGGGTTGATCACCTGTACGGCGCTGGCCCTGGGGGTTGCCTATACCTGGCAGAAGCACCGGATGGGCCGCTGGATCCGATCGCTCGGAGTTTTGCTGGCCGGAGGAGTCGTCCTGGGGTTCATTACCCTGATGACGGCCCGGACTCAGTCGGGCGTGATGGCCGCGAGTTACTCGGCCGGTTTGCTGGCGTTTTTTGGCTTCCTCGCTCTGTTCTGGTTCAACCCCGGCACCCGGACGGCGATGATTCTGGCCGTGATTACCGTGGCCGGGGCCGTCCTCGGGGGCCTGGCCGCCACCTTCACCGGAGCGGAGATCCTGGGGGAGTCGGGGATCATGGCCGAACTGACCCTTCAGCTGGTCATGGGGTACGCCTTTTCGCTCATGGCGCTGTTGATGGGAATTCCGTTCAGTGAGATTGTCTTTGTGGGTCAGTTGATCGGCGAACAGATCGTGATTAATGAATTCGTGGCCTTCTTTTCCTTCCAGGAACTGGTCGCGGCGGGGGAGCTTTCCCCCCGCAGCATCGTGATCGCCAGTTACGCGTTGTGCGGGTTTTCGAACTTCAGTTCCATCGCCATTCAGATCGGGGGGATCGGCGGCATCGCCCCGAGTCGTACCCCGGATCTGGCCAAACTGGGCTTGCGGGCCATGTTCGCCGGGGCCCTGGCCTCCTGGCAGACCGCAACCGTGGCCGGGGTTATGTTTTCCATCGCGGAAGTGTTTGACATCGATTTGATTGCCGGCGAAATGATGGAAGCCGGAGCCGAGGCGGTGACGGAATGATGGGGTCCGGCCCGCGGGATCCGGCGACGAACACGGACGGGAGCGATTACCATGGTCGATGAGGCGCTGGTCGAACGGATAACCAGGCAGGTTATGGAGGAACTTCGGAGCCCGGGGGAATCTTCTTCCTCCAAGACTGTCGGGGTGGACGATGACGGGTCCACTCCCTCCGGGGAAGCGCGGGATCAGGCTCCCTCGGTGCTGGCCGTGATCACCCCGGGGCCGGCCGATCTGGGTCGCGTCCGCCAGGAACTCAATCGACTGGCGGAAAACGGGGTCGTCGTGAACCTGTTTCTGGATCGGGCCCTGCCGGAAGCCGAACGCAGCCGGTTTCGTACCCTCAGCGGAAGCGGGGAGGTTCATGAGGCCGCCATTCCCGACAGCGGGTGTTATACCCTCGTGACGGGGTGTGACGCCGTCATCCTGCCGACCCTTTCGATGGATACCCTGGACCGGATCGCCGAACTCGATCCGGAGGACACGGCCGGACGCATTGCCGTCGAAGCCCTCAGCGACGGGAAGGAAGTCTGGGCGCCCAACGATACCCTGGTGGACGCCAACAGGAGTTCTCAAAAATTTCAGCGCCGGGTGGACCAGGCGTTTGAAAAGGCGCGGGAACTGGGGGTTCGGTCGGCACCGCTCCACGACATGGGGGTGGAGTTTCTGGATGTGGCCGGGCGGTCCGGGGAGTTAACCGAGGTCACCGTCTGTCGGGACGAACCGGACCCGGAGTCCGGGGAGGGGTTGCAGGTCAAACGAGAAGGGAATGAAGTCTCCACCGTTCTCCAGACCGAATCGGCCCGGATCGGGACCACCATCGGGGTCCGGGACGTCCGGGACGAGGTGGCGGGCTACATCGACCACACCCTGTTGAATCCGGAAGCGACCCGGGAGGACATTGTTCAGCTCTGCGAGGAGGCCAGAAAATATAATTTTGCTTCCGTCTGCGTGAACCCCACCTGGGTTCCGCTGTGTGATGAGTTATTGCAGGGGACGTCGGTCAAGGTATGTACCGTGGTCGGCTTCCCCCTCGGAGCGACCACCACCGCCACCAAGGTTCAGGAGACCCGGGAAGCCATCGCCAACGGAGCCGACGAGATCGACATGGTGATGAACGTCGGGGCGCTGAAGGAGGGGGACTTCGACTACGTGCGGGAGGACGTCGCCTCCGTGAAGGAGGCCTGCGGGGACCGGGTCCTGAAGGTCATCCTGGAAACCGGCCTGCTGTCCGATCAGCAGAAGATGTCGGCCTGCCGGCTGTGCAAGGAGGCCGGGGCGGATTACGTCAAAACGTCAACCGGGTTCGGACCGGGAGGGGCGACCATGAGCGACATCGCCCTGATGCGGCGGGTGGTCGGCAGCGGGTTGGGCGTGAAGGCCAGCGGAGGAGTCGGGGATTTCGACGACGCCGTGGACATGATCGCCGCCGGAGCCAACCGGATCGGGGCCAGCGCCGGAATCGCCATCGTCTCGGGAGAGGAATCCGAGTCCGATTATTAACCTTACGTCTGATCTTCCTGTCGTTTCAGCAACGTCAGAAACGTGTTCAGGGTGCTCATCACGGTGCTGACGATCCGCGAATCCCTGAGGTAATAACGGGCTGTCCGACCCTCCTGATGTCGCTCCACGAGTTCAGCATCACGGAGGATTCGTAGATGACCTGAAATCGATGGCTGGGAGCGTCCCAGCTCTTCAACCAGTTCTCCAACGCTCATGGTTTGGTCGTTTAGCTGAAGAAGGAGCCGGATGCGGTCCTTGTTCGCGAGGGCCTTCAGGAGCTGAACCAACCGTTTTTGGGCATCGTCCACGGGACAATCACCTCCCGACGACTCAACGGTACCGTTACCCATCGACATATCAATATATCAGGATATCTTGATATGTCGATAAATCGATGGATTGGTCGGGAGGGATCTTCCGTTCGGGGTCTCTGTCATTCGATGGGTGGGAACAATTGAATTCCGGGAGGAAACCATTACGGTAGTGGGGAAGACGGAACCCGTTTTCGAGGACGATCGATCGTCGTCCCGGTTGGCAGACGTTGCCCGTCCGGACCGGATGAATCCGACCCAGGATTCGACCCCTCCTGCTTGTGAAGTCGGGGGGAGGGAATCCGGTTGACTCAATTCAGGAGCCGATCCGGCTGATTTTATGAGGATAACGGCTTCTTTTGTGTGGAAATACGGTCTTCGGACGGGTTTGATTTCGCCGGCCAGGGATCAACCCAAGAGCAGCAATCGTCCCGCAGAGGCCTGAATTAGCGCGGGACCATTCACCGGATCCGGGGGGCGAAATCACCTCGGGGTCGTACGTCGTGCCGTTGGCCCCGGTCCGACCCCGGCTGACCGAGAATGTTGTGAAGAGGCTGTTTTTGCACACGATTCGGGACACAATCATTTAGGAGGAGACAGGGTATGCCGGGCAACACGTTCGGGACGGCCTTTCGGGTTACCACATGGGGGGAAAGTCACGGCGAGACCGTGGGTGTGGTGGTGGACGGCTGTCCGCCGAAGATGGAACTTGACCGGGAGACCATTCAGCGGGAACTGGACCGAAGGAAACCCGGCCAGAGCAAGCTGACCACGCAACGGAAGGAAGCCGATCGGGTCCGGCTGATGAGCGGGGTCTTTCAGGGGGAAACCCTCGGTACTCCCATCGCCATGATGGTGGGGAACAAGGACGCCCGGGCGGCCGATTACGAGGACATGAAGGACGTCTACCGACCCTCCCACGCCGACATGAGCTACGATCAGAAGTACGGGGTGCGCAACTGGATGGGAGGCGGTCGGGCCAGCGCCCGGGAGACGGTCGGCCGGGTTGCGGCGGGGGCCATCGCCCGCCGATGGCTGGCCGAGGAGTACGGGGTGGAAATCGTTTCGTGGGTCGAGCAGGTTCATACCGTGACGGCCCCCGAGATTGACCGCTTGAGCGTTGAACGGGAGGACGTCGAGCAGAACGCCGTACGCTGTCCCGACGGGCCCACGGCGGAGGAGATGTCCGACCGAATCCAGCAGGCCCGATCCGAAGGGACTTCCCTCGGAGGGATCGTGGGCTTCGTGGCCCGGGGCTGTCCCGCCGGCTGGGGGGAACCGGTGTTTGACAAACTGGAAGCCCTGCTCGCCCAGCAGATCCTGTCGCTTCCGGCAAGCAAGGGATTTGAGCTCGGGAGCGGGTTCGACGGAGTGAAGATGACCGGTCAGGAGCACAACGACGAGTTTCGGGTGGAGGACGGAGCCATTGTCACCGAGACCAACAACAGCGGCGGGACGCTGGGGGGCATATCCAACGGGATGCCGGTGTACGGCCGGTCGGTCTTCAAACCCACCTCGACCATCAACCACCCCCAGCAGACCATCAACGACCGTGGGGAGTCCGTTACCCTGGAAGCCCGGGGTCGCCACGATCCCTGCGTGGTTCCGCGGGCCGTCCCCATCGTGGAGGCCGTCATTGCCCTGGTGCTGATGGACCTCGCCCTGCAGGATCGCGGTCAGTCGGGAAAACGCCCCCCCGGTCCGCCTGAACCGATCCGGCCCTGATCCGGCTTCAACCCACCGTCGCGGTGGCTCGGAGTCCATCCGGGGTCATGTAACCCTCCCTCTCAACGCTGCTTCAGTTAAGGTATGTCGCTCCCCTTCGATCGGCTCCGTTGTGTTCAGTTCACGGTTTACGTGCTATTCTAGCCGTTCTCTCAGCACCCGTCCGGGGAACCCCCCGTTGATTCGACCCTGTCGCTGAACGGTGCCGTTCCACGGTCAAGCCTCCCCGGAATCCGAACCAACCCGTTCATTGAGGTTATGGTCATGATTGAAAACCGCCGGACCGTCGCGATTATCGCCCATCCGGACGCCGGGAAGACCACCCTGACCGAGAAACTCCTCCTGCACAGCGGAGCCATCCACCGGGCCGGTTCGATCCGGGCCCGGAAAGCCGACCGTCACGCTCTGAGCGACTGGATGGACATGGAGCAGGAGCGGGGGATTTCGATCACCTCCAGCGTGCTTCAGTTTGAACAGGACGACATTCACGTAAACCTGCTGGACACCCCGGGACACGCTGATTTCAGCGCCGACACCTACCGGACCATGCTGGCCGCCGACAGCGCGATCCTCGTGCTGGACGGAACCCGCGGAGTGGAACTTCAGACCCCGAAGCTGTTCCGGTTCGCCCGCCGCCACGGCATCCCGATGTTCCTGTTCATCAACAAGTACGACCGCTACGGTCGGGAACCCCTGGAACTGCTCGATCAGGTGGCGGAGCAACTGGACGTGGACCTGTACCCGGTCACTTGGCCGATCGGGCGGGGGAAGCGGTTCCGGGGCGTGGTCGATCGGTCAACCGGACGGATTCAGCTCCACGAATTACAGGAGCAACACGGTCAGGAGGCCGCCCGACGGGAGGAGTACAGCCTGGACGAACTCGGCGACCTGGACGTGCTTGACGGGACCCGGCTCGAGGAACTGGGGGAGGAACTGGAGTTGCTGGAGATCGCGGGTGATTCCTTCGATCGGGATCGATTCCTCGAGGGCCGGCAGGCGCCGGTGTTCTTCGGCAGCGCCCAGACCAACGTGGGGGTGCCCGAATTTCTCGATCACCTCGTGCGGCTTGCCCCGGAACCCCAACCCAAGGGACCGGTTGATCCGAAGGATCCGGACTTTTCCGGGTATATTTTTAAAATCCAGGCCAACATGGATCCCAACCACCGGGACCGGATGGCCTTCATGCGGATCTGCAGCGGGACCTTCCGGAAGGACATGGAGACCACCATCCAGCGGACCGGGGAGACGGTCAAACTCGCCCAACCCCGGCAGTTCATGGGTCAGGATCGGGACAGCGTGGAGGAAGCCTATCCGGGGGATGTGGTGGGGTTGTTCGATCCCGGTCAATTTCACATCGGGGACAGCCTCTCCAACGGACGATCCGTGGAATTCAACCAGGTGCCGAGGTTTTCCCCGGAACATTTCGCGCGGCTCAAGGTGAAGGAGGCGTTCAAACGGAAGCACCTCGAAAAAGGACTGGACGAACTGGCCGAAGAGGGAGCGGTTCAGGTGTTCGAGCCCTGGGACGAAACAGGGGGCGACCCGATCATCGGCGTGGTGGGAGAACTTCAGTTCGACGTGCTGAAGTACCGGCTGGAGGAGGAATACGGGGTGGAGGTCCGGTTCGACCGACTTCCTTACAAATTCGCTCGCTGGGTTGGGGACCTCGAGGCGGCCGAACAGTTGAAACGGGGAACCTACCGGACGGTGCTTCGGGATCAATACGACGAGCCCCTGGTGCTGTTCAAGACGAAGCACACCCTGCGGCGGGCCGAACAGGACAACCCGGAGGTCGAATTCCACGAGACCGCTCCGCTGTTCAAGTGAGGCGGGATGCTCCGTTCCGTCCCCGAACGAATTTCCGTAGCTTCACCCCCGTCGAAACCGATGGAGAAAGGGACGTGATGTCATGAAGGTACTTGTTACCGGAGGTGCGTCGGGCATCGGTCGTGCCGTCGTACACGGTTTGCTGGAAGAGGATCATGACGTTCAAATTCAGTACCGGAGTTCCACCCGGACGGCGGACGAGCTATCCGAACGGCTCGACGCTCGATACCGGGTTGATTTTTTGGATTCGGCGGACGTTGAGGAGTTTCTGTCCGAGGTTCCTTGGAGTGAACTGGGCGGTGTGGTCAACAACGCCGGAATCGCTCGCAGCGGCCCGGCGCTGGAGCGCACGGAGGACGATTGGCGACACTCCCTCGCCGTGAATCTGGAGGTGCCCGCGGCGATAGCCCGCCGGGCCCTCCGCGAGATGGAAACCGGAAGCCTGGTGAACGTGACGTCCATCCGGGGATTGTCCGAATCCACCCGACCGGGACTGACCGATTATTCGGCCAGCAAGGCGGGGCTCGAGAACCTCACCCGGTCACTTGCCCAGGAGGTCGCCCCGGCGATCCGGGTCAACGCCGTGGCTCCGGGCTTTACCGACACCCCGATGAACTCGGGGCTGAAGGACTCAACCCGCGAGAACGTCCGAGAGGCCACCCCGATGGGCCGGTTCGGGCAGCCGGAGGAGGTGGCCGAGGCGGTACGGTTCCTGCTCTCGGACCGAGCCTCGTTCGTCACCGGAACTACCCTCGTGGTGGACGGTGGATATTCAATTCAGGACCCCCTGTAACGAGGGGTGCACCGAGCCCACCGTCGTACGTGTTTCACGAGGCAACCATTTGTTCAAATCCTGATCGGAAATCGCTTGTTCAGAGGGAATCAGATCCGAACGATCCGTGCAAAGCAAACCCGTTTGGAGACCGTATTGCCAGACTAACCAGAACCTGATCGGAGTGCCGGAACGTGTGATACGCTGAGGTGAAGTTCATAAACGAAGTAGAATTAGGTTCGTTATTGATCCAAATTGAGGTTCCATTCAACCGGGAGGGTTCCATTCATGAGTCTTGACTACAACCGCGAACGACTGGTGAAACAATCGGTGACCGGTGAGATCACTCACCCCATGCAGGGCCGGTCCCCGTACATTGTGTCGGCGGAGGGGGAACCGGAGGTCCTGCCCGGCGTCGGAGGAATTAGTTTTAACGTCCGGGTGGGTGACAGCGCCATCGATTGGGAGGTCGATCACGTCGAGCCGGGGGCCAGTTTTTCCCACCTGGAAAACAAGGCCGACCGCCAGAAACAATCCAACTACGCCTTCAACGTCCAGTCCTGTGTCGGCAACGAGGCGGTGCTCATCTCGGGTGAGGCCGAGGGGGAGACCGGCGTCGTGGTGGGCAAACACGGGGGAATTGAGCACGTCATGATTGATTTTGACCCGGACGTTCTCGACGAACTCCGGGTGGGGGACAAGGTCCAGGTCCGGTCCTGGGGGGTCGGGTTAAAACTGGACGGACCCGATGACGTGAAGGCGATTAACGTGGGACCGGAGTTGCTGGACGGCATGGATCTTACCGTGGAAGCCGATCGACTGCGGGTTCCGGTGACCCACGAGATTCCCGCCCGGGTGATGGGCTCGGGGCTGGGAGCCGATAACGTCCATCACGGGGATTACGACATTCAGATGTTTGACGACTCAACCGTGGAGGAATTCGACCTGGAGTCGCTTCGTCTGGGGGACGTTGTGGCCATCCGGGACGCCGACCATACGTACGGACGGATTTATCGGGAGGGGGCCGTGAGCATCGGAACCGTGGTCCATTCCCGCAGCATCATCTCCGGCCACGGCCCCGGCGTCTCGACCCTCTTTACCTCGGCGAACGGTTCGATCGAACCGGTGAAGGACGAGGACTCGAACCTGAACCGCTGGCTGGACCTGCCGGAGTGAT
>CAYPTI010000001.1:35829-40216 GCA_964413525.1 uncultured bacterium | reverse complement strand
CCGGTGAAGGACGAGGACTCGAACCTGAACCGCTGGCTGGACCTGCCGGAGTGATTGTTTCTCCCCAGGGATAGTTCAGGGTCCCGTCCATTTTCGTGTGGAAACACGGCCTCCGAACATCATTCTCGGTCAAGCGTAAGTTGACCTCCGAGGTGATTTCGCCTTCCGGACCGAGAACGTTGTATCGCGTCTGGTCAGGTCTTTCGTTACGATTAATTACCCATGGTTCGTCCCCTGTCGGCGAAATCAAAACCGTTTGGAGACCGTATTCTCACACCATTCGGGACCCAATCCGAGCAGTTGTGTTATGATGTTGTTCGGCCAGATCGGGCCCGAGGTGAGGAGTTCATCGGACATTTTAGGGTTCGGGACTTCTGGAGAGGACCGTTAGAAAATCAAGGCGGATTAAAAGGATAGATCCATCGCGTCGAAGGGAATAAACCGTTCGTCCATGATCCGGTCGAGGTCGATAAACCCCTCGTAGTTCCCGTGTTCGTCGAGGAATTCTCCCCATTCCCGATAGCAGTCGGAGTTCTGGCCCAGATCGTCCGTGAACCCCTCGAAGCTGCTTTCGATCAGTTCGTCCGAGTACTCGAGCTCCTCCGCCCCGGCGTGCAGGTTCAGGATCTGGCGGGCCTGGTCCGGGTCCTCCAGGATCCGCTGTCCGGCGGTATGGAGGGCCCCGAGCAGGCTCTGGGTTTCGTTGGGCAGGGCGTTGACGTTGTCCTCGTAACCGGCCAGCACGAGTTCCCCACCGTCCGGAAGCCCGATGTTCGGGAAATACCAGGCGTCCGCCTCCAGGGTCCGGGTTTCAACCACGTCGGGAACGAGCCAGGCGGGGAACAACAGATCGACGTTTCCTTCCTCGAAGGCCGCGAGGGGATCGGCCGGCGATTGGACGTCGATCTCCTCATCGTCGAGGCTGCCCTCCTTCGACTCCACGATCCACCGGAGAATCGTCCGGGTTAGGTCCCGGGGAAGTCCCTGGGACGCCACGGTGAGCGGTCCGGTGAGGTCCGCCGGTTGATCGCATTCCAGGTGGTTCCCCACAAGAAGACAGGCTTCGTTTTCGTACAGCCGGGCGATGCCCATGAAGTCCTCGCCGAGCAGGTGACGGTTGACCAGGTGAAGCGGCGAAGTAAGAACGAGGGAAAGATCGGTATTGTCCGGCGGAGCGGTCGTTTCAAAGGGGGTGTCCGGGGTGATCAATTCGACGTCAAGATCCCGGGCTTCGAACAGCCCCACCCCCTGAGCGAGGATCAGGGGAAGGTGGTGCGGCAGAGGAGTTCGTTCCAGACAGATGGATACGGTGGTCAAGGGAGGACCTCCCCTCAGAGCTGGTTTGGAGAGGTATTGTACAGTAAGGAACCTCCCTCCCGATAGGGCTCCGAACCGGGATGGTTTCACCTCGATCGGGTTCACATCTTGCAGATGGCGGTTACAATCCTCGGTTCAATCCGCTCGAACAACGAACCAATTTCGATCAGGGAGCTGATTCGTGATGCCCGCTGAAGCACCGCTTGAAGACCTGCAACGGGTAAAGCAGGAACTCCAGAGCCTGGAGATGAAATATCCGGAAGCCTACGACGAGGTCGTCGAGCTGTTCAAACGGAACCGGTCCGTCGGCTACAAGAACATGTGTAAATTGCTGATGGGGGAGACCACCCCGGAGGAATTGAAGGGACTTGACTGACGTGAAAGGGATGAACCGCGCCCGATGAAACCTGTCATTGTGGTTGAGTCCTCCGCCAAGACCAAAACGATCCGTCAGTTCCTCCACGGTGAGTACGACGTCACCGCCTGCGGGGGACACATCATCGATCTGCCCGAGGATCGCCTGGGCATCGACGTGGAAGACGGGTTCGAGTACGAAGTCGAACCGATTACCTTCCGCGGGAATGACAAGGTCGAACAGGTCCGGGACCGGCTGGCCGACTACGAGGAGATCTACATCGCCACCGACCCGGATCGGGAGGGGGAGGCCATTGCCTCCGACCTCATGGAGTACTGCGTCCCGGAGCAGGCCAACGTCCAGCGGATTGAGTTCAACGCGATCGTTTACCACGCGGTGGTCGAGGCCCTGGAGGAACCCCGTGCCCTGGACGAGGACCGGGTCGAGGCCCAGCGAGCCCGCCGGGCGCTCGACCGGTTGATCGGATTTATCATTTCCACCATGGCCCAGTTCGATCCCGAGGGTCCCGGCCTTCCGTCGGTGGGGCGGGTCCAGTCGCCGGCGGTGTCCCTCGTGGTGGATCGGGAGGAAGACATCCAGGAATTCACCCCCCGCAAGTACTGGACCGCTCACACGGAACTGGAGACCGAGGAGGATTCGTTCGAAGCCCGCCTGGAGGGGGACTGGGACGAGTTCGATCGGGCTCGTGAAATCGTCGAGGAACTGAACCAGGCCGGTTCCATGCAGGTTGAATCCGTCGAGATCGATCCGGAGGATGAACAGAATCCCCCTCCGCCTTATACCACCGACACCCTCCAGGAAGACGCCGATCTTCTGCTGGGGTTCTCGCCCGAACGGACGATGAAGCTGGCGCAGAGGCTGTATCAGGGGGTCGAGGTCCAGGGCTCTCCGATCGCGCTGATCACGTACATGCGGACCGATTCCACCCGGTTGTCGCCCACCGCGCTCAACATGGCGAAGGAGGCCCTGACCGATCGGGAGGGGAAGGAATTCTACAAGGGACGGCCCTGGCGTCCGGCCGGGGCCGAACAGGACGCCCACGAAGCCATCCGGCCCACCCAGGCGGACGAGCCGGATTGTTACCCGGAAGCCCTGGAGGAGGAACTTTCGGAGGACGAGTTCAACCTGTACCGGCTGATCTACTACCGGTTTCTCGCCTCTCAGATGGTTCCGGCGGTCTACAAAACCACCACCGTGGAGCTGAGCGGAGCGGGTCGCCGGGCCTCGGCCGAGGGGAGTGAATTGCTCAAACCGGGGTTTCTTACCTATTTTCGGCAAATTCGTGAAACCGCCGGCCGGGATGACGTCGATCTGCCACCCCTCACCGAGGGAACGGAGCTTCCGATGGTGCGCAGCTGGCCGGAACCCGAACAGACCTACCCCCCACCTCGGTACCGTGAGGGGTCCCTGGTCGGGGAGCTAAAAAAACGAGGCATCGGGCGCCCGTCCACCTACGGAACCATCCTGGAGAAGATCAAACGGAGCCGGGACGGATTTGGGTACGTACGAAAAATAGGCCGTTCGGGAACCCTCCAGCCGACCGACCGGGGAGAACGGCTGTGTGAGTACCTGCATCGAAAGTACCCCCAGGTGATTTCTTACGAGTACACCGCCAAGATGGAGGAAGGGCTGGCCAGGATCGAACAGGGGGACGAGGAGTACCTGGAGTTTCTTGAACGAGAGTTCGAGTGGCTCCGGGATCCTTACGAGGAGACCCTCGATCGGGGCTGGCTTCACGGGGAAGCGCCCACCCCGGCCCAGGTACGGTTCCTGCGGTCGCTGGAGGAACAGACCGATCACGAGGTCCCGGAGGATGTGTTTCAGAGCAAGGATGAGGTCAGCCGCTGGATCGATCGTCTGCAGGAGGAAGTCGAACCCGAAATACGAGTGGGACCGATTTATCCGGCCGACGTCGACGGCGTGAAGTGCTATCGGTTCCTGCTGTTCTTCAACTTTCCCCTGCCGGACGAGGAATGGGAGTACCTCCGCTCCGAAAAAATGAAGTACCGTCCCGGCAACGAGGACTACCCCCCGTCCTTCCAGTTTCAGCGGCAGGATCGAGAACGGGTCGAAACCCTGCGGGACAAACTGCTGGAACGCTACAGCGGTGAGGACTCCCCCGTGGATGCCCGGTTCGTCCGGGAGAATTCCACCTGACGGTCCGACCGTTTGTTGTGGGATCTACGTTCACCCGTGTCCCGGGGTCCCGTCCATAGTGATGTGTAAAATCGGCCTCCTCACCGCACTTTCGGTCAGCCAGGGTCTGACCGGTGCCAGAGCATGACTTTCGTCCCCGAAGCAATTTTACCTCCCGGATCAGGAACCCTATCCCAGTTTGTTCATTCCATTTGTGACGCTTGAAGGGCACGGTTCGCTCCGAGTCGGCGAAAGTTAACCTACTTGGGGACTGTTTATACACACAACCCGTAACACAAATCACACGGACTTGGATTGCCCGTCTGAATGGTGGTTGGATACACTACGCACCGAATTCTGGGGAAGTGTTCCGAAACGGACCGGTATCGATATCAAACCACCGCCGGTTCCGGCCCGGCGGTCGCGGATTCCGTCGGCGGAGGTGATTCTGGTGAACCGGGTGTTGATCACGGGCACCAACCGCGGTCTGGGACTCGAGTTTACCCGCCAGTACGTTCGGGACGACTGGTACGTCTATGCCGGGGCGAGGAACCCCGG
>CAYPTI010000001.1:27394-35729 GCA_964413525.1 uncultured bacterium | reverse complement strand
CCCGCCAGTACGTTCGGGACGACTGGTACGTCTATGCCGGGGCGAGGAACCCCGGTGAGGCCGAGGAGCTGAAGGAGCTGCAGCGGGAATTTCCGGATCGGCTGTACATATTAAGCCTGGACGTCACCGACGAAGATCAGCTGGACGATGCCCTCCGGACCGTCACCGGCCGAGTCGAGGGACTGGATCTTCTGATCAACAACGCCGGTATCTACGGCTCCAGGGAACCGTTTGAACACCTGACGGCGCTTGATTTTCTGACCGTCTTTGAAGTGAATTGCCTGGGGGCCTTCCAGGTGACGCAGACCTTTCTCCCCCTGCTCCGGGAAGCCGGAGGAAACGTGGTGTTCATTACCTCTCTGATGGGGTCGATGGAGGACAACCGGAGCGGGGGAGCCTACCCGTACCGGGTCTCCAAGGCGGCGTTGAACATGCTAGCCACCTCCTTCCACGTCGATTTTTCCGGGGAAGGAATTTATTCCCTGATCCTCCACCCCGGCTGGGTCAAAACCAGGCTGGGGGGACCCAACGCCAACATTTCACCGGACGAATCGGTCCGCGGAATGAGGAAACGAATTGACGAACTCGACGGGAGCACCAGCGGAACGTTTTTGCGGTACAACGGAGAACAACTCCCCTGGTAGGGATGATGACGGATGAGACCTCTTTCCAATCCCTGGCGTGACGAGAAGACGACCACGGCCAGGAAATGGCGCTGTCAGCGCTGCGACGAAGTGCATGAGTTTTCTCTACCCCGACCAAAACCCGAACGCTGTCGTAACTGCGGGGCCGACCGGCGGTTTTTGCAGTGTCACGTGAAGGGGTAGTTCAATCCCTTCGGATCCCGGTAGCCCACGGAGAACTGGAGGCCCGGCTCGAACGACCGGAGGAGACCGTCCGGGGGGCGGCCGTGCTGGGTCATCCGCATCCGGAACACGGGGGAACCATGCACTCCAAGCCGGTGTATTACCTGGCCCGGGCCCTGCGAACGGCCGGACTCTCGACCCTGCGGTTCAATTTCCGGGGGGTTGGAGAGAGCACCGGTGAGTACGACGGGGGAATCGGGGAACTGGACGACTTCCGGCAGTGCCTGGACTTTTTGGAGCAGAAGTACCCCGATCGTCCGATCGTAACGGGAGGGTTTTCCTTCGGAAGCTCCATCGCGTTGCGGGTTTCTTGGGAGAACGACCGGGTGGCCGTCATGGTGGGCCTGGGCGTCCCCGTCCGGGAGGTCCGCAAACCGCTCCCAACCGGAGGCGACAAACCGCTTCTGATCGTTCAGGGAAGCCGGGACAAGTTTGGCTCCGCGGGGGATCTCCGGGACTGGCTGGGGGATCGTTCAAACGTTCGGCTTGAGATCCTGGAGGGGACCAACCATTTCTTTGAATCGGCGCTGGAACGGATGGAGTCAACGGTGCTCAATTACTTCAGCACCGGGGAAGGGGCGGAAGCCCTCGGGTTACCGTCAGGAGGACGAGGACTGCCCTGACTCCTCCGGCCTCCAGCGGTAGGACCGGTCCACGTCGAGACGGTCTTCCGCCCAGGTCTGGATCGCCCGTTTGTTCTCCTCGTATTCCTCCCGCCATTCCTCCGGCATGTTTTTCCTCCAGTGTTCGCTGGTCATCAGATCCTCCCGCTCCAGGGGATTCCCCGGGCCGTGAACCCGGCGGACCTCCCCGAGGAAGTAGGTTGAGGGGCCGGCGTTCATGGCGTTGACCACCTCGCATTCCATCGCCGCCGGCGGTTCCGTCAGCAGGGGGAGTTCGTGAGTGGGGGAGAGTCGGGTGGGATGATCGGTCAGTTTGTCCTCCTCCCGGCCGCTTCGGAACCCGAGGTCGTAGACCAGCCGGAACTGCTCCCGACCCACCAGGTGGAACCCGAACCAGCCGGACGACTCGATTAAGCCGTGGGTATGATGCTGGCGGAAGCAGTAAAAACTCACCCGGGGGCAATCCGGCACCAGGGAGGCCCGTCCGGAGCTGTTGGCGATCATGCCGCCGGTTCGGTCACCGTCCCGGGCCGTGATCGCCGTGACCGGGGAGGCCAGCAATTGAAGCAGGGAATAACTATCCATGAAACTCACCGGAGGGCTCCTTCCCGAAGGGTCTCCATCGAGTCGAGTTCGATGATCTCTCCGTGCTCGGAGACGTAGTCCCCGAGCCGGCGGTAGACGTCCGTTTCGGAAAGGGTATCACGATCCCCGACCAGGACGAGTTTGCGGCGGGCCCGCGTCAGGCTGACGTTCAGCCGTCGAGGTTCGTACAGGAACCCAATTTCTCCCTCCGGGTTGCTGCGGACGAACGAAATGATAATCAGATCCTTTTCTCTCCCCTGGAACCCGTCGACCGTTTTGATTTCCAGCTCGGGTTCGTCGAGCCGCCGGCGCAGGTCCCGGGCCTGGTCCTTGTAGGGGGTGATGATGCCGGCCCGAACCGGTGACAGTCCCGTCTGCTTCACCCGTTCCCATAACGTAGCTAGGAGGTCCTGCTCGACGGGGTTGATCCGGGAGGTGCTTCCCTGCCGCTGAACGTCGGGGGAATCCAGCCCGGAGGTGTCGATCCAGCTAAACACGGGCCGAGGACGGAGGGCCCGGATGAGGGGGTCCCGGCTCTCCCGGTGGTTGACTCCCGGCAGGTCGGCCAGGCTGTGGTTGGCGACCGAATGGTGGGCCTTGAGGGGATGGTCGTAAAATTCCCGGGATGGGAAGTTCATGATGTCCTGGTGCATTCGGTACTGGACGTTCAGAGGCTCGATAATCCGGTCACCCCACTCGTCGGCCATCCGCTCGAACAGGCTCCGGTCCAGTCCCCGGCTGGCGGCTTCCTCGCTGAGCACGGTCGGGGGGAGCTGCCGATGGTCCCCCGCCATAACCAGCTTGTTGGTTTTGGTGATCGGAATCAGGCAGGAGGGTTCCGTCGCCTGAGTGGCCTCGTCGATGGTCAGCAGATCGAACCGGAGCCCGGCCAGCAGGTCGGTCCCGGCCGTCGAATTCGTGGTGCAGACCACGTCCGCCTCCCGGAGCAGTTCCTGGATGGCCTCGTCTTCAAGCTCGTCGGAGCGCTGGAAGAAGTCATCGATCCGGTCGTCAATTTCGATGTAGCGGGCCATCTCCCGCAACCGTTGCTGGGAGACGCCCCGGGCTCCGTTGCCTTCGTCCGCCCGGGCCAGAATTTCCCCGTCCGACATTCCCCGACGCCACCGGGGGGACGGTGTGGTCAGTTCCCGCTTCTCCCCGATGAGATCCAGGGCCTCCCGGCGGTACTCCTCACTTTTCTGGTACGTAGGGTTGTCTTCCAGCTGAGCGTCCAGGGTGTGCTCCCGGAGCCGGGGGGTTGTCCTGGCCGGATGACCCACCCGGACCACATTGAGGTCGTACTCCAGAAGGTACTCGGTGAGGTTGTCCACGGCCACGTTGGAGGCCGCCGTCGCCAGGACGCTTTCACCCTCCTGAACCGATTGAGCGATGAGTTCGGAAAGGGTGACGGTCTTCCCGGTGCCGGGAGGGCCGTGGATCAGGAACAGGTTGTCGGCGTCCCGGGCCCGCCGGACGGCCTCCCGCTGAGCCTGGTTCAGTTCGGGGTTCAGCGGCTCCGGGGACGGGGAGTCGCTTGATTCTTCGGGAGCGGACCCCAGCAGGATGTCCAGCAGGGGCTCCTGTTCATGCGTGAGTCCCGGCAGGAGAAACAGCGCGTCCAGCATCCGCTGGTAGGTTACGTTGTCCACGTAGAGATCGAGCCGGAGCCGCCCGCTGGTGGCCCAACCGGGCGGATCGTTGCGGAAGGAAAGCGTCACCGACCGGCGGTCACAGGACCAGACGGTGGCGGTTGGGTTGTTCTCCTGCAGCGGCTTGTTCTTGCTGACCTGGACCAGGTTTCCGGTCCCGAATTCGTGCTCTCCCAGGGGGGAGCCGTCGGCCCGTTCGTACCGAACCCGGACCTCCTCCGAAAACCCGGACGTCGAACTGACCGCCCGCATGTCCAGCAGACAGCGGCCCCGATCCTGACGCTCCTCGCCCGTAAGGTTCTTCATTTCCTGCTCGTGACGGCGCATTTCTTCTTCCTGTTCCAGTTCAATCAGGGAGCGGAACCGGTCCTGGTAGGTTTGCAGGTCCATGGGGTTTGTTCCTCCGTTATCGAACGGGACCCGGTCTGAACCGGTCCGTCCGCCGAGATGCCTCCGCGCGGTTGGCCGTTGCCCGAGCACCTGCCGGTTGAATTGAATCCTTCCGACGGCTGGTATTATTTCAAGAAATTCATTGATCGAAAGCGAAGGGTACCGAACGTGGACTCGTTCAACTCGTGGCACTCGATTCCGAGGCAAACGCCCGCCGGTTGGCGAGCGACTCGGGAACCGTTCGGTACCCGGGGTGCTAACTCGGTCAGGGTTCTCATCAGATGGTAGCCTGAGGTGGAGACGGGACGAATGAGTTCCTGAAAAACGATCATTATACCATGGAGGGACCGAGTTGATGACGGTGGAACGGATGGTGAAGCACTGGGAGGAAGAACTGGGCCTGGCGGAATCGGAAGTCGACCTGCTGACCCGATTTTCCCGCTGGATGCACCGCAACAGTTTCTGGCTTCGGTCGGTCGAGCGAACCGGGGACGGACTCCGGGTGGAATACACGGACGAGGCCGAACGGCTGTCGTTTTCCTGGCGGGAGCTTCGCCGTGAATGGCAGCGAATGGAGGATGGACACCCGGTTGACTGGCCGGAGTGGAGACAAACCTACCGAGTTGAACCGGACCGGGACCCATCCTGACGCCCCGGCAATCCGGGGGGATCGATCAGGAAACCGAAGTGGAGGTCGAGGCTGAGCCGGTTTTGATGGAGGTATCCACCTGAAGCTTCCCCTCCGGAAGGGAGTAGGAGCAAACGGTGACCTGCTCCAGGGCGGTTTGATCGATCGTTTCGATATCGGCTTCCCGTTCGGCCCGGCGAACGTCCTCGAGGTCCGCCCGCGTGTCCGGGTGGGGATCGTTCAGGGAACAGCAGTCCTGGTGGTGGCGGGTGGAGGCTTCAAACGTTCCGAACCGCCGGGCCCGTTCCACGATCTCGTTCTTGTCCAGCCCGATGACCGGGCGGAGGATGGGCCGGTCGGCGACCTCGCCGATCACCGTGAGGTTCTCCATCGTCTGGGAGGCCACCTGGCCCAGGCTGTCCCCGGTGACGAAAGCCTGGTGATCGTGTTCGTCGGCCAGCTGGTTGGCGACCCGGAGGATGTGGCGTCGGAACAGCACGATCTGAAGTTTTTTCGGTATGGACGGCGTTTCCAGGTCGAAGGGGGCGTACGGGACCATGAACAACCGCCCCCGGGTCCCGTAGGGGGTGATGGATTGGGCGAGGTTCCCCAGGTGAGCCTGCAGGGCTCGTTCGGGTTCCGGGTAGGCGTAGAAATGAAGGAAATCAGCCCGGCATCCGCGGTTCTGAGCCATGATCGAGGCCACCGGGGAATCAATCCCCCCGGACAGCAGGCACAGCACGTTCCCCGCCGTCCCCACGGGCAACCCGCCGGGTCCCTCGTACCGGTGTTCGAACAGCAGGGCCCGGCTCTTGAGCACGTGCAGGTGGACGGTCCAATCCGGGTCGTCCAGATCGACCTCAAGTCCGGTGTCCCGTTGCAGTTGCCCTCCCAGCTGGTGCTCGATGTCCACCGAATTCATGAAGAACCCTTTGTCGGATCGATTCGCCCGGACGGCGAAGGTCTCGGCCCCGTCGGGGGGACCTCCCAGTCGGGTGGTGGTCGTTTCGTAGAAGTCCTCCACGGTCCGGTCGGTCTCCACCACCGGGGCGAACCAGACGATGCCGGCCACGGTCCGCAACCGTTCGACGACGGTCGACACCGGCGAATCGTCGGTCAGCCGGACCTCCAGACCGCCCTGGAACCGTTTCACCGGACCCACAGGTAGATCGGCCAACCGATCCCGGATGTTCTCCTTCAGGGCGGATTCGAACATCCCCCGGTTGCGGTCCTTCAGTCCGATCTCCCCGAACCGGATTAACACCGTGTCGGCTCCGTCAGTCATCGGTCTCACCTCGGCTGATTGAGTTCTCGAGCAGGTTCCATTCGGAAAAGGAGTCCACGACGTCCCGGTAGTGGGACCCTCGCCAGTACAATTGACCGCACGACTGGCACCGGTAGACCGCCGAAATCCATTCCCGGGTCCTCGGCGGCAGGCGGTCGGCAAATTGAGACGATGGCAGAACCCGGAGAACCCGGTTGCAGGAAGGACAGCGAGTAAAGAATTGTCCCGGTCGAAATTCCAGCCTCCAGCGCTTCCGGACCTCCCGGAGTTGCTCCGGCAGCCGGGTTCGCTGAATGAACTGCACCCCCGAGTCCGGCAGTCGGTCGGCGAGGTCCCGGTCCCGGGTCAGGATGCACCGGCCGGATTGGTGGTGGATCTCCACAAGCCTATCGTCTTCCATCCGGTTCCGGTAGTGGCAGTCGAATCCCGCCAGCACCAGGTACCGGGCCAGTTTGCCCAGCATGACGTCAACCGCGAAGGCCGGTTGAGAAGTCAAGACTTCTAATCCTCCCCTGAGCTTCGTACCCTTGGAGACTCAACGGCCCGCAATCCATCCGGACAACCCCAGCTTCCCGGTTTGAACCGGGCATCGCTTCGGAGGACGGTCCATGACGAATCCGTATCGATCATCAGTCCCCGAGCAGCTGCCCGACCCGGACGAACTGACGCTTGAGGAAGCGGAGTCCGAGGTGAACCGGCTACGTGAGGCACTGAACCATCATGACCGGAAGTACTACCTGGACAACGATCCGGTCATCTCGGACCACGATTACGACCGGCTATTCCGCTGTCTGGAACGGCTTGAACAGGCGTTCCCCGAACTGGAATCTTCCCATTCGCCGACCCGCCGGGTCGGAGCCCCTCCGGTGGACGAACTGGAAACCGTCGAACACCCGGTTCCGCTGCTCAGTTTATCATCCTCGCTGGAGGAAGACGAGATTCGGGACTTCGACCGCTTCCTCCGGGATCAGCTCGGTCATGACGACTTCAGTTATTTTTCCGAATGCAAGTTTGACGGACTGTCGGTGGCCCTTACCTACCGGGAGGGGCGGTTCGAACGCGGTGCCACCCGGGGGGACGGGATCCGCGGGGAGGACGTCACCCACAACCTCCGGACGGTCCGTCGCCTTCCCCTTGAGCTGGCCGGGAATTCCTCCCTGCCCGAGGAACTGGTGGTCCGGGGAGAAATTTTTATGCGCCTGGATCCCTTCCAGCAACTGAACGAACGCCGGGTGACGGAGGGGAAGGATCCCTTCGCCAACCCCAGGAACGCCGCGGCGGGCACGCTGCGTCAGCTCGATCCGGAGGTTTCCGCCCGCCGGCCGCTCGATCTGTACGTGTTCGATCTGCTGACGTCCACCGGGGACCTCCCCGACACGCAGCGGGGCATCATGGACCGGTTCCGGGACTGGGGGTTTCCCGTTCACGACGAATGGGTTGAGACCACCGACATCGATAAGGTAATCGAGTTCCGCAACGAGATGTCCGCCCGCCGGGACGAGCTTCCGTTCGAGATCGACGGCACCGTCATCAAGGTCAACGAACGGGCGGTACGGGAGGACCTCGGCGTCCGCCAGAGCAACCCCCGCTGGGCCATGGCCTACAAGTTCCCGCCGAGGGAGGAGGAAACCGTGGTCCAGCAGATCGGGGTTCAGGTGGGAAGGACGGGAAAACTCACCCCCGTGGCCTTTCTGAAGCCCGTCGACGTCGGAGGGGTCACGATCAGCCGGGCCTCCCTGCACAACTACGACGAGGTCCGGGAGAAGGACATCCGGGAGGGCGACCGGGTGAAGGTCGTCCGGGCCGGCGACGTGATCCCGTACGTGGAGAAGCGGATCGACGACTCACCGGAAGAGGAGCGCGACGACCCCTTCCGGATGCCGGAGGAATGTCCCGCCTGCGGGTCGGAGGTCGTCGTCGAAGGGGCCTATCACATGTGCACTGGCGGAATGTCCTGTCCGGCCCAGCAGCAGGGGTTGCTGGAACATTTCGTCTCCCGGGACGCCATGGACATCGAGGGCCTGGGAGAGAAGGAAATCCAAAAATTACGGGAACTGGATCTGGTCTCCACCCCGGCGGACCTGTATGAATTGACCGTGGAGGAATTGCTGGAAGCGGATCTGTTCAGCAACGAGACCTACCGCCGGTTTCGCGGAGAGGCCGCTCGACCCCGGGTGGCCATGGGGCTGTACGCGGCCGATCTCCCGGGGATCGGACCGACCACGGCGGTGGAGCTTTCCGGCCGGATCGACCGTCCCGACGAGCTGCTGGACCGGTCGGCGGAGGAGCTTCAGGAGCTCGGGCTGACC
>CAYPTI010000001.1:24130-27294 GCA_964413525.1 uncultured bacterium | reverse complement strand
TCCCGACGAGCTGCTGGACCGGTCGGCGGAGGAGCTTCAGGAGCTCGGGCTGACCTCGAACCAGGCCGACCGGATCGGGGAGGCTCTGGAGAACGATGCAGTCCGGGATCAACTCCGAACCTACTCGGACGATCCCGAGCGGGCCGCGGCCGAGGTGGGCAAGTCGGTCCACAACCTGATGGAGGAAATTGAGACCAGCAAACGGCCCGGACTGGACCGGTTCCTCTACGCCCTGGGTATTCGTCACGTCGGCCGTCACGTGGCCCGGGTTCTGGCCGAACGGTACGACTCGATCGACGAAATCATGGAGGCCGACGAGGACGAATTGCAAACCATCGAGGACATCGGTCCGAAGGTCGCCTCCTCGATTCGAACCTACTTCGACAACCGGTCCAACCGGGACGTAGTCAACCGGCTGCTGGACCTCGGGGTCGAGCCGGAGCCCCTGGAGCGCGACGAAGGAGCCCAATCCCTGGAGGGGCTGACGTTCGTCTTCACCGGTTCGATCCCCGGGATCAGCCGCCAGGAGGCAACCGAAGCGGTCGAAACCCGCGGCGGTCGGGTGACCTCGAGCGTCAGCGGCAACACCGATTACCTGGTGGTGGGAGAGAACCCGGGCCGGTCCAAACGGGAGGATGCTGAGGAGCACGGGACCGAAGAACTCTCGCCCCAGGAGTTTCTGGATCGAATTGAGGAGGGGGAATGAACCGTCGGGCACTGGGGCCGTCCCGGCGGAGGAGAACGTTGTGGTACAATGAAACGCTGGCCGATCATTTGAGAGGGCGATTGGATGTACATGCCGCTGCTGGTTGACCTTCGCGACGTGGTGGTGTTCGCCGGTGAACGGGATGAGGGACTCCAGAAGACCGAAAAGATGGCCGTCTTCGCGGACGAACTCCTGATCGTTCCCGAACAAACCGTCACGGCTTCCCACCTTCACCTTGACTCCGGTCCCCTGAACCGGGTGCCCGAATCCCTGTCGCTTGATGAACCCCGGGAGGTTCCGGTCCATCCCCGTCCGGCCCACGAAGTTGACGTCCGGGAGCTGGTTCGGGGCCGGAGTTTCGTCACCAGCGACCTGGAGGACGAGGAACTCAACCGGGAGATCGCCGAGGCCTGCAATGAATTAAACGTTCTCTGCAACATTATTGACGTGAAGGAACTCTGCAACACCTGGCTGTGCAGCGTGATCGACGTGCCGTACATGCAGGCGGGCCTCTCGACCAAGGGAGGATGTGCCTTTTACGCCCAGCGGACCCGGATGGAACTGGAGGAGGAATTTCGCGACCGGTCGGAGATTTCCCGCGTGTTCACGGAATTACGGGAGGGTCTGCGGGAGGAGCAGTGCAGCCTCTGCGCCCTCGATGTGGTGTACGGCGACGACCGGATGCAGGAACTGCTGGAGGATCAGCGGTGGGACGAAGCGCTGGAACGGGGTCGGTCCCTGGCCCGGGACGTCCCGGACGGACGACACGTTTTTGACCACTCCATTCCCGATCCCAACCCGCTGGCGGACGGTTGATCCGGCGGCCCCTCCCGGCGATCAGTCCAGGCTACCCACCAGGTCCTCAATCACGAGATCCCGGAGTTGATCGTTGTAATCCTCCGGCGGATCCGTCCGGAGGTCGGACGTGATCACCACCGCCAGTTCGTGAGCGGGAACGACGAACAGGTACTGTCCGCCGTAACCCCAGGCAAACTGAACCCGGGTTCCGTCCACCCGATCGAGCCACCAGTAGTAACCGTACCAGTACCCACGGTAGGTGTCGTTCACCCGCGGCTCGGTGGATCGTTCAATCCATTCAGCCGGTAGAATTTGTTGCCCCTCATGCCGGCCGTCGTTCAGGTAGAGCTGACCGAACCGCAGCAGCGATCTCGGGGTCAGGCTCATGTTGTTGCCCCCGAACCGGTAGCCCTGCGGATCCCGCTGCCAGGAACGAATTCGACTGTCGAGAGGACCGAACAGATGGTCGTTCGCGAAGGCCAGTAAATCCCGGTCCAGCGCCTCGGTGAGGACGGCCGAGAGCAGGTGGGAGTCCCCGGTGCTGTAGGAGGTGCTGGTTCCGGGTTCCGATTCCAGCGGCCGGGCGAGCGCATGCCTGACCCAGTTGTCGCTGGTGACCCAGGGGCCGTAGTTCTCGAAGCTGGTGGACCGGAGTCCGGACCGCATGAGCAGGAGGTCCCGGATCGTGATGCTCCGTTTCCGCTCGTCCGACGGGTTGGTGAGATAGTCTCCCAGGTACTCCTCGATCGGATCGTCCAGCGAGTCGACGGCCCCCCGATCGAGGGCCAGCCCGGTGAGGGCCGAAAGCACGGTCTTGGAGGCGGATTTAATGTTGGCCGCCGTCCCGGCGTCCATCCCCCGGTGGTAGTCTTCGACCAGGATTTCACCCTCCTGGGCGATGATCAGGCTCCGAAGGGGTCCCAGTTCCCCGGCCGACTGTCGGGTGGATTCAAGTAGATTGTCCGGGACCGCACGGTAGTCGGTGGAGTCAACTTCGGGGGGGATCGGGGACCCCCCGTCGCCGGGATCACCGGACGATCCGCAGCCGGCGGAGGCCATCCCCACCCCCACGGCGATCAGAACGGTTAGGGCCAGCACGAACCGTACAAATCCCGACCGGACGCTGGACTTTTCCGGTGACCGGTTCATGGACGGAGCTCCCTCAGAACCAGGGAGTGGATCCACGGGGAGCGGATGGAGTCAGTGGTTCGGGTGGAAGGGAACTGTCGGATCATGGGACTTCCCCCGACGTGGTTCGGCAGGATCTGCGTTCGATCGAACTCGCCGGGAAAGAAAGCCGAGATGGTTGATCAGGTTTCCGACCCTTCCTCCCGGTTCCAGCGGTGGGTGACTTCCTGCGTGAACCGGAGGATACCACGCGGGCCGAGGAGTCGTCCATTCCCGCTCCGTTTTACCCCGCCCCACGGGAACTCGACAACCGCTCCCACCGTCTGGTTGATTCCGATGTTGCCGGCTTCGATCCGTCCTGCGAGCGACTCCAGTTCGTCGGGGTTTTCCCCGATCAGGGAGGCACCCAGGCCATACTCGAGACGATTGGCCTCGGCGATGGCTTCCTCGATCTCATCGTATTCCCAGATGGGAAGGACCGGCCCGAAGGTTTCCTCGTTCATCACCGTCAGCTCGACGGAGGCGTTCTCGA
>CAYPTI010000001.1:4219-24030 GCA_964413525.1 uncultured bacterium | reverse complement strand
ACCGGCCCGAAGGTTTCCTCGTTCATCACCGTCAGCTCGACGGAGGCGTTCTCGATCACGGCGGGTTCCACCCAGAAACCGTCGGACTCGGGAACCGGTCCCCCCGTATGAACGGTGGCCCCGTGGTTTCGAGCGTCGTCCAGGTGGGTTCGTACCCGGTTCCGTTCCTCCTCCCGGATCATCGGCCCCAGGTCGGGATCCTCTTCACCCGGCCCGATGGCGAGGTCCTTCACCCGGTCGACCATCCGTTCGGTGTAGTCGTCCACCAGGCTTGAGTGGACCAGAGCCCGTTCGTATCCGCAGCACACCTGGCCGCAATTTTTGAAGGCACCCGCCACGCTCAGGTTCACGGCCCGGTCCAGGTCGGCTCCGGGCAAAACGATCACGGGGTCCTTGCCCCCGAGTTCGAGCCCCACCTTCCTGACGTAGGGCGCGGACGCTTCCATAATGCTGGTCCCGGTCCGGTAGCTTCCCACGAAGGCCAGCGACCGGACCGCCTGATTGGACACAATTGCTTCGCCCTGCCGGCCGGCCCCCTGGACCAGGACGATGACGTGATCGTCCCGGAGCGTTTCGGGCATCAGCTCGACGATCCGTTTTCCCAGGACCGGAGTCAATTCGGAGGGCTTGAACACCACCGAATTGCCGGCCAGCAGCGCCGGAACGATGCTCCAGATCGGGATGGTGAGGGGGAAGTTCCAGGGAGCGATGGAGCCCACCACTCCGTAGGGCCGGTGATGGATCACACCGGTCGTTTCGTCCAGGTGGACGGTTTCGGGTTCCAGGTCGGCCTCCGCCCGTTCACAGAAGTGGCGGATCCGGCGGACGGTGGAGTGGACTTCACCCCGGGCCTCGGCGATCGGTTTGCCCTGCTCCCGAACCATCAACCGGGCAAGGTCGTCGGCTTCCGACTCGATGTTGTCGGCCAGTTGACTCACGATGTCCACCCGTTCGGAGACGGGCGTATTCTCCCAATCGGACTGGGCCCGATCGGCCCGTTCGATCAATTCATCGATCCGTTCGGGGGGCGTTTTCAGCAGTTCGTCCAGAATTTCACCGGTGGCCGGATTCAACGACCGAAAAATTTTGCTGCTCATGGTTCAAGAACTCCTTTCCCTTCCTCAATTGGATCCCGACCGGAGGGGAGCACCTGATTATCAGACCGGCCGGACAAACCGTACGGATGGAGGATGAGGTTGTAAAAAGCTCCGATCATCCTGACGAAGCAGGATCGTAACAAACCCGTCCGGAACCTGGGGCTCACCGAACCGGATGAAGATGGGGGGATTTTCCGATGGTCGCCCAACCGGTACCGTACTCTCCCGACAGGTGGAAAATATCCGCGGTAGGAACGGGCACCCCGATTCCTTTCGCGGACACCATGTTTATTTTATCGGAATGAGGAGGGTTCCGGATGCAGGCCTCTGATCAATCCAGCCGGCGCTCGAGCAAGCGATTCGTAACCGTGCCCCTGATCCTGTTGCTGGGACTGATGGTTGGCCTCACCCCGGTTCCGGATCTCCGGGCGGACGTTCTCTCCGACCGGTCGATCCGGGCCGTGGAATCGGTTCCCCGGGGCGTATCACCGGATCATCCCGGAATTCCTCAGACCGGTGAGGTGTGGAGGGAAATGATCGAGCGAGCCGAGGAGACCATTCGGATTGGGGCCTTCTACGTGCAAAATCGAGAGGGGTCCCGCCTGGACGGCCTCCTCGAACGATTGAAGGAACGGGCCGGAGACGGGATCCGGGTCCAGGTCGTGACCGACACGTCCTTTTACAGCAATGCTCCGGAGGACGTGGACCGGCTCCGTCAAACGGAGGGAATCTCGGTGCGGGTGATCGATCTGGCACCAAACCTCAGCGGGGTGATGCACTCGAAGTACATGATTGTCGACGACAGTCGGGCGTACGTCGGCAGCGCCAACGTCGACTGGCGATCGCTCGAACATATCCGCGAAGTCGGGGTTGTGTTTTCCGACCCTCACCTGATCGAGGACCTTACGAGCATCTTTGAGACCGACTGGACCCTGGCCGGGATGACCGAGGAGGGGAGAAGGGACCTGCAATCGTTTCAGTCACCGGTCACCGGCATTCCCTCTGATGACACCGGGTTTCCCAGGCCCGACGGCCGTTCGTCCCGACTGGTCGCCTCGCCTCCCTCGATTACCCCGGAAGGGATCATGCCCTCCGAGGAGGCCGTTCTCCGGTTGATCCGGGAGGCCGAGGAGGAGATTTTTCTCGATCTCTACAAGTACGACCCATGGGATTTTTACAACGACCGGTACTACGACCGGATCGACCGGTCGCTTCGACGGGCCGAAGCCCGCGGCGTCGAGGTAAAGGTTCTGGTCGGGGACTGGACCGTGGACCGGACGTCCGAGCAGTACCTGAAGAGTCTGTCCATGCTGGACGGGGTGGAGGTTCGGGTGATCGGCATTCCCCAGCACGAGACCGGGTACATTCCTTTCGCCCGGGTGTCCCATGCCAAACTCATGGTCGTCGACCGTTCGGTTGCCTGGACGGGGTCCACCAACTTTCAGTGGAGCTACTTCACTCAGTCCCGCAACGTCGACGTGGTGACCTGGGACCCGAAGACCGTCTCCGAACTGGGACGATTCTTCCTGTCCGGCTGGGAGAACGAACTCACCGACCCGCTGGATCCCACCCGCGATTACCAGCCACCCTCCCGGGCTGAGCCGTAACCGAACGGTTCAATTCTCTCCCCCCTCGTAGGGAGCCCCGGTCCGACCTGAACGACGAGATGGTTCCTTCCGATGTCGAACCGATCGAGGAGTCGTATTCCTCGTTCGTTCAAACCGTCCGTCGCGATGGGTACCCCATGGTTTGGTTTTGGACGGTGAAATCAGATCCGGTCGGAGACCGAATTTGCACACAAAAATGGATTTGTCGGGAAAATCCTTTCCAATCTCGATGCGAGCCGGGGTTAAAGAAGGTAGAGGAGCGACAGGATCAGGAGGCTCAGCAGCCCCACGCCGATCCAGAAGGGAGGCCGTTCGACGCAAACTCCGGGAAAGCAGGGAAGGGAGCAGTCCTCCTCCGGTTGGGCGACCCGGGCCATGTGCCGACGGAGTTCCGCGTCCAGCTCCTCCATCGACTTCCCCTGGTGGAGGGAGAATTCCTTCAAGCTGGATTCAAACCCCTCTTCGGGCAGGCCGGACTGCTGGAAATAATTCACGGTCAGGGGGTACTTGTTGATGAATTGTTTGATCGATTCACTCGGACTCGATTGGAAGGAATTCATGGCCGGATGCCTCCGCTCAAATGCTGAATTATATCGGTCTTCCGCTGACGTTCGGAGCCTGTTTCCCCGCACCCGTTCCCAAACCCCGCCGGACTTGGTATTGTACTCGCTTCAATCCGGTCGGGTGACGGGTTCCCGTCTCGCCCGTCCCGGACGTCAGGTCGCGAAGGAGGATCCGGGTGAAGCGTTTACGACTTCCCCTGTTCAGCGTCGGTTCCGAGGACGGTCTCTACATGATTTTCCTGCCGGGACTGGAACCGGATCAGCTCGAGGACGTCGTTTTTCAGGTAGACCGGGACGACGAGCAACTGTTGAACGTGTACTGCATCTACGAGTCCAACGGCGAAGCCCCCGAGGTGGATTACTACCCCATCGACATCCACCAGGGGAACCGCGATCAGGTCGAATCCCTCAACAACCTCATCGTCGAGCACCATGCCGAATACACGCCGGAGGACCTTACCGACAATTCCGACGAACGAGCCCAGGTTCAACAGCTGTTTGATGAACTCCGCCGGCTCGAGGAACTGATGGAAAACGGGGAGGAGGACTCAGCGTGAGTGAATTGCCCTCAACCGAGGAGGAGTGGAAACAGCGCCTCTCCCCGGAGCGCTACCAAATTCTTCGGGAAGCGGGGACGGAACAACCTCACAGCGGAAAATACGTCAAATGGGATCGTGAGGGAAGCTTTGTCTGCGCGGGGTGCGGCCAATCACTGTTTCACACCGATGACAAGTTCAAGTCGGGCACCGGGTGGCCCAGTTTTACCCGCCCGATGGAGGAGGACGCCGTGGAAGAACGCTCCGACGGCAGCCTGGGGATGCGGCGCACGGAGGCGGTCTGCTCCCGCTGCGGGGGTCACCTTGGACACGTGTTTGAGGACGGTCCCGACCCCACCGGATTACGCTACTGCATCAATTCCCTCGCGCTTGAATTTGATCCCGACTGAGCGGAGATAAGCGGCCGGGGTTAGCCCCCCAGCTCCGCTTCGGCGAGGGTGGAAAGGGTCTGTTTCAGTTCCTTCGCGACCTCTACCTGATCGATCCAGTCGCCCCCCCGGTTGATCGAGGGGACCCCCACCCAGTACCCGTCCCCGTCGTTGGATTCCATCAGCTTGAAGCCCTTGATCACAAGCACATCCTGGACCGAGAGGTCGAAGAACCCCTTTAGCTGACCGCTTTCGTAGGGATTGAACCGGGCGACGGTTACGGCCGGAAGGTCCGGTTCCCCCTCGTGGACGGATCCGGATTCGATCGTCCCGGCAATGGCCTGTTCAAGTTCAGGCTGGTGGATTTTTACCAGCGGGTACTCGGAGTCCTCCTTCTCCCGCGGCCACCGCACCGTGCCGTCTTCGATTTGGACTCCGTGGATTGTGATCGATCCGTTGAACGTCAGGGAATATCCCTGATCCGTGGAGTCCAGCCCGGTTACGTACAGGCCTTCCTCGTGAAGACGATCCGGGGTGACCTCCCGGTCGACCCGGTCCGCGTACTCCTCCGGCATCGTCAGCGGAGGAAAGTCGTCGCCGTCGGACTCCGTTCGGAATTCGAGTTCCTCGATGTCCTCGAGCGAGTTCCACTCCTCTTCCCCCTCCCGACAGAGCAGGGTGGAGGGGACCAGATCCAGCTCTCCCAACTCCTCCCGGGTGTAGGGCCGCTCCGAGACTTCCTCCTCCCGGTAGATCCACCAGCGGGGTTCCGTCAAATCGGTTCACCCGTTTCTTTTCCAGAGTTGGGTGGATTTTAGGGACCGCGGACCGGCTGTACAATTGGGTTGGCGTAGGTCGGATGAACCGGGCCAACCCGCCCTGCGGCTGAAAACACTCGGAGGAAAGGACGATTCGGATGTGTGGACGTTACGGTCTGTTCCACCCGCCGGAAGAAATTCGGGAGGCGTTCGATCTGTCCGAAGCTCCCGATTGGTCCCCGCGTTATAACCTACCTCCCGGTGAGGATGTGCCGGTCGTGGGGAAGCATCCCGAGAAGCAACAGCGCACGGCCCGGCGGTTCCGCTGGGGATTAGTTCCCTCCTGGGCCGACGATCCGGAACGGTTCGGAACCAACCTGATCAACGCTCGGCTGGAAACCGCCGACGAAAAACCTTCCTTCCGCAAGGCCCTTGATCGCCGTCGGTGTCTGATCCCGGCCTCCGGGTTTTATGAATGGACGGAGGAGTCCCACCCATATTTTTTTGACTCCCCGAGCGACGAACCGCTGGCCCTGGCGGGGTTGTGGGAACGCTGGCAGGGGGACGGATCCACCCTGTATTCCTGCACCATCCTCACCCGGCCCGCCGACGGTTCCGTGCGGGACATCCACCACCGAATGCCGGTCCTGTTGCGGGAGGATGATCTTGACGGATGGCTCGACCGAGAAATCTCTGGGAACGAGCTGAAGGAGGACCTCCTGCGGGGGGAGTCGGGTCTGTCGGTTCGACGGGTTTCCGACCGGGTGAACAGCCCGTCGTTTGATCAGCCGGAGTGCATCGAGGAAGTAAGTGGGTGACCGTTAACGGCCAAGTGAGTCCTGCCGGCGGTGCCGGAGGTTACCCCACGATCCGGGCCCGGGTGATGGTGCCGGTGGGGAAGGTCTCCAGGACTCGTTTCCATACCGCGACTCCGTTCTCCACGAATTCGTAGTCCTCCAGGCCGGCGGTTCGATCGATCAGGATCACCTTCTCGGATTCCCCCTCTAAGTACTGCAGTCCCATTTTGAGCTGACGGTGAAGGGTCTCCTCGACCGGGGCGGTCCCCGGATCCTCCAGCGCCACCCAGGTGATCGAGCCGACCCGGCACTCCGGGGCGACCGTCTGGACCGCCATGCCGGCCTCCGGTTCGGTGATTTGCTTCAGCAGCGCCCGGGCGGTGACGCCTTCCCCGGCCGGCAGGTCCTCGAGGTGTTTCCGAAGTTCCTCCACGAACCGTTCCCGGGGGAGACACCGAAGGATCCCGTCCGCCTTCAGGGATTCAACATCTTCCCGGGTGACGACGATCTGATCGGACTTCATGATGAGTTCCTGCGGTCCTCCCGGGTTGCACCCGGGCAGAGATGAACGTTCCAGTTGAAAATTGGGAGGTTCGACTGGATCGAATACAGCGGTGACATCGGGCCGGCTCCTTTGTTGTTATTGCGGGGTTCCCAGACGGACATCCTATCACGGCCACGGAGAGAATCAGGTTGTTCGGGGAACCACGTGGAACATCGTCCCGACCAAATGGTTTAATACGTAGGAAACGGACCCGATTGTGTTTCGAATTATGTGTGGAAACGGCCTCAAACGGGTTTAAATTCGGAGAGGACGGTCCCGGAGATGTCCTCCGTCTCGTTCGTCAGCCATGCGGAATTCGTTAATCCACTGCCGCCGGATCACCGGTTTCCCATGCGAAAATTCGGCCTGCTGGCCGAGTACCTCGAGGCCGTGGGGATGGTTCCGGATCAATCCTTTGTCCGTCCCACTCCGGTTTCCCGTCGGGACCTCCACCGGGTTCACGAACCGGCGTACGTGAACCGTTTTCTTTCCGGGAGTCTTTCCGCTCGCGAGGAGCGCACCATCGGCCTGCCCTGGAGCCAAGGGCTGGTCCGTCGGACTCTTAGGGCGGCCGGGGGCACCGTCGAGACCGTGTTTCAGGCCCTTGAGAAGGGACTGGCCTGCAGCACCGCCGGTGGAACCCACCACGCGGGCCGGAACGGAGGAGCCGGGTTCTGCATCCTCAACGACCTGGCCGTGGCGGCCGATACGGTCCTTGACCGGTCGTCGGTCGACCGGGTTTTGATTTTTGACTGTGACGTTCACCAGGGGGACGGAACGGCCCGTATTTTCGCCGGCCGGGAGGACGTGACGACCGTATCCCTTCACACGAAGGAAAATTATCCGTTTGACAAAGCCACCTCCGACCTGGACGTCGAGATACCCCGGGGTTCCGGCGACGAACGGTACCTTAATACCCTCGCCGAGACGCTGGATCACCTGCGTCCGCTGGACGGCTACGATCTGGTGCTCTACGACGCCGGGGTCGACGTCCACCGTGAGGACCGGCTCGGTCACCTCAACCTGACCGATCGGGGAGTGCTCGAACGGGATCGACGGGTTCTCGACTCCTTCCGTTCCCGGGGCGTCCCGGTCGCAGCCGTGATCGGGGGCGGGTACCAGAAGGACGAGGACCGTCTGGCCCGTCGTCATGCCCTGCTCCACCGGGCGGCCCTGGAGACGGCGGATTCCTCGGCCGGCGACCCGGCCCCCGTTTGACCATTCCCGGCGAAGGGGTCCCGTTCGGAGGAGTCGCCCCAACGGGGAAATCCTTTTGATCGGCGGTAGGCATCGGCTTTGATTTTCCCGGCGGTCCCTGAGCCGTTCGCCTCGATTCCCTCGATGTGGTTAAATGATGCGGACGGTTCCAATTCTCTGAGGACCATCATCCAACGGTTTGAAAGGAATGGAGCGTTATGCGGGACTCCCTCATCCTCCACGGTCTGTTGCTGGCGGTTCTGTTCATGATTCCGTTCTTCACCGGGTTCATCGGTTACGTGTTCGATCGGGCCCGCAAGCGGGGCAGGCCGGTATCCTCCCACGTCGTCGGACTGTTCGCCGCGGTGGGGGCTCCCTCCGTGGCCTGGTCGGGAACGGGGATTGAAACCGGTCCCTTCCTGTTCCGGCTGATGGAGTTTGTCGCCGGCGTCAGCGTCCCTCCGGAATCCCTGGTCACGGGGGCGATCCTCGCCGTGGGGATCTGGGGTCTGGTCCGGGGGTACTTCGCGTACTACCAGACCCTGGAGGACGCCCTCGTCAAATGAACCGGTTCCGGGATGAGGTCGTTTCGCCGGCCGGGCAGGGTGGCTGTCTGGCGGGTAACGTGCCCGTTCGATGAAACGGTTCATCGAGGTGTTGCTGGATCGGAGTTTTGCCTCCCTCACCCTGGCTCAGTTTCTGGCCGCCCTGAACGACAACGCGCTGAAACAAATCTTTCTCCTTCTGGTGGTGGCGGAAGCGCTGGACTCCGGCGGAGTGGTCGGGTACGAGAGCCAGGCCGCCGCCACGGCCCTGTTCGCGATGCCGTTTTTGCTCTTTTCGGTCTGGGCCGGTCAAATGGCGGATCGTTACAGCAAACGAACCGTCATCGTGGTCTGCAAGGCCTTCGAGATCGCCGTCATGCTCCTGGCCGGCTGGGGCATCTGGATCGATAGCCTTCCGCTAATCCTGGTTTCCCTTTTGTTGATGGCTACCCAGAGCAGTTTTTTCAGTCCGTCGAAGTACGGCATTCTGCCCGAACTTCTGCCGGTAAACCGGCTTTCGGCCGGCAACGGAATCATCCAGATGACCACCTACGTTGCGATCATGTTCGGTACCGCCATGGCCGGGATCCTCCTCCAGTGGTACGCGGACCGGCGCTGGATCATCGCATCCATCCTCCTTGTCCTGGCCGTGGTGGGCTGGCTCGTCACCTACCTTATTGAACCGCTGGCCCCGGCCGATCCCGACCGGTCCTTCGACTGGAACCCGTTCCGCCATTTCTCCGACAACATGCGCTGGATCGGCACCGACCGGTTCCTCTTCGTCTGCGTGCTCGGCTTCGCCCTGGCCTGGTTCGCCGGCACGATCCTGACCTTGAATTTAAACGTCTACGGCATGGACACCCTGGCCCTTGGCTACCGGGACACCAGCCTGCTGGTGGTGGTCACCGGGATGGGCATGGCGATCGGATGTCTGCTGGCCGGCTGGTGGTCGGGAGAGGGCGTCGAGGTGGGACTGGCTCTGCCCGGTGCCGCCGGGATGGGGATCTGCCTCGTTCTGCTGACCAACCCGGTTGATGCCACCTCCGCGGGGATCCTGCTGTTTGTCGGCGGTGTTTTTGGAGGGTTGTACCTGCTCCCGCTGCTCACCGCTCTCCAGGAGCATCCCGATCCCGAACTCAAGGGGGAAGTCCTGGCCACGGCCAACATCTTCACGTTCGCGGGCATGATCCTTTCCTCCGGGTCGTATTATCTCCTGGTGGGGACCTACGGCTGGAGCGCCCGGGGGATCATGGCGGGATTGGGCTGGGGACTCATCCTCCTTTCGGTCCTGTTGCCCTTCGCCCATCCGAAGTTCTTCCGCCGTGCCGTCCGCTGTTTGCTCGTGGCGGTCGGGAGAATCATCTACCGGATGCGGTTCCGGGGAGAAATTGATCGCTTGCAGGCGGAGAACGGATCCGGGGAAGGAGCCCTGATCCTTTCCAACCACGTCTCCTACCTGGACTGGTGGTTTATCGGGATGGCCTTCCACCGGCTCCCCCGCTACGTGATCCACGGCCACTACCACGACGTCCCGATCCTCGGCTGGTGTCTCCGGTTTATGAAAACCATTCCGATCGATCCCCGCCGTCCCCGGCAGACCGGAGCCGCCCTGGAGGAGATGGAACGCCAGCTCAAGAACGGGGAAGTGGTGGTGATTTTCCCCGAGGGGGAAATTTCCCGCAACGGTCAACTGCTGGGGATCCGTCCCGGGATCCGCCGGTTCATTGAAAATTCCGACATCCGGGTGGTCCCGGTGTACCTCGACAACCTGTGGGGTCGATGGTGGACCTACGCGAAGGGTTCAATCCTCTGGAAATGGCCCCGGAAACTGCTGCAACCGGTCTTCGTCTGGTTCGGGGAGCCGATTGAACCTCCCCGATCCAGAGAAGAGGTCTACCGGAACCTCCAGGTGCTCCAGGGCCGTGCCCGGCGGTCCCGGCTGGAGTCCGGCCCCGCTCCGCTGGTCCGGTTTGTCCGGACCTTCCGGCGCCGGTTTTACGAACCGGTGGGCCGGGACGGATTCACTGGAGAACGTCCCCGGCGGGGATCCGTGCTGATTTCCACCGTGGCCCTGGCTCAAAAGCTCTCCGACCGGCTTGCCGGGGACGGCCGGCGGGCAGGGGTTATGCTGCCGCCCTCCGTTCCGGCCATGACCGTCAACCTGGCCCTGAACCTGACCGGTCGGTCGGCCGTCAACCTGAACCCCCGGTTGCCGGAACGAGAATTTAAATCCTGCCTCGATCGGGCTCAAATCGATCGGATCGTGACCGTGCCCGAGGTCCTGGACCGGCTTGATTTTGACCTTGAGCGGGACGTGATCGACCTGACCGACATCCGGCGGGAGGTCGGCTGGCCGGATCGCGTACGTGCCGCCGGGCTTTGTCTGCTTCCCACCGGCCTGCTGCTCCGGAGGTTGGGGGGACTTTCCGATCCGACACAGGAACACACCGTGGTGTTCACGAGCGGCACGACCGGGGAGCCGAAGGGGGTTCGGGTCTCCGGACTCAACCTGCTGTCCAACCTCTCGGGTCTGCAGCGGGTGTTCGACCTGGGTCCCGGGGTACGGACCGTCCTGCTTTTGCCGTTCTATCATTCGTTTGGATACGTGGCCGGGGTCTGGGGACCGGCGCTTGGGTACTGCCGGGCCCTGTACCACCACGATCCCACCGATACGGCTTCGATCCGGGAGCTGATTGAGCGGAACGGCGCCGAGGTGATGGTGGGGGTCCCGGACCTTTACGACCTGCTGCTGAAGCGGGAGGGACCCGATCTGTTTGAATCCATGGATCGGCTGCTGACCGGCAGCGAACCGCTCCCGGACCCGCTGGCCGACCGGTTTGAAGACCGGGTCGGGACCCCGCTGTTGAACGGTTACGGACTGACGGAGATGACGCCCGGGGTTGCGGTCAACGTTCCCGACATCGAGATGTGGGAAGGGGTTCAGGAGGGGATTCGCCGTGGATCGGTGGGCCGGGCGTTGCCCGGCGTGGCCCTCCGGATTGTCGATCGGGAGACGGGCGAACCGCTGCCGTTTGATCAACCGGGGGAAATTGAGACTCGCGGCCCGAACCGAATGATCGGCTACCTGGACGAATCTCCGCCGGGCAAGTGGTGGTCCACCGGGGACCGCGGCCGGCTGGACGAGGACGGATTTCTCCACGTGGTGGGACGGTACCGGCGATTCACCAAGCGGGGAGGCGAGATGATATCCCATCAAACCGTCGAGGAACGGGCGGAGGCGTTGCTGAGCGGGGACGACGGGGATCCGCCCGAGACGGCGGTGACCGGAGTCACCGGTCCGGAGGGGGAGGAACTGGTCCTGATCACCGAATCCGACCGGTCTCCCCGGGAGGTACACCGGCTTCTCCGGGAGGAATCCGATCTGCCCAATGCCTGGATCCCCCGGCAGGATCGGATATTTTCCGGCCGGTCCGTTCCCCGTCAGTCCATGGGCGGCCTGGATCTGGACGACTTGAACGACCTGGCCTCCGACCTGGTGGAAGAAACTGTCGGAGAAGATCGATAGCCATCCCGACATCTATCCCCTCGCCGTTCGTCCAAGATTTACATTTTGACCGGGGTTCCATAGTGCCGGGTAACCATGGTCTCTTGTTCTTACACTATTAATTTTCGGAACCCATCATGTTTTCGTCATTGCAAGACTCCGCTCTTGCAATCCATGCATATACTCGTCCGTTGTGTAATTTTGTTTTCTTGAAATTTTCTGGCGCTGTGTCCACCTGTTTTTGGGCTTTGAATTACGTTGTTCACTGAAAGTTTTTCACCCGAGACCTGATGCTCCTCGACGGATATTTGCTTCCGTCTTCTTTCGAGTCTTTTTGACTACCGACCTTCGACCACGGACTACTGACTGTATTTACAGATCAAACAACGTCAGCCAGGCGTTGATGAACAGCCCGGCCGGTTTGTTCCGGTAGGACAGCAGCACCGGTTCGGGCGGCGGAGGAGCCTCCTCCAGCAGGGCCCGGGCCGGCATCAGCATGTACCGACCCACCGGTTGTTGATCGGAGCGGAAGGTCCCCACCTGCTGCCGGAGGTAGTCCGTGTAGGCCAGGGAGGTCTCCTTGATCAGGAGGGGATAGTCCGGACCGACCAGGACGTAGCAGCGGTCCGTTTCCTCGGGTTGATTCTCCTTCAGGTTGCGCCAGAACTTCACCGAATTGACGAAATCCCCCACCAGGAGGTAGTGGGAGGCGGGGGTCTCCCGGTCCAGGGCCAGGTGCCAGGTGCCGGGTCGTTCCACGTTCAGGAAAGTCAGGCTGTCGGGGTTCTCGGGGTGATGCCGCAGGGCGGCGGCGAGCGGCCGGAGCTTTCGACAGATCTTCACCGCCTCCCGAACCGAGACGTCCGAGTCATAAATCCCCTCCAGCAGGAGGTTGGTCCGTTCCACCCCGAACAGCAGCCGGATGTTCTGGAGGGAATTCTGTCCCCCCTGGAACAGTCCGTAGCGCAAATCCGAGGCCAGGGAGAGGGCGTTGTAGAGGTAGATGTAGGCGTAGCTTGGACGGGACAGCCGGTTGAACAGGCCGGTTCCTTCGGTGCGGACGAGATCTTCGGTCCGTTCGATGACCGCCCGGCTGGCCTGTTCCGAGATGTGCCGGGGAAGCATTTCCTCCAGCGGAGGTAGCAGGCTCAGGATGTCCCGCCGCCGGATGATGTGGCGCCCCCGTTCCCAGTTTTCGACCCGGCTCCGGTCGATGTAGAAGGCCAGGTACAGGGCGGTCTGGACGAGCCCGTACTCCACCGGGGGTTCGGCTCCCTCGAGCAGACCGGTGACGCGTTTCTGCCGTTCGGGGGAGAGTGACTGGAAGGCCTCGGTCTCCTGGACCATCTCCACGATCGGCACGCTGTGGGAGATCACCCGCCGCCGGACGGACCGGTTGTAGGAGATGTCCTCGGGGGACAGCAGGTAGTCCTTGATGTCCTCGTCCTGGCTGAAGATCCCGCTGGCCACGGTGGTGAAGATCAGGGCCGGCAGGTCGACGTCCAGCGGCTCGGTCAGCCGGGTGAGGATCTCCGCCGCCAGCCCCAGGGTATTCTGGAAGAAATTCAGGTCGGCTCCGTAGGAACGCAGGAGGTCCAGGGTCTGGGGGAGCAGATCGCCGTCGGCCTCCCGGTTGAGGAGGGATCGAATCCGCTCCACGGCCCTGGGTTCCTCGCTGCCGAAGAAGTGGATCTGACTGAGGGACCGGACCAGTTCGTGCAGCTGGTACCGGGACCGCCGTTCGGACAGGTAATTCGGGTTCTCCCGCAGGGCGCCGAGTCCTTCCTTCAGGGCCTGCTGAACGGTGGGTCGATCGTCGATGGTCTGGTTGTAAAAGTGAAGCACGTCCCGGTTGGTGAACCGGGACAGCAAAATTCTTCGGAACCGTTCCCGTTCCAGTTCATCGATGGCGAAGGGAGGCTGGTTCCGCTTCCAGTGCCGGTAGCGAACCCCTTCCTCCCGGACGGATTCGGGGACCGTGAATTCCTCCAGTTCGGAGGCTTTTTCCAGTTCCCGGATCCGGACCGGCGCCTCCTCCCCCGGGGCGTAGTGTTTTTCGAACTCGAAGAACGGGATCATGCAGAGGTCGTGTTCGATGCCCTCCTCCTGACGGTACTGGCGGATGATCCGGTGGAACGGGCGGGTGAATTCCGCCTCGAAGGGGTAGGAGTGGCGCAAGAACTGGAGTCGCCGTAGACCGGCGATCACGACGATCCGGTTCAGCCGGTCCCCGGACTGCCGTCCGTGGTCGTCCAGGAACCGCCGGTAGGTTCGGGTGACCTGGGGGAACAGGCCCACCAGGATCACGAGTCGGTCTTCCTCCAGGTGTTCCCGGATCAACCGCACCGCCCGCTGGACGGGCCGGGGACTGCAGTTGATGAAGGCGTATTCTTCCAGCTCGTGTCGTTCGAACAGCGGCGCCAGATCGTCCATCCGCCGGATCAACCGCAGCTTGTCCTCCACCGGCAGGAAGGACCGCAGCACCCGGTTCCAGATCCGGTCCACCGTGGTGGCACCGTGGCGTCGGCGAAGCTCCTCCAGCAGTCCGGGGTTCTGGGGATCCAGACCCTGGTTGAGGGAGCCGGCCAGTTCGACCCCGTTGTGGAACACCGAGAACAGACCCGCCTCCTGATCGATTTCCCGGATCATGTCTTCGGCTCCGTCTTCGAACAGTTCCTGTCCGATCCGGTGGACCGGTTCGTCGATGAGGTCACGATCTCGCTGGGCGTGCAGCCACTGGGGACCGAGGTCCCGGAACCGCAGGTAGCCGCGGTTCCAGTGGGCCGGCCGGGTCTGATCGGCGAACACCGCCAGGGTGTCCACCACGTGGAGGATCTGGGGGAGACGGTCATTTTGATCGGTGAGGTGATCGGGCCGGTGGTGGTGTTCCAGCAGGTCCCGGAGGGTCTCATTGTCCAGTGAGCCGGGCAGCGGCAGCCGGCCGTCGTCCTGAAGTTGACGGAGGTTTTCCACCGTCAGGAGGTTGTGCTGTTTCAGGTAGGTCTCGAGAATTCGTCGGTCCAGCCGTCCGTTCGGTTCCGACAGCAACTGGCAGAACTCGGCGTCCAGCAGGTTGAGATCGTGGAGCAGGATCGCCGCCCTCAGCAGGCTGCGCCGGGCTCCCGTGATGTCCATCCGGTCCCCGTAGTATTCGCCCAGCTTGAGCATGCACCGGGCGTGCAGGATGTGATGGGAGGGCTGGTCCGGGAAGTGTTCCGTGGGGAGTTCCTCGTTGTAGAGTTGGAAGACCCGCCCGTACAGGTCTCCCAGGTCGTGGCCGTCGGGTTCGTCTTCGGCGCCCAGCGGTCGGAGGAACCCGTACTTGTGAGCCGCCCCGGCCACCAGGTTGTTGATGCTTTTGTAGGGATCCTTGTCGGCCAGGTAATCGTCGTTGCTCAGGATTTGATCGATGACCTCCTGGAAGGCCTCCCGGGATCGGTCGGTGTCCAGGGTCTTCTGGTAACACTGGAGGATCTCCCGACCCTCCAGTTCGTAGTCGAACACGATGGTCTGCCGTTCGGTCTCCTGTTCCATGAGGTCCGCGTCCGGTTCCACCCGCCGCCGGCGGTGGAATTGTTCAATGAATTCCCGCACGTGAGCGGGGGCGGCGAACCCGCCGGCCACCTGGCGAACCTCCCGCAGGGCGTCCTCGGGAAATTGGATGTCCTTCCTCACCCCGCCTTCCGGGTAGCGGACCTCCGACCGGCCGTCCGGCAGCACTTTGACCACGACCCCGGCCGGCAGGGTCCCGAAGGACCGGATGAACTCGGCCAGCTGAGGGGAGTAATATTCCTCCAGCCGGTCCAGCACCGTCTGAGGTTGGGTTCCGGACCGCAGGGTCAGGACCTGGTTGTTGCGGTCGTACTCGATGCTTCCGCCTCGTTTGTAATCCAGCAGTCGGTAGGGATGGGGCTCCGTCGCCGTGGAGGCCAGCCGCCGCCGGGCTCCCCCGGGCCGCGCCAGTCTGCGGTACAGGTCGCCGTCCGGTTCGACCGATTCGGTGGGGGTGGTGCCGTCCCGTTCCCTCCGGCAGAGGTTGAGCGCGGTTTGGAACACATCCTCGGGGGACGGCTCCAGCGATCTCAGGGCCCGTGAGACTTCCTCCACGTCCTCCGGCTGGATGTTCTGGTTTTCAACTTCCTTCGGATCGAACTGTGTTTTTTCCCCCACCAAATACTGCAGATGCTGTTCGATCACGTGGTGGTTGTTGCGGAAGAACGTCGCCAGGCGGACGAAGGCGTCCTCCATCCGGTCCCGCAGGACCCCCTCGTAGGCGGGCACGTCGCCGGCCAGTTCCCGGGGGATGAAGTGGGGCAGGAAGATCATGCAGGCCGCCGCCTCGAAGTAGGGGATCTGGTGGTCCTCGAACAGCAGGGGAGCCCGGTCGGTGGCGTAGTACCGTTTCCAGGGGAGGGCGAAGTTCTTCTTCACCGCCCGGCCAAAATCGATATGGGTCACCTCGTACCGGCCGTTCCCACGGGCGTGGAACAGCATCTGGTCCGGTTTCCGATCGTACTGCCGGAGGTAATAGGCCACCGCCGCCTGCTTGGCGAACTCCCCGGCCAGGTCCAGCAGTCCTTGCCGGGATAGGTCCAGTTCATCGGGGTATTCGTTGGCCTTCAACCGGTGGATCGATCCGGTCTGGATCCCGTCCGGGAGCAGTTCGACTCCGTTGTCCCCGGAGACGTATTCGAGAATTCCGTACCGGTCGCCGACCGAGACGATGGAGGGGACCCGGATCGGACCCACGTCGCCGCGGAGTTCGGCCGGCATCCGGCGGTTCAGCTCGTCCAGCATGCTGGTAACGATGGCTTCGACTCCCATCGGAGCCGGCTTCAGAACCACCGTCTGGGGTTGCTCCCGGCCCTCCAGGTCGAGGTCCGCCCGGACGACGTAGTTGGTCCCGTGATGGAGGGAGATCATCTCCATGTTGAGCAGGTTGATCTCCTGCGGGTAGAACACGCCGGGGAACAGCAGGTTCGGGCGGTTGGCCAGTTCCGTCTGCAGGTGGGGGAAGTTGGTCTCGATTTGATCGTTGATGATGGTCGGGGCGACGTCCCGGTAGGTCTGGAACCGGTTCGAACCCGGGGGGAGACAGAGCAGGCGCCCTTCGTCGGATTCGTGGATGGATCGGGCGTTGACGTAGTACTCCCAGGTCTCGAACCGGTAGTCCCCGGGGTCGGCGTAGAATTGGTCCGGGGGAGCCACGTAGGGATCGTCCAGATCCATTAGGGTGAGGACCTCCCGGGCCACCGCCTCGGGGTTGCGGAACCCGCGCAGGTAGGACAGGAGGGGTTGTTGTTCGGGGCCGTCGGGAAGGGACCGGAGTTGCTCCATTGGCGTCGTCATGGGTAGTGGAGGGTAGCTAAACAGCCGTCAATCATCGACCCTAATGGTGCGTGGGTAAGACCGGCGACTTTTGACGGGGTATCCTTCATTTGCTACCGTACTTTCTACATCCACGGAGGTGACGCTATTGGATCGATTCGGTGACGCACCGCGACCGGAGTCGGAGGAGGGGCAGGGCTTGGTCGAGTATGGCCTGATCATCGCCCTCATCGGGATCATTATCATCGCGGTCATGATGGCCCTCGGCCCTCAGATTCGTGATTTCTTCGAACAGGATATTGACGAAGCCGCCGTCGAGGAACCGGTGGAATCCCTCGAGCAGGAACTCGATGAAACCGACGGAGAGACGACCATGGAGCAGGGGGACACGGAAGACGAATAAATCCGGTGACTCGTGGTTCGGGGTTTGGACATACCGTGGACCATCAGGAGATGTATGATGCCATCATGGTTTGAAGGGCAACCGGGGTCCATCCTCCTCGCGACGGGACTCCTCGCCGGGTTTATGTTGCTTGCCGGATGTGCCGTTCAGCAGGGTGTCTATCACCAGGTCCGGCCCGGTCAGACCGCCTGGGCCATCGCCCAGGCCTACGATGTCGACGTTGCTGTCCTTCTCCGGGTCAATGACATTCAGGACCCTTCCCAGCTCACCCCCGGACAACGATTGCTCATCCCCGGCGTTTCCGAACAGCGGACCGTCTCCGCATCGGACAACGACTCGTCCGGTTCCGAATCCGATTCTCCTTCCCCCGATCCCCCCAACGAGACGTCGTCGTCCAACGGGTTTGATCCCGTCTGGCCCTGCCAGGGGGAAATCGTTGAGTCCTTCGGCGCCTCGGACGGCGATCCGGCCCGCCAGGGCATCCGCATTCGCCCCGACGGTCCAGGCGATGTCCTTGCCGTGGAGGCGGGTCACGTCCAGTTTGCCGGCCAGGTGGACCGGATCGAATCGCTCGGCAACATCGTGATCCTCCGCCACCCCAACCAGTTCTACAGCGTCTACGCTCACCTTGACGGGCTTGACGTCGAGGCGGAACAGGAAGTGTCCCGCGGTCAGGCCCTGGGTCCCATCGGATCCACCGGCTTTGTCTCCGAGCCGACCTGCTACCTGGAGATTCGGCAGGAACGGGAACCCAGGGACCCCACCAGCTACCTCGGGGAGACTCCTTGAACGACCTCCGGACCCGAATCCAACCGCTGCTGAAACGGGCCCGGGTGAAACAGGACACCCTCTCGCTGGATCGCGTCACCGGGTTTCTTGCTGACCACGATCTGTCCCGCCATGAGGTTTTCCGGTTGCTTGAAGAGGAGGGGATCACCGTCTCGGAAGCCCGGCCGGACGAATCCCCGCCCCGGACCGAGAAGACGTCCCTGAGCATTTATTTCGACGAAATTTCTCGCTACGACCTGCTGGATCACGAGGAGGAGATCGAACTGTCCCGGACCATCCGGGAAGCCTTTCAGGACCTGGACTCGCTGAGCGAGGATCAAGAAATCGACGAGGAAACGAAGGACGTTCTGTTTGAGCTGCCCGATCCGGAGGACATTCGACGGCTTCTCCGGGAGCAGGGGATCACGGGCCCCCGGCTCGGGGGCGTGATGAGCCGGTTGAACCGGCTTCGTGATCGTTACTTTGAGGCTCACGCCCGGATGGTGGAGTCCAACCTCCGGCTCGTCGTCAGTCTTGCCAAGAAATACCGCCACTCCGGCCTCGGCCTGGAGGATTTGATCAACGAAGGGAACCTCGGGCTCATGAAGGCCGTGGATCGGTTCGACTACCGCAAGGGCTACCGGTTCAGCACCTACGCGGCGTGGTGGATCCGGCAGTCGATCCTCCGGGCCATCTCCAACAAGGGTCGGACCATCCGGCTCCCCGTGTACATGAACGACTTACTGCGCCGGTGGAACCGCAAGCGATCCGAGTTGGTCCAGGATCTCGGCCGGGAACCTCACGTGATGGAGATTGCTGATGAATTAAACATTGACTACGAGAAAGCCATCCACATCAAGCGTCACCGCTCCACCCCGACCTCGCTGGAGACCCCGGTCGGGGACGGGGAGGGCACCATGCTGAAGCAGCTGATCGCGTCCCGTGACACCATCGACACCGAGCGGGAGGTGGAGCGGCATTTTCTGCGCCGCCGACTCCGGGAGGCTCTGCTCACCCGGCTGTCGGATCGGGAATTGTTCGTCTTCGTCCGGCGGTACGGCCTAATGGGCCACGAGGAGATGACCCTGGAGGAAGTCGGGGAGGAGATCGACCTGACCCGTGAACGGGTCCGCCAGATCCAGAACGAAGCCATGGAGACGATCCGCTCCTCCGACGCCGGCCGCGACCTGAAGGAGTTTATAGAGAATTAGTACCGGTGAACCAGTTGAGAACTTTTTTCAGAAAAACGTCTGGTCCTGAGGATTACGGAAGGTCTTCTCACTAATAACAGTAGAGGTTAGTAAATTGTTAGATCCAAAACAAGTTATTATTTCATTAGTGAATTTTCTTTAAATATACTTAGTTATGTCTGTTAATTGTCGGGTATTTACGGTTGGTAAACAGGGTACCGTTTCAGGTGGTTGACGTTGGATGATACGTATGAAAAAGTCAGGTACTCGAACTTATCGACTTTTTTGTTAAGGATTTGGAAGTGAAGTTTCGTGAAGTTTTATAATTCTCTGATCAGATCAAGTTACTTTTCATTGATGGTGACATTCTTCGTTTTTTTTGCCGTATCGTCGTCGGTCGGAGAGGCTGCCGTGGTTCCCACGGTTGATTCCGAACACTCACTTGACGTGAGTTTGGGGGGCACCGTCCTGCGGACCGATCTGGAAAACGATACGGGTTCCTTCCGTTTGGAGCAGGAGACCGCAACCGTTGGACTCAATGGAAGCTGGAGGAATCGAGTCGAGGCTTCCTTTCAACTCCATCG
>CAYPTI010000001.1:0-4119 GCA_964413525.1 uncultured bacterium | reverse complement strand
ATCGGTTTGAGAGCTCGTATGAATCGATTGCTTGACGTCCATCTGGTAGGCCGGGCGGGAGAAGATTACGCCGCCGGTCGGGCGAACCTTTTGTTCCAGTTTTAGTTCTATTTTTCCGAGTGTATCGTTTTCCTAATGTATCGGGGGAGAGGCTTTCGTCGTCTATTATTGTTTTAACCTTATCGGTTCTCTGCCTTCAAACGTGTCGGTACATGGTTGTCGAAAAATGGGCTTCTTGGTTAGGTTAGCCAGTCTGTCGTGGGTCCCGTAAGCTCGATACGTGGTTTTCATCCTTAGGTCATTCCCCCGGACAAAATCGCCATAGAATCGTCGTATTGGTGCCGGGGAGGCTTCGGGTTACAATAGCTGGCCGTCGCCGGGGTAGCTCAGCGGCAGAGCGGCTCACTCGTAATGAGCAGGTCGTGGGTTCGACTCCCATCCCCGGCTCCATTTTTTCCCTCCCCTACCAGGATTTTAACCGGGCTATGATACGAACTTGGTTTCTACAACCATTGAACCGGCGCCGATTACAATGGCTGTCGAGTCCTGCGGTATCAATTGTTGAGCATCGCTACGGTTCACCTGTCGGTCGTATGCCTCCGGTAACAGCTTCTCCCGTTACAATTCAGTCCTTCCTGTCCGATGGGTTGAAGATGTTGATGGGCAGTGAAGGGGGAGGAGTGTCCTGTTCAACGATGAAACCATAGTCGGTAGTCCGGGAAGAATGACGGGCACCGGCGAAGCAGTCGTAACTCTGTCTCAGCCAAATCAGGTATGGGTTGGTTGAGACGGTTTTTCGGAATGGTTAACAAGAAAAAAAGAAGCAGGGCAGCGGGAAACTGCCCTGCTTCTTGTCATTCAGATTTCAGGTTTATCCGGGGAAGGGGGACGGACCTAACAGTTCAGGCACTCCCAGGAGTCCCGGTCTCCACCGGTCAGCAGAATGTAGACGTCCTTCACGCCATCTCCGTCCTCGTTGAACTCTTGGAACCCGGACAATCCCTCGAAGGTATCTCCGGTGAGACCGCTGACGTAATCACGGACAAGCTCGCGGTCCTCCTCAATCGATTCGGGGGTTAGTTCCACGTCGGTATTGCGGATGGCATCGATGATCATCTTGGCGTTGTCCCAGGAGTTGACGTCGTACATGGTCGGAGCGGTCCGTTCCAGCCCGGCTTCTTCCGCCCGGTCCCTGAATTCTTCGATGAACTGCTGGACTTCCGGACGGTCGATGCCCAGATGGAAGGTGGACGGAGCCATGGTCGGGATGTCACCGGCGGCTTCGATGATGGTCTGAGAAATCAGGGGAGTTCCGCCAATCACCGGGGTGGTCATGTCCTGACGGTTCATCTCCCGCAGCATCACCGAGGCGGCCCCGTAGTCGGCACCGATTACGATCCCGTCCACGTCCATGTTTTTCAGCGAAGTAACCTGGGCGCTCAGGTCGATGGCCTCGGTCCCGAACGTAATCATGTCGTCCTCGTTCACGACGTTGATGTCGTTCTCCTCAAGCATGGCGGGATACACGGCGGTTCCGATAGCGGTCGAAACGGCGTCCGCGTGATCGTAGGCAATGGCTACGTCCTCAATGTCGTACCGGTCCTTCCAGGTCTGGATGGCCTGGTTGGCCATTTTTCCTTCCGAGTAGGTGTTGCGGAACGCCCAGGGGCGGTTTTCAGCAGCAACCCCGGGCTTGGAGGACGCTTGAGAGATCGTGACGATCCCCTGCTCGTTGGCAATCGGGAAAGCCACTTCACATTCACTGCTGGTAAGCGGGCCGGAGATCCCGTAGGCCATGTCGTCGGTGGCAATTTTGCGCACCAGGCTGGCGGCCTCGCTGGGATCCTGGTGACTGTCGTAGACGTTAATCTCCACGTCATGGCCCTTGACTCCACCCTCTTCGTTCACTCTCTCCTCGAGCATGTTGAGCGCAATTCGGTTTTTTCTACCCCATTCGGCATTGGGTCCGCTGGCGGGCACAATGGCGCCAATCGTAATGGTATCGACCTCGCCGGAACCGCCGGTAATCCAGTCCCAGAAGTTGGCGGACGCCGGAGCAGCGGCAAGAAGGCCCACCATGAAAACGGCCAGAACCCACATGATGCGACGATCGTCAAATACATTCACAGCAATCACCCTCGGGAAACCTGCGCAGGATTATGTCTCTCGTCCGCAACAATTAATTTCGTCAAGCATGCGAATCCATCATGTGCGAGTATTCCACGGTTTTCAAGCTTGTTCCGTGACTTGGTCGATCAGATCGTCGGAAGCCGAGTCGAGGGAATACCCGTCGAGGAACCGTTCGACCATCTCCACGCCGGGTCCGAAATCGTAGTTGGCAAAGCATCGCATCTGGTTTACATGCGGGGGACCGGCGTAAAACATTTCGTACAGGTGATAGCGACCGGCGAATTCCGAACTCATCATGTCCCAGATCAATTTCATCAACTTCACGTGATCCTCGGAGTCGACCCCCGGGGAATCGATGTACCGCCGGATTTTGGGTCCAATTTCATCGTTTTGAAAGTCCAGATAACTGGAGGGGATGGTTATCGGGGCCGAACCGGAAAGATCCCGCATGAGAGTAATGATGTCCTCGTAGATTTCCGGATGCATGCACATGGCACTGTAGAGGAACTGGGGGTTCGGGACATATACGTCACCGAATTCCTCCTGGGGTTCGGCGGTTTTTTCGGCCGCCAGCAGGAAGGCTTCGATCATGGAGGCCCGCGCGGCGATCCGTCCCAGTTTGGTCATAACGGGCGGAATCTGGCTGGTTTTGATCACGTCAGTCATTTTCTTGATGGCCCCGGTAATAAACCGGAGTTTGGCGACCAGCCTGACCTGGGCCTGGGTGTTCTGGAAGACGTGAGCGGGGGCTTCGAAGAAGCTCCGGCGCTGGACCTCGAGGTTGCGATAAACGAAGACCCGTTCCCAGGGAATGAACACGTGGTCGAAGATGGCGAGGGAGTCGGTCTCGTCAAACCGGGTGGACAGAGGATAGTCGTAGACGCTGGGTTTGTCCTGCGCGAAGCTGGGCCGGGCGGCAAACATCAATCCGTCGGTGTTCATCGGCATCACGGCGGTCACGGCAAAATCTTCGTCCCCCGGCTGCATCGGAACGTAGTTCGAGAGCAGCAGCCAGTCCGACAGGGCACCGCTGGTGGCCAGAAGCTGAGATCCCTCCACCACGATGCCGTCGTCACGCTCCTCAACCACTTTCACGGCGGGGTGGTCCTCCTGCTCACCGAACTGTTTTGAGCGGTCGTATTTGGGGGGGATGATGTCGTAATGGAGGAACAATTCCCTGTCCCGGGCAAATTCGTAAAATTCATCGACGTTTTCCCCGAACTGGTCGTCCGGTTCGGAGAAGATCTGAGAGCCGCAGGACATCCCGGTGATCGAGTTGGCCACGTGATCGGGACCGCGACCGATCCAGCCGTACAGGTAATCGGCGGCTTTCTGCATGGCAACTCGTTTCTCTTCGAGTTCGTCCCGACTTTTCGGTTTCTTCCAGGCGAGGTTGACCTCCTCTCCCGAGGTGGGGGAGGTGAAGGTCACGTCGTTCTCGGGATCGGCCGAGAAATCATAAAATTTGGCCATCTGGAGTGCGGCCCCGCGGAACGCGGGGTGCTGTGTCACGTCGTCCACTCGTTCGCCGTTGATGAATACGTCTCGGCCATCGTCAAGATCGTTAAGGTATTCGTCACCGGTTCGGGACATGATGTTCCTCCGTTCGTGGTAAGGAAGTAGGTTCGAGTAATGCCCGCTTCAGTTGTTCACTGGCGGATGGCATATCGAGCAAAAAAGGACAATTTCACCAACCGGCCACATACATTGTGAAATCAGCCAACGGAACGACAAGACGAACCGTCTTCATGAACCAATCATATCTTGGCTCCCTGTTGCCGTTTGTCAAGCAGAAGAATCAGGGTCCGGGTAGCGAACCTCGAAGGTGAGGCAGCCTTCCGGAGCCTTCCAGGGACCGTGTTCCATCCCGGGGGGACGGCAGGCGAACATTCCTACGCCGAACGTTTCATCCAGGGGGATATCGTACAGGAACCCCTCAAGGATCCAGACTTCCTCCCAGACGTCGTGGGTGAGGACGCCGTTCGGGGA